>CAZMZP010000001.1:0-28440 GCA_964570935.1 uncultured bacterium
CCGAAATCCAGCGTCACGTTCAGCATGTCGAGCGGAGGCGCGGCGTCGGACAGTATGAGAGAGCCGCTGCTGCCGGGTCCCCAATTGAGCTTGTCCCTGCCGAAAAGCAGCTCCAGCGGGCCCCAGGCCCACTCCAGGTAGCCATTGGCCGTGTATCCTCCGGCATCACTGCGCCAGGGTTTTCCTAGGAAGCTCCCGTCGCCCTCTATCTTACTGTCCACCCTGAAACGATGGGACAGGCCTACATTGCGGAACATCGACACCTGTACCCAGCCCGACCCGATGCCGCGGAAGGACTCGTCCGACTCGTCGGCCTTGACTTCCCCACCGCCGTCAGCCACGTCCACCGTGCCGGTGAGCTCGCCGTCGGACGCGAGGCCGACCACCTCCAGCTCTGCTCCGGTCTCGACGACGCCAGGGGCAGAGGAGTTCTCGCATACGACCAGGAATTCCTCCTTCAAGCGCTCCAGCAGCCAGGCCTCGTGCGCGGATAGCCGTGTCTTGCCGTCCTTGACGGCCTCGTCAAGAACGTAAATCGCATCGCACACCCTATCGCGGGAATACGGGCGGACCGAAAAGAAGAACCCCGTCACCCTCAAGAGGCCGCGCCTGGCCAGCTCGTCGACGTAGGACTGAATGCGGGTGTCGGTCGGAATGTTGCTTATGGTGGAAGAGACCGCGGGCCTGGAGGTCAGACCGATGAAGGCACATGCCAGGACTCCGGCCAGCGCCAAACACGCAGCCAGACGGTGCCGCCGCTCGTTCATGGCCGCCCTCCCTTCTCGTAGGGCTCCCAGCCGTACACTCGGTCGAAGAAACCCATCCTGCATTTGAGCTCGCTCACTTTGCCGACCGCCTTTGCCGGCACGCCAGCCACGACCAGCCCCTCACCGACGTCCTTGGACACGACCGAGCCCGCGCCCACGAGGGCGTTCCTGCCGATGACCACGCCGGGCAGTATGGTGCTGTTCGCGCCAATCCTGGCGTACTGTCTCACGGTCGCCCCCTTCACGCAGTCCCTGAACCTGGGGCAGCCCATCGGGTGCGGGTCATCCGTGAACACGACGTTGGGCCCGATGAAAACGTAGTCCTCCACTGTCACCATCTCGAGGAAAGCGCCGCTGTGTATACGCACGAAGCTACCTATCCTGTTGTCGAACTCCAAGACGGCGTTGGTGCCCACCGAGCAGTTGTCGCCTATGACGTTCCCCTCTCTTATCATGGCGCCGTGTCCGGTCTGAAAACCGTTTCCTATTCGGGTTCCGGCGTAGATCGTCGTGAAGGAACGCACGATACAATCGTTCCCGAGGACCGTCTCGAGCTCGCCGTCTCCCTTCCCTCTGGGGGGCTTTCCGATGATTAC
Organism: uncultured bacterium; assembly: GCA_964570935.1. Lineage (GTDB taxonomy): Bacteria > Eisenbacteria > RBG-16-71-46 > JAFGJU01 > JAFGJU01 > JAFGJU01. The sequence goes on from CAZMZP010000001.1 coordinate 1,364, forward strand.
GGGCGGCTCCAGCACACAGTCTTTGCCCAGCGACACGTTGGCAAAAAGGGTATTCGCGCCGAGGACACTACTCTTCCGGGCAGTTTTCATCTTCGCGACTCCTGACGGTGTTATTCACGCGCAGTCCAGATGCACATTGACGAGGACTCAAGTATGTAACAGCAAAGCGGCGGGAAAGACAAGAGAGAAAGGGCGCGAAAGACCGGCGCACACGGAGACTTGGCGGACAGGGGGGCGGCTTCAAGGCGCGAAACGGAAACCCCGCAGAAAGGCCTAACCGATGAGCTCGGGCAGTCCGCACTCCACGGTGGAGCCGCTGGTCATGGAGCGCTCTACGGCCTCGAGAACTCTCACGACCCTGAGGCCGCTCACGCCGTCGGTCCGCGGCTTCTCGCCCGAGAGGACGCAGTGCAGAAAGTGGTCGACCTCGGCCTGCAGCGGCTCATACGTAGCCAGCTTGGGAGACACTATGTCGCCGGAGCGGTAGCTCAGTTGGAACTCGCCGAACGTCTGCGGCTCGTTGAAATCCACTCCCTTGTCGAACAGCTTCACCTTCTCGCTGTGCTCGGTGTCGTCGTAGATGAGCATCTTGCCGCTGCCGACTATGGTGGTCCTGCGGAGCTTGCTCGGAGAAAGCCAGCTCACCTGCACGTGGGCGATGACGCCGCTGTCGAACTCCATGCTGATGAAGGCGACGTCCGGAATGCCCTTCTGCACGTAGGCCTTCCCCATCGCGTACACGCACGAGGGCGCCTCCTTGAGCCAGTAGAAAAGCATCGAAAGGTCGTGTGGGGCGAGGTCCCACACAACGCTTATGTCGCTCTGGTGGAGGCCCAGGTTCACGCGCACGGAGCTCACGTAGTAGACCATCCCCAGCTCGTTGGCGTCTATCAGCTCACGTATCTTGATGACCGGGGGGCTGTATTCAAACGTGTGTCCGACCATGAGCGTCAGCCGGCCGGCCGCGGCGTGCTCCATCAGCTTGAGCGCCTGCTCGCTCGTGGCGGTCATGGGCTTCTCGATGAACGTGTGCTTCCCGGAGGCCAGCGCCCTGCGCGCCAGGTCGTAGTGCGTGGACACGGGCGTGGCGACCATCACGGCGTCGATGGTCGAGTCCCTGAGAACTTCGTCGTAGTCCGACGTGTAAAGAAGGTTGGGATAACGTTTGGAGAGTCTGGCCAGCTTGTCGGTGTCCGTGTCGCAGCATACTATGCGGCGGCAGGTCCGGTTCTCGACGAGGTTCCTGATGAGGTTGGGCCCCCAGTAGCCGCATCCCACGACCGCCACGTCCACGCTTCCGTCAGAACCCGGCGGGAAACTGAGAAAACCTCTTTCCAACTGCTCCAATTCCTCCGGCAGGATTTGGGAAATGAGAGAAGCACTTGGTGTCCCGGCAGGCTTTACCCGGCGGCCTCAGACTAGGCCGCACACGAGGTGCTCTGTTGACAGAGGGAGGCACTGAAGCAAGTCCATCAGTGACCACCTTTGCCAAAGATGATAACAGGAATCGTCTGCAGAATCAACTTCAAATCCCACAGGAAGGACCAGTTGTAGAGGTAGTAAAGGTCCAGGATTACCATGTCGTTGAAGGTCACGTTGCTCCTGCCGGTGACCTGCCAGAGCCCGGTCAGGCCGGGGGTTGCTCCCAGTCGCGCCTTGTGCCAGCCCTCGTACAGATCCCACTCATACGGCAGGCACGGCCTCGGCCCCACCAGGCTCATCTCGCCTTTGAGGACGTTCATGAGCTGCGGAAACTCGTCCAGGCTCATGCGTCTCAGGAACCTGCCAATTCGAGTGACCCGAGGGTCGTCGGTGATCTTGTAGACCTTGCGCCCTCTGTCGTCCAGCCCGGCCTCGCTGCCGTTCCTGACGAATGCCTCTGAGTATTCCCGATGCCGGGCGTCGTCCCCGTCAATCATGCTGCGGAACTTGTAGAACGTGAATTGCCGCCCACCCTTCCCTATCCTCTTCTGAGTAAAGAGAACTGGTCCGGGTGAGGTGAGCCTGATGCCGACGGCCACCGCGAGGAACACCGGAAGGAGGACGAGCCCTCCGGCAGCAGCGCCGACGACATCGAGCAGTCTCTTCAGCCAGGCCTGCCACCCGCGGGGTCCCGAGAAGTGCGCACTGACGCGCTCCGACTGGCCCAGCTTCGACAGCGCTGCCTCAAACTCCTTCGGGTATTGCCCGCCGGCGGCCACCGGGATTGGGCTGGCCCCGTCGCGCCTCATAGTAGAAGACAATTCGGATCACTCCTGTAGGGCTGGCGGCACTGCGATGCTCATCGTGCTCGGAAGAACTCTGCCACGCACGAAGCCACGTACCCGACCTCTTCATCCGTCAAGCCGACGAACATCGGGAGGGACAATATCTCTCCTGCCCATCTTTCCGCAACCGGAAAATCACCCCTCCGATACCCCAGGTGCGCGTAGGCGGGCTGAAAGTGTATGGGGGTGGGATAGTGAATGGCGGTTCCAACCCCCTTTGATTTCAGGAACTCCTGCAGAGCGTCCCGCTTCTCAGTCTTGATTACGTAAAGGTGGTAAACGTGCCTCGACTCAGGCCCGGGCGGGCACGTCGAAACCGGCAGTCCGGCTAGGAGTCTATCATATTCCGCGGCCAGAGCGCGCCTTTCCGCGTTCCAGTCGTCCAGGTGCGCGAGCTTCACGTTGAGAAAAGCGGCCTGGATCGAATCCAGCCTCTCGTTCGAGCCCTCCACTGCGTGAACATGCTTTTCGGACTGGCCGTGGTCGCGCAGCATCCGCACCCGTTCCGCGACGCCCGCGTCGCGGGTGACCACCATTCCGCCTTCGCCGAAGGCTCCGAGGTTCTTGGTCGGGTAGAAGCTGAAACAGCCGGCTTTGCCCAGCGAACCCGCGCGAGCCCACCCGCTCCCAACCCGGTACTCTGCCCCGTGCGCCTGGCACGCGTCCTCCACTACCGCAATGCCCTTGCCGGCGACAGCCTCCATCACGCCCGCCATGTCACACGGGCAGCCGTAGAGATGCACCGGAATCACTGCCTTGGTCTTGGGCGTGATCCGTTTCTTGAGAAGCCGGACGTCAATGTTTCCGGTCTTCCCCTCAACCTCGACGAAAACCGGCGTCGCACCGGCCTGCGAGATCGCCTCTGCGGTCGCAATGAAGGTGTTCGGCGTGGTTATGACCTCGTCGCCCTGTCCGACGCCGCAGGCCTGAAGCGCGAGCCTCAGCGCGCTCGTACCCGAGCTCGTGCCGACGGCATGGCCAACACCACAGTATTGCGCGAACTGACTCTCGAACTCGTCGAGCAGGCTCCCGCCGACAAACATGGACTCCGAGATCGCTCTATCCAGAATCTGTTCCGCGCCGCTGCGGACGGCGTCGTTGGTCCTTCTCAGGTCAATGAATGGTACTCGCATCTATTCTTCCTCATCAGCAGAACACAAGTCAGCTGTGATCGCCGGGAGATATCCAGCGGATCACGCACACAAGCTCCTGTAAACCTCGTCGTACTTCTCGGCAATATTAGACCAATTGTGTCTTTGCCCTATTACTATCTTTGCCCTCTGGGCGACGTCGTCCGCTTCGCTCGGATGAGCCAGGACGTAGGCCAGTTGATCCGCGAGGGAGCCGGCATTGGAGACTTCAAAAGGAAACCCAAGGCCGTCAGCAACCGCCTTGTTCTCGGGAGTGTCACTGTAAACAGTTGGCACGCCAAATGATAGCCCCTCCAAGAGCGCTATTGACATGGCCTCGTATTCTGACGGAAAAACGAAGATGCGTGCGTGCGCATACAGAGAGAAGTAGTCGCCGCCGGTCAGGAACCCCGCGAATATCACCCCGGGCACCTTGGTTCGCTTGAGCTCGTCGAAGTATTCGACGTCAGTCCCTCTCCCACCCCCGGCCACCACAAGAGGAATCTCAAGTCTCAGCCTTCTGTATGCCTCCAGCAATGCGTCCAGGCCCTTGGTGCGCTCAATCCGCCCTGCGGAGTAGAACAGATAGTTGCGCGGTTCGACTCCCCATTTCCCCAAGAATGATGTGTCCGGCACCTCCCTCGGCTCAATGCCGTTCGGAATGTGCAGGACCTCCCTTCCATACTTGGACTGATAGAAATCAGCCAGCGGCCCTGACACGCAAGTCACCGCGTCCGGTATCCGAATGAAACAGCGCTCCGCGAGTCTGGATACGGCCTTCGCGGCACTTCCCCATTTCTCCCTGAGATAGGACTGGCCGTGAGACGTAGCCACGACGCCGTATCGCGCTTTTGGCAGCCAGGCCAGCAGACAGGGATCCACGCTGTGTATATGCACCAGGTCGTAGGATTCCCGGCGAGTGTCAAGAGAGGCGTTCCACATATGTGAAATCATCTCCAGATTCTTCGCCGAGCTTCCCGGAACCACTCTCACCACCACCCCGCGATAGCTGTCAGTCGCCCGCGCATACGAGTCATACCCGTAGACGGTAATGTCGTGCCCCCTGGACGCCAGGTGCGGCGCCAGTGAGTCCACGACCGTCTCTACGCCGTGATGCCCGGGTATGCCCTTGGTGCCGAGTACCGCTATCTTCACTGCTACTCCCGAAGGACCGTCAAAGCGACAGCGGCCTGCCCCGGGCGACCCTCATCTTGTTTCGCACGACCCACCGCAATGGCACCCAGGGTCTCGCTCGCATGGCCGGGACCGCAGTACCCGTCATCCAGCAGTTCTGTTCGCATTCTTTGACCTGCTTTCTCACGGCCCTGGCTCGTTCGCCGTTCCAGATGTCTTCAAAGGGCTGGGCCGTCAGATCGCCCATGATCATGGGGGTCGGGGAACCGTTGCAGGCAAGCACACGGCCCCAGGGATCCACAAAGAACGTGTCCGTTGCCGCTCCGCACGGAATGGGTCGCTCGAGTCCCTGGACGTGCCGCAGCAGTCCCAGGTTCAGGTAGGCCCTGAACCAATCCTTGACCCTCTTCCTGAGATTGGCGCGCGGGGAACTGAGCAATTGTTCGATGAATCTCAGCAGGACTTCCTGCACTTCTTCTTTGTTTGTGATTTCGTTGTCAAACTTGTGAAAGTAGAACGAGTTGTGGACAACTGCGTTGGCGAATTCCAGGTCCATGGCCGCGACCAGTGCGTACAGGTCGAGCAGGTCCCGGCAATTGTCCCCACTTATGGTCATGGCGAAACCAACATCCGCGATCCCGAGGCGCTTCAACCGCAGTATGGTTCGCATGGCGTGGTCGAAGCCGCCCTCGAGGCCGCGGAGCTTATCGTTCAGCGCCGGGAGACCCTCGACGCTGACGCGGAAAGTCGTGCGCGGAAAGCGCTCGGCCACGGCCATGGCCCGGTCCACGAAGTAGCCGTTCGTGCTGATCTCCAGGCGTCCGGTCTTGGTGTCCAGGACCCTGACGATCTCGAGGATGTCCTCTCGTAGCAGAGGTTCCCCCCCGGTGATGTTCAGGCGGTGCATGCCGCCGGGGAGCTTCTCGAGTATCTCAGGCTTGAACTCCTCCGAAGCCTTGCTCGGATTTGCCCAGCTGTTGCACATGCCGCATCTGGCGTTGCAGCGGTATGTCGTTATGACTGCGCATTCCATCGTGACTTTGAACTTGTAGTACCTCCGAACACCTTCATAGCACAAGGGCGTCGCGAGCTCAAGACGGGTTCTGTGGCAAGAGAAGGCCTCTGTACACTCTCATCACAGCATCATAATGTCGAGCGGCCCCGAACTCTTTCTCTGCTCTTTGTCTGGCCTTAGCACCCATGGCAATCGCTCTCGGTTTGTCCGCAAGCATTGACTGAATCTTATCCCTGAGGTCTTCGCTGTCGCCTGCGCGGAAGAGCAGCCCGGTCTCACCATCCTTTATGAGTTCCGGTATGCCGCCGATCCGAGAACCAACAACGGCGACTCCAAGGGCGAAAGCCTCATGGACCGACATGGGTGCATTTTCATAACATAGTGAGGGGATGACAACGAACATTGCGCCGCCGATTAATTCCCTGAGGACACGCTGTTCCACGTGCCCCACAAACTTCACGTTGTCCGCTCCCGCGGCGAGGGCTTCCAGCTCGGCCCTTTGCGGCCCTTCGCCCGTTATGTACAGCGTGGCACCCGGCAGCTCCCTCACTGCGTCGATGAGCGTGTCAACGCCCTTCTCGAGGCTCAGCCTGCCGAAGTAGACGATGTGGTCCTGGCGCGTGGGGGCAGGCGCGTACGCTTCGACGTCCACAAAGTTAGGAATGTGGACCAGCTTCCGCTGGTCGATGCCGAAGTCAATCATTGTGTCCCGTAGGAATCTGCTTGAGCAAATGAAGACGTCAACGTTCTTCTCGTAAATGCGGAGCAGCCTGTGCGCATGAAGCTCGAGGGCCGCCAACGCGCTCGCCAGCACTGAGTTCTTCTTGCAGCGACTAAGAACGGACCTGTAGTATTTTCCGCCCTTGCATCTGACGCAAGTATGTCCGTCGAAGAACAGCAGGGTGTTGGGGCAGATGAGCTTGTAATCGTGCAGAGTCTGAACAATGGGAATTCCATGGGCCTTGATGACCGGCAGAATCGAAGGAGACAGATGGTGAGCAATGTTATGGACGTGAGCTATGTCGGGCTTCGTGGCCTCGATCAGGGATGCCACTCTCTTCCTCGCTTCGACGGAGTATAGAACTCTCCCGGCCGAACTGATTTTCCTCGCCCACTTGAAGCCACCAGCCAACGCCGTGAAATCAACGTTACTGACAAAGAACTTCTCATACTCGGAAGGCAGGTTTCTCTCATGTTTCATGCTGAACGGGACGACTTCGTGTCCCCGCTTCGCAACTTCAGCGGTTAGAGCGAATGTGTAGCTCTCTGACCCGCCCCGCTCGTAGTAGAAGGCATTGCACATCAGTATCTTCAAGTGGTCTCCTCACTTCCTGGGTAGCTGGCAGGCTTGACCTCCCTCTCATACAAGAGAGGCGCGTGCACAAGACGGGTGCGCTATCAGCGACCCGTTCACTGCACGGGCGTGCTCCCTGGCATCATTCACGGTCTCCACTGTGAGCAGCCTCATCATCAATCTGGACTCCGAAGGATCGATGTCGACCAAAGAAGAGTCTCTCATAGCCGCGGATCATCCTCTGAACGGAGAACTTCTCTTCGGCAGTTGTGCTAGCTGACAATCCTATCGTTTCTCTCAGCTCCTTTGACATCAGCAATGACGCGACTCTGGCGGCAGCCCCGGCGGAATCCCCACGGGACACAATGAATCCGTTTTCTCCATCAACCACGACCTCTCGCAGGCTGCCCACGTCGAAGGCCACCACAGGCACTGCCATGTACATAGCTTCGACAATAGCCAGCCCGAATGTCTCCACCTCGGACGTGCACAAGAAGACGTCGAAGCCTGCCATCAGTTGAGGCGCATCGTTGCGGGGGCCGAGGAAGTGCGTCCTCTCACGGACTCCCACGTCAGACGCATGCTGTTGGAGTTCGTCGAGCAGATCCCCACCACCGATAATCACGAAATGGGCATCCACCCCCGAGGCAAGAAGAGCGGCTGCGACATCCAGGAACTCCTTGAGACCCTTTTCCTTCCTCAGTGTACTGACGTTCCCGACGATGCACGCGTCGTGGGGGAGATTCAGTAACTGCCTGAGAAGTTGTTGGTGGGACATATCCGGAATGCGGGAAAAATCGACTCCATTGTGAATGACCTGTATCCGCTTAGACGGAATCGACCATGTCTTGTTCATGACGTCCTTCAGGTAGTCCGACACGGCCACCGTTGCCGTCCAGGTGTAGACTGACAACCTGTAGGCCAGGCGATTGAGCACCCTGCTGCCCCCTAGTCCCACGCTGTGTTCAGTGGCGATCCGAATAGGAATCCCGGCGAGCAAGGACGCTGGCGTTCCGAAATGAAACGCGTTTCTACAGTGCATGCTCAAAATGTCGGGCCGCAGCCTCCGCATCAAGTATGCAAGTCTGAGTACCAGCGCCAGGTCGAACCGTCCGCGTTTCCTGAGCACATGTAGCCGGACCCGTGAGTCGATGAGCTCCCCTGCAATGTCCAGACTATCGGACATCGTGCAGACATGCACCTCATACCGAGCAGGATCCAGGTTCTTCGCGAAGTCGACGACTATCCGCTCCGCTCCCCCGAGTCCAAGCGAGTGAATCAGAAAAAGAATCCGCGCCCTACGCGGGGTTCTTTTTGTCGAGGGTTTCACCGTCAATTCTTAGCAAGACCTCCTGAAGCCCGACCAGAAGCCCCAGTGTGCATATTCCGGCATAGTGTGTGAAGACAATGCCAGTCAGACCCGCAAAGCTGATTATGGAATGGATATAGAATGAGACGATTCCGAGCGAGATGCCCTTAAGCAGGGGGTTGCGCACACTCCTGAAAACAAAGACCCCTCTCCTGACGAGGACGAACACCAGCGCCGCCAGCGCCACGACTCCCACCACACCCGACTGCGCCAGCACCGTGATGGCGCCGCTGTCAGCCGTGCCCACGTCCTTTTTCGGAAGCTCGGAGGCGAACTCGCTCGTCCTGTGGACGTATCCGGCGCCAGCGACCGGGTTCTGTCTGAAGAGCGCCAAACGGAAAGCCCCCTCCTCTATCCTGCCACCGAAAGTCCCCCCGATTTCCGTGAACTCGCTGAAAGTGGACACAAACCGCCGGCCCACCAGGCTGGAGAGCTTCAGAAGCGACGCTTCCCTCCCCACCATGGCCAGGACAATAACAGCCAGCGCAGCGGCCACTCCAATACGCAACCACAGGGCCAGGGCTCTCCTGAGCACTACGGCCCGCATTGACGTGTCGGCGGCAGCCACCACGAAAAGAAACAACAGGCTTCCGATGGTGGCCATCCAGAAGGCCCTGCCGAAAGTGAGCACAACCCCTGCCAGCATCGCGACGGCCGAAAGAGCTGCCACCAGCCTGACCCTGCCCAACGGAGCGTACAGGTACGCGCCGAAAAGGCAGAGCAAGGCGGCCGCGGTCAAGTTGAACGAAAGCACGTAGCTTCTCGGAATGCTGAGGCCACCCACCTGCATCCACAGGACGATTGCGTGTGAAACAAGCGGTCTGTGGGTCAGTATCTGGAAAAGTGACAGCACCTCAGGCATCAGTGCAACAACCAAGAGCACTCCCAGGAACCTAAGGAGTCTCTTTGTGGTATTGACGAAGGCCATAACCGGTATCATGCAGAGATAGTAGAAGTACGGGGCCGCCACTCTGAGCGCTAGGTTGAGCGAGCTGTGCCCTACGGCGACCGTATACAGGATCATGCCGACGACGTAAGCGCCGTAAGCCATCGCGGCACGGACGGCCACCGAACGGAAGATGTCTGACTCTCGCCGCGACACAACTAATTCCACCCACGCCACGAGCACGGTGGACATCAAAAGCAGGTCTCTAAGTTTGAAGATGCCCGGGATCCTTCCGAAGGTCTTCGGGTCGACGAATCCGAGGAAGTCGAACGCGGCCAGGAGGACGACTACTGGCGCAAGGTCCGGGCTCAACACGAGAACTGCCACAAACACCACGCCGAACATCATCCCCGCACCGAGACCGGGTCTTGCCCCAGTTGACCATCCCAGCATCACCGCGAGGAGCACCAGTCCGACCAGTAGCAGCGCCAGTCTCATGTCTCTGGCCGGCCCGCGCCTTGGCGAATCCTTCGCCGGCTTACGCACGGACACCCCCTCCGGCTCTTCCGGGTCTGACAAGAAGATACGACCACCAGACGAGCAGTTCCACCGAGCATATCACCCACGCCGCAAGAGCTGCCGCGACGCCGTGATGTTTGCGGAAATACTTCACAAAATCGTCCCTCTGTATCTTCTGGATAGCCAATATGGGCTTTTTCCTTGTCGAACGACTGACTAGGTGGCAGATTCTGGCTCCGGGGTTGTGCAGTAACTTGTACCCCGCTGCGCGCAGTCTCATGCACACGTCATCATCGGTTAGATACAAGAGGAACCTCTCGTCGAAGAGACCTATCCTGAGAAGCGCTGGCCGACCGGCGAACAAGAATGCACCGGACACCGCATCTACCTCTCGTTCCGAGAGTCTGTCCCAGTCACCCATCGATGCGTCCCTGAGCAGACGGGAGTTCCGGAACATCCTCACGACCGGTTCCCTGCTCAGAAGCAGCCAGGACAGTGTCCTGGACTTCCAGCAAGTGGGAATAATCGAGCCGCTGCCGTCCACGAAGACGCAGCTCGCCGCGCCCGCCTCCGGGTGGCTCTCCATGAACCTGACCATGTTCTCGATCGTGCTGTCCTCCAGAAGCGTGTCCGGGTTAAGTACGAGAGCGTAGCGTCCCGTCGCTTGCGAAAGTGCCTGGTTGTTCGCCCTCGCAAAGTACAGGTTTTCGGAATTGGCCGTCAGTTGCACCCACGGAAATCTCTCCGCAACCATCCGCGTGGTGCCATCGGACGACGCGTTGTCCACGACGAAGACCTCGAGGGGAGTCCTCCGTGTGGACACGTGGACTCGCTCGAGGCAGGCCTCCAGTTCCTCCCGGCAATTGTGCGTGACAATTGCCACTGACACTGTGACACGGCCCTTTTCGCCGTCCGCGTCATGCATCTCGCTGGAACAGCTCCCTCATGTTGCGCACCAGAAACCCCTTGAACTCAACAAAATCCTGCCTCCCCACCGCGAACAGTGGAAGGAGGCTGCGACCAGAAACTCGTGCAAAGACAAACAGGGCGACTGACATTGACAGAACGTAGGCGACCGATGACGCCACGGCCGCTCCGTTGATCCCGAACCTGGGTATCAAAGCGACATCGAGTGCGACGCCGATCACAAGACTGAGTGCAGCGAGCGCAGTGTTGATGAACGGCCTCCCGACAAAGCCGTTGTAGTACGCGACAGTAATGTGGGCCAGACCGTAAATAACGGTGCCTGGGAGAAGAATCCTCATCGCCGTGGCGGCAGGCCGAAACTGCTCTCCGTAGATTGCCGATATCAGCACACCACCCAACACTCCTAGAAATAGCGCGCACCCCACGCCCCATATGACCGCGAAACGACATCCCCGTGCGGCGAGGGCGTACGACTCGTTTGCGTCAGCCGAGGAGAACCTCGGCAGCAGCGCAACTGCCATGGCGCTGGGCAGGTACATGATCATTGAGCTGGCCACAGCGGCGACGGAGTAAAGGCCTACCTCCGAAGCGTCAAGGAAGTAGGCCACCAGAAACAGGTCGAGGCGGAGACTAGCCATCCCTATCAGGCTCCCGATGCATACGGCCGCGCCGAACTTGAGTGATTGCCTGAGCAGCGGCAACGAGACAGCAATTCCCGGAGTCGCGACCGACAAGACCAGCCACAAAGCCACAAGCGTTGAGACAACCTCCCCCCCCATCCAGCAATAGACGGCCGTGGTGATGGCGGGGCGGCGCCAGACAAAGGACACCAGGAGGATCAGGGTCACGGCGTTTGCCACCACCTTCGCGACTGAGAACCGACCGATCCTGTTCATGCCCTGAAGGAGGGCGTCGAAGTGCTCACGCAGGAGCCCAGCCGGCGTTACGACGGCCAGGATTCCGAAGAACGGCCAGAGGGCGGCTCTTTCTCCCGTCCATCTTCTCAGGACCAGGTAGACGACGGCGACAACAACGGAGGAAACGACTGTTACCGCGATGGAATTGTGAAGGAGCTCGGTAGGAGTGCGTCGTCGCTTGCCCGCTGTGCTGGCTACGAACACAGGGACGCCGAGGTTCCCTATCAGGACCGCGAAGGCATAGGTAAGGACGACGAGCGAATAGGTTCCCTTTCCGGCCGGACCCAGCGCCCTCGCGATTATCACGCCGCTGAGGAAGGTAGTGATGAGGCTTGCCACCTGGCTGGCCAGGTTCACTGTGGTCGCTCTACCGAAGCTCATGTATCTGTTCAGGGTCTGCGTGAAGAATCAAGTGTCTGGAACGTGACCCTGTCAGCCTCCTGTTTCAGCGTCTTCTTCAGCAGGGCCGGAGCTCCGCCGACCATGGTCCCGCTCCTGACCGGCGCGCTCACAACGCTGTTCGGAAGCACTACAGAGAAGGACTCTATCACTGTCCCGGGATATATTGTGGAATTACCGCCTATCCAGACGCGGTCCCCGATTTTCACGGCCGCGGCGAGGTGCTCTGAATGATCGCAGAGCTCCTTTCCCTTGAGGGCGCTCATCACGCTCGAATGCGTCCAGATCCCGGTGGCAGGCCCGGCAACGTGCACGTAGTTGCCTATCTCCAACCCTCCGGACCAATCGAGGACGTCGCCTATACCTATGTAGCAGTGCTTGCCGATGCTTATCCTGCCATTCTGAAAGCCGGTCATGACCACACCGCGCTCGATGAAGGAGTTCTCGCCTATGACCGCGTTGCCCACCAGGGCGAAGTCGGATATCACCACCCCGCTAGCCAGCACGCAGTCCTCACCGATACAGGAACCCGTTCGAACCTGCGCCCCATCCCCCATCGTCACTCCGGCGCCCACGGTGACGCCGGGACCGATCTTCACCGAGTCGCCGATGCGCGCCCCATCGCCCAGTCGCGTCCCCCTTGAGACCCTCACCCCGCGTCCCAGGGACACACCCCCCAACCTGAGCAACTGAAGTCTCCACGCGTTGACGGGCGTGACGGACGCCAGACCTCTGAAAACTCTCCTGATTCGACGGCTCATTTCCTGTTCCCCAGCAATCTGCGAATTGTCCTCCCCGGATGGCGGAGAGCGTCGACGGCCCGCACCGCCTCACCTACACCGGTCCTCTTGACTGCGTAACAGTAGGTGGTCGGGCTTCCTCCGAAACCCTCTTTGAAAGCCGAGATACCGGGCAGCCTGGGGTCGATTCCCAGAAAATCGTAGGTCAGCGACCCCCGTTCCCGGGCGTCCAGTATCCCCATCCATTGTACTAGAACGTTCGCCGCCGAACCTCGTCCCAACTCTGAAGAAGCTCCACTCCAGTAACACGTCATTCGACCAGAGTGAAGCATAATCGCACCTGCTACTGGTTGCCCATCGACGTGAGCCACGAAGAAAGTGGCCATCCCCAATGGCACCATCGCCTCGAGCAACTCCCGGAAGAAGGAGAGCTTCTGAGGCTCCTTGCCGCATCTCGCGAGCGTGTCACAGAGCATGCCGTGAAAGGCCTCAACATCGTTCAGACAGCCCTCTCGAACCTTGACCCCCTTCCTCTTGGCGCGGCGTATGTCGTTCCTGCGTGTCGAGCCGATCTCGCGCCACAGTCTATCCCCTTCCCCTCTCAGGTCGACGACCACCGTCTCAACATCGTGCACCGAATAGCCGGCCCCGCTGAGGGTTGAAGGATCAAAGCCTGGAGGTGTTATGACGTAGGACGTGTGGCCTCCACTCAGTCTCTCCTGGGGCTCCAGCAGTGGCCCAAGTGTGGACTCGAACCCGGGGAGACAGACGGGGCCGCCGTACACGGCTTCGTACATCCTCGGCGGCGACCAGACCGTCTTGAGGCAAAGTCCCTCGGACAGAGTGTAGAAAAAGTTGCACCCGACCACGCGGCGCTCCGCTTTCGCTATTGAGACCTTAGGGTTCAACCCGTATTCGGACGAAAGCACCGAATTCCATTCCAGTGAATGGAACGGAGTTGCCAGGGGCGCCTCTGAGAGAAACGCACGCAGCTCGTTGGCCACATCTTCGGGAAGGCCTCTCAGCTCCGTCGAGAAGACTGTAAGCCCAGGGGACACTCGAATCATCTTGTTTACTGGGAATGTCGCAGTCTGTGAGTCAGAGGTCTGTGCGTCTGCGGGAACAGGGCCCGCGTCACGTCTCAGGTCCGCGACTTGCCGGACTTTTCATCCTCGGAATGGGACGTGTAGTAGTAGTGGTAGTACCTGTCTCCCAGCCTCTTTCCTATGTTCAGATCGTTTAGCACGATACCTATTATTCTCGTGTGTACGGCCTTCATCAGGGAGAGCGCCTTCGACAGGCCGCCGGTCATCGTGGCGCCGCTCCTGACCACCAGGATCGCCCCGTCCACGCTGGCGCCGAGCGCGGCCGCGTCAGAGATCGGGAGTATGGGCGGAGAGTCAAAAAGCACGAACTCGAACCGCTGCGAGAGCTCTTCGATTACCTGCCGCATTTTCCTCGAACCCAGCATCTCGGACGGGTTCGGGGGCAGCGGGCCGGTGCCCAGAAGGAACAGGCCTTCGATTTTCGTGGGCGTGAGTGCCTGCTCGAGCGGCAGCTTGCCGCTCAAAACGTCCGTCAGGCCCACCCCTCTGCCTCCTCCGAGCATCGCGCTAACAGTCGGCCGGCGCAGGTCGGAATCGACCACCACCGTTCTGCTGCCGGACTGCGCCATGGCGACTCCCAGATTGGCCACGATCGTCGACTTGCCTTCCGAGGGGCCCGGGCTCGTCACAACGATGGTGCGCACGGGCTCGTCCACTCTGGAGAAGAGGATGTTTGTCCGCAGAGTCCGGTACGATTCGGACACTGGCGAGCGGGGGTCCGCTTCCGCGACCAGCAAGCGCCCACCCGGCTCACCGATGCCTGCCGTCGCGGGTGCGCGCTTTCTCCGACCGAGACCCACCCTGCCGTTCTGTACCCTGGGTATCGAGGCTAACAGCGGGATTCCGCCGCTGATGCTCTCTATGTCGGAGGCGTCCGCAATCCTGTCCCTGAAACGCTCGAGGCCGAACGCTCCTATGAAGCCCAGCAGCAGTCCTGCGATCGCTCCCAGCATGAGGTTGCGGCGCTTTCTGGGGAGGATCGGGTCCTGCGGCTCCTCGGCCCGGTCCACAATGGAGGCGTTGCCCAGCTGCCCAGCTTCCTTGATGCGCGCCTCCTCATACTTCTCCATCAACATCACGAGGATCTGCTCGTTGACCTGTTTGTCGCGTTCAAGCCTCGCGAGCGACAGAGCCGTTCCGGGAAGTTTCTCCAAATCAGTGTTGTACTCCGCGATGATCTGCTTGAGTCCGTCCACTCTGGCCTTCAGGGTTCTGACTTCAACCTCCAGGTCCAGGATGCGCTCCACCAGGACCTGCGAGTATGAAAACGGGTCCTTGACGTCCAGCTCGGCCGCCAGCGCCTCCTTCGTGCTCACCACCAACCGCGCCTTCGTGTCCTGGATTCTCCGCTCTATCTCCCGCATCTTCTCGTGGTTCTCGTCGTAGCCCTGAGCGAGATAGCGTGCCCTTATCCCTTCAAGGGTGGCCAATTCGTTCCTGAGGCCGGTCACGACCGGCGCCGAGACTCTCCCGATGTCGTCCACCAACGACTTCTTTTGCGTGGAGAGCTGGCTCTCCAGGAAACTCATGCGCCGCTGGGCGGCCTCCAGGTCAACCTGGGCCTGGCCCATCTGCGCCTCGAACTCCACCAGCCTCTTCACCGCCGCTTCCGTCTCGTCCGTGAGACTGGCCACCTTCTTTGATTCCTGGAAGTTCTTGAGCTCGTCCTCGGCGCTGGACAACCTTTCTCTGACGAGCTCAAGCTGGTCCTCGAGGAAGCCTTTCACTTCGGTGACCTCACCGCGCGCCCAGGAGAGATTCGTCTCTATGTAAGCGCTCACTATTGTGTTGGCGATGAGACTGGCCTCGAAGGGACTGCCCGCTCTGGCCCTGATCTGGATGACGTTGGTGTTCTCGACGGGTGAGACTTGAATGGAAGAAGACAACGCGCGGAGTATGTCCACGTCGCTGGCCGGCCCATCCTCACCCCCGAGTAACTGAAGCCGTCGTGAATAGGGCGAAGAGCGAAGCTTCTCCATTGTCCTCTGGACAAGTGTCCTGCTTCTCAGGATCTCGACCTGATTATTGAGCAGGACTTCGTTCAGCACCGCGGATTGCATCGGATTCCTGCCGCCGAAGATCGATTCCACGCCACCGACGCGGCCCCCGACCTCGACGAGGAGCGTGCTTCCCGCCTCGTAAACCTTCTTGGCCGTGAAGGTGAACACCGCAGTCACGGCCACCGTGAGGAGGAATATGCCGGCTATGACAAACCTGTTCCTGTACGCTACGCGCAGGTACTCGATGAACGTGGGCTCGTTTCTGTCGGAATCAGGGGAAAACATGAATGTCAGCACTCAGTGAGACTAGTTTCTTGACGCATACACGATCACGTTGGCGAACAGAGCCGCAACGTTGAGAATGGTCCCAAACCGGATGAAGCGCTGCCAGAATGTGGACGGGACTATAATAGTGTCACCGGGCTCGAGGACCGGGATTTTGGAGGAGTCTCCCGAGCGCGCGTACTCGCCCAGGTCGACGGCAATCGCGCGCTGCGTGCCCGGTGCCGACCTCACCAACCTGACCTTGTTGAGCCGCGCTCCCTCGGTCGGCCCGCCGGCCAGAGAGACCAGCGCCACCACGTCGGTGCCGTCGGACACGAGGTAGAGTCCCGGCCTGGTCACCTGTCCCCAGATGTACACGTAGAACTGGAGCTCGTCCTCGGTCCCCAGGCGAAGGTGGTATTGAGACCGCCTGAGGTCGTCCTGGGCCACCGGCTCGTCGGTGCCGCCGCCCTCCTGGCAAAACGCGCTGTAGCGCGGCCAGAATATCGTGACCAATAGAAAAAGCGCCAGTATCCTGAACGATAGCGCCCTGGTGAGAGACAATTATTGGGCTCCTTTTGACTTCCACATGCCAGCAGACACCCACCCCAAAGACACCAATATATCTTACAGATTGGGATATCCGGCTGTCAAGCCACTTTTGGCGGTCGGCACGCCTTGATCCCGGGTTTGTCTGATAATTGAAGGACTTGGCCAAACCGGGGAACACTTGAACAGACTTCCGTGGCGCTCGTCCAGAACGCGGGGAGGACGGATATGCGGTGGAAAAGTGGGGTTGCCTGCCTCTGTGCGTGCACAGCGTCTGCGATGGACCTTCCGGTGACTCAGACAAGCTGCCTGCCCCCGAGGTGCCGCAGTATGAGTCGTATCGGTATCGGGGCACGTCAACCGAGCAGAACAGGCTATGTGTCGAGATTCACTTTGCGTATACTATGTGATGTAGAGCGTTGCTCGGGGCTGGCGTTAAGAACGTTTCTTGTTTAGAAGGAGAGCGCGTCACCTGCGGTCGTCGGGCTGGTGTACGCGTCCTGGTTAACCTATTCTCCTCTATTCGTTCGGGACTGTTTCTACATGACTCCGCGGCTTGAGGCTTAGGCCGCGCCCTACGGCGAGGCCGGGGAGTAGTCTGGGAGGCAGTTACAGGCCGATGCAGACCGGCCCACGATTAGGCTAGGAGGCCGTCAGCCGTGTCCACAGAGTCTCGCGTCTCGCAAGGCGGCAGCCGCCCTCGCGTGCAGAGCGCAAACCTCTCGGCAAGGTGGCAAAGGGGCTCCCATTGGAAGCTAATTCCCCTCCTCC
Organism: uncultured bacterium; assembly: GCA_964570935.1. Lineage (GTDB taxonomy): Bacteria > Eisenbacteria > RBG-16-71-46 > JAFGJU01 > JAFGJU01 > JAFGJU01. Next base: position 18,651 of record CAZMZP010000001.1, read on the forward strand.
TCTTCTATCTCGCCATCGCAATCACTTCCTCCCGCAACGAGTTTTTCGGTGACGAAGGTCGCTACGTCTGGTTTGCGCAGAATCTCAGTCACGGCTTCTACTCACCCACAGACAATATAAACCTGTGGAACGGACCCGGGTATCCTCTCATTCTTACCCCATTTGTCACACTGGGTGTGCCTTGGATCGTGCCCAAGTTGCTCAATGCCGTTCTGGTCTTCCTGGCTGTGCTCTACTTTTGCCGTGCGCTCAGATTGTACACCGGGGAGCGGGAATCAATCGGCTTCGCTTACGTGATGGGAGTATATCCTCCGCTGTCCAGGTACATTCCATATATGCTTACCGAATCACTTGCGGTTTTCTTGATTTGTGGGTTCGGGTATCACTTCTGCCGACTGCATAGAGCGAGGAGTGCCCGTTGGTTCGATTTTGCAGTCCCGGGCGTGTACCTTGGGTACTTGGCACTCACAAAGATACTCTTCGGATACATCATCCTTGCGGGCATGCTGTTCTTTCTGCTCTTGTGTTTTCGGAGGCGAACCCCCGGTATGAGAAGGTCTTTCCTCGTATGCTCCATCGCGTTCCTCTGCTGCTTGCCATACCTCTCGTACACGCATTCTCTCACGCGTAAGCCGCTGTACTGGGGAAACTCTGCAGGCATCGGTCTCTATTGGCTGTCTTCTCCAATGAGAGAGGACCTCGGAGACTGGTTCCCCACTGAACAGGTTCTAGAGAACCCTCAAGAATTTGGAGAGCATGCGGCGTTTCTTGCACGCGTGGAGGAATTGCCCAGCATTCAGAGGGACGAAGAAATGAAAAGCAGGGCCATCAGAAACATCCGCAACCATCCGCGCACGTTTCTCCGCAATTGGGCTGCCAACGTCGGGCGCCTGGTCTTCAACTACCCATACGCCCGCACCACACAGAAGCTCAGCACGTACTTCTATTTCATTCCTAACATGTTTCTCGTGGTGATGAGCGCCCTTCTCGGGTTCGTGTCTCTGACACATCGACGGCTTTTCCCTCACGAGATAAAGGCGTTGATGCTGCTGGCGTTGACGTCTCTGGCAGCTACGTCCCTGTTGAGCGGAGTCTCCGCCAGACAGTTCATGGTGATCGTTCCCCTGCTCCTGCTGTGGATGGGATTCACGTTGACCCAGCTGGTGAGAGTGGAGATTCGAGCCCGAAACACGTGCGACTAGGACTGGTAGTGGCATGGGTGTGCACGGCCCTTCAAGGCATCTCACAGCCTGGCCATTTCCAGACACATATCCTGCCTGCCCCGGTCTCACGCCTCACTACTTCGTCGCGCTCACAGAGAGGCACATCCGCATAAGGACCAGCACTGAACTCCGGCGCCGGAACCCTGAACTTCCACGCTGCGTAGCCCGCGGCGGGACCATTGTAGCAGATGACATACCGCACTCCGAAGGCCGACATGTAGCGAGTCAGAGAGTCTGTTCTGATAGAATCAAGAAGACGATAGTCTCCCACCAATCCTTCCAATTGGAGGACGGCACCTTCGTAAAAGTATCCGAAACTGCCGGCTCTGTCTCCCATTGCCATCTTGGGCGGTTCAGAGAGCTTTTCGTTCAGAGAATCGGCGAGCACATAGTTTTGATACATGAAGTTCCCCGCTACATCGGCGTCACGCCAGGCTCCCCATCTGGTGCTCGGCGTGGCGACCCACGTCCCCACCAGAAGAGCCGCAACTATCGCCATCTTGGCAAGGCGCAACAGCCTCCCGCCAGCCAGGGCGTTTGACAGTCTGCCTTCAACTGAAGAGACGATCTCCGGCAGGGCGAAAACCGCCACCAGGAAACCGGGGTAGGAATACCACCCCCATAGCCTCCAGGACGAACCCGTCAAGTAGTAGGCAACAAACGCAACGCAGAATACCGAGGCAATCAAGCCCACCCGCCTCCCTTGAACCAGCCCCGTCCAGCCGCGCCTGCGGCCGGCCAGGAAGATCAGCACGCAGGCCAGACTCACAATTATCATCGCAGAGAATACCGTCCAGATGCTCGTTACCTGCCCCGGCGATGGAGTCGGGATCAGCTGATGCAGCATTCTCGTGTTCACGAGTCCCACACCCATCGACTTCGCCTGTGCAGAGACGGGCAAGAAGTGTCCGAATCCGAGGCGGTTCACAACCAGGTATCCGACGCCAGCAATCAGACTCGGCGCTGCAAGAAGCGCAAGAGACGCGGCCGATTGCCTCACACGTCCATGCACAAGCGTATTGATGAAGACACTCGCGACGACGGTCAGGTTGAGGAACACAGCGTCCAGGCGCGCAAGCTGGAGAAGAGCCATCGTGAGGCCCAGCGCCAGGAGTCTCTTCCATTCCACCGCGCTGAGTGAATGGCAATCGATCGTCTCCACCAACACAAGCGCCAGAACACAGAGAGGCAGGAGCAGGCTGGTCTCCATACTGTATTCCGTGAAGGCCAGGAAATACCGGATCACGATGACAGCGGAGAGGCCGAACGTCAGGACGGAATAACGCCGGGCAAGATACCGAAAGCTCAGGAAGCAGGCCAGGGCCAGGAGGACCACGTTCAGCGTGCCGGCGACGCGAAGAACAAGCAGAGAGTCTTTCGCCAGGGCAAAGACGGGAACCAGGAGTCCCATCCACAGCGGATGGAACCCGTTCGTGGCTGTTGTTCCGTCAAACGTCACCCTGCCAGATTCGACGATGTTTCGGGCAATCTTGAAGTAGAAATACGCATCGTCCGCGAACCTGGTCACAAGGCTCGACGGTGCAGAGAGCCAGTATGCCGCCAGCTGCATCACACAGAGAAACAGGAAGAGGCCCACCATGAGGACCACGATTGCCCGTTCCGGCAGGCCCATTCCCCCAGGCGGCATGAGGCCCGGGGTTCGCGCTCGCTTTGGTTGTCCTTCCGGACTCGTCTGCATGTACCTTTCCTCAACGCTTGCCGGTGCCCGGAGCTGCTGAGCCTCGGTAAGATTACAGCAATCACGAATCAACGGCAATCGACTCGGAGAGCAGTCTTCCTCGCCGCCGAATGTTGCGCGAGGACAAGAGCGCGCGACCCAGGGCCTTGTCTCCCGCCCGCACGTCACCGCCCGCCTGCCAAAAGTGCTGCAGAACGCGCCCCGATATGGTATAATTCCCTTAGTGCTTGAGTCTTTCGCCTCTGACGAGAGAACCAGTGTAGTCCGCCAGCGGAATCAGCTTTTTTGACCACGCTCCAGGTTCTCTCATGTAAAGCCGGGATTAAACACTGGGAGTGGTGTCGGCTGTTCCCGCCACACGCCGGAACACTCGGAACATTGTCTGACTCCGATGACAACTCGAGTGACCGTATCAGCGTTTATTATCGCCGCGTCCCTGTTCTGCGTCTTGACGCAGTACCCGGGTGCGACCGTCCTGGCAGCGCCTGAAGAAGGCAACTGGCCGGAGCGGGACGTCCGGGACGTGACGAAGCCTCAGCATGCCCAATCTGGCGGCTCCCCGGCATCGCTCTCGCCCGCCGCTTCCCAGCCGGCCGCGAACGCGCTGCCGCCACAGCCGCTTCTCCGCATCGGCGGACACACGGTTCGGACGCATCCGTTTCAGATACTCCGCCAGGACGGCGGTTACGTCTTTCCAGAGGTCTACATCCGGGCCCTGCGCCCTGCCCTTCCCTTCTCTACGAAGCTGGACTACCAGGTTGCGCTTCGAACGCCCGCGACTTTTGCGGACCCGATGAGGGCGGCGCTGTTGGCCCTGCCGGGCGTCACGCCCAGGGACGATCTTTTCGCGCGGCCGAGCTTGAACGGCGGCCTGCCCGACTGGGTGGCGGTGCACTACGGCGGGTTCGCGGACACGTATCCCTATGTGCTTTACGGCACTGTGTCCATCGCCAACGCCCAGTTCGACGAGCTGAGGCTGCTCAAGGGCGCTTTCCCGGCCGAGTACGGGGACGCGCTCGCCGGTGTGGTCCTGCTGGAGCCGCGGCCCATGGCAACGGCCGAGACGCGGGCGGGCGCCTCGCTGGACCTCTTGAGAAGCAGCTTCTACGCCAGCGGACCGGTGAAAGACGGGAGTTACGGCCTGTCCGTGGAGACGTCTTTCTACGACAAACTTCTGGGTTCGGTAACGGACAACGGTTATCCGGGCTCCACTTCCGCACTGGCCCACGTTTCGAAGAAGTTCGGCTCACGGGAGGTGTCGTTGAGAGTGTTCCAGGCCTCGGGCGGCGCGGACACCGAGGTCGAGCCGGGGACAGACAGCTACACGTCAGCCAACGCGACGAGCCAGACGCTCAAGAGAAGGTACGAAGTCAGCGTCCAGGAAAAGCGCTCCAGGACCGCCCATACCACTTCGTTCGCGGTCTTCACTGACTCCGAGAAGTTCAACGCCCTGAACGGGCTGATGGGCCGGGAACTGGGTGTTTTGAGCCCGTTCTCAGCCAGGGTCGACCTGGGCACACGCTCTATCGGCCTCCTTCACAAGACGAGTCTCGCCCTAATCCCCGGGCACGCGCTCGACGTAGGCGCTTCAGTCAGAAACGAGAGGCTGAGCCAGTTCACGCAGACAGAGGGGTGGAACTTCATCCCGTACTTCAACACCGGCCGGGACGACGTGGCCGACACGTCTCTCGCGCACCTCGACCAGACACTGCGCCTTTGGCGATACGCCTTCTACACCCAGGACCGCTGTCGCCTCGCCGGCTACCGCGTGACTGTCGGCGCCAGGTGCGACGTGCTCAACTCAAGCGCCAGCCCGGCTGTCAGGGCCTCGGTGGAGCGCCAGCTCGGGCGGTACACTCTGAGACTGGCGGGCGGGCAGTATAGTAGGTTTCCGCTGGGCGGGACTTTCGTGGCCGGAAGGATAGCCAGGCTGACGGATTCGTACACGGAGCCCGAGTCGGCGGTTCATCTGCTCCTGGGGGCCGACGCCGAAATCGCCGGCCTCACCCTGTCGCTGGACCTCCAAAGGCAGAGATACTCACATCTTGTGGTGTACGACGCTGATGGCCAAGAGCTCAGGAGCGGCCGCGGAAACCTGAGAGCCATAGACGTGACCCTTTCGACCCCCAGAAGCAGGGACGATTTCTGGGCCTACGCGACTGCTTCGTTCGGGGAGACGGAGGTCATGGGGATTGCCACGGACTGGGACCAGACTACGGTCGCCAAGGCCGTCTGCTTCGCCAAGCCGCGGCCCTACTTGGAGCTTACGACTCGCCTCTTCTACGGGAGCGGGCTCGCGTACACGCCGCTCGTGAACAGACAGGCCATCGTGGACCCGGTCGGCATGGTCATGACCGACGCGGTCGGCAACGACGCGTACGCGCCGGTATGGGGAGGGGAAAACTCGGCGAGACTGCCGGCGCAGTTCAGACTGGACTTGAGGATAGCGACCACGAGGAGCATCTTCGCGAGGAAGGCCAGGTTCTTCGTGGAAGGCCTGAACCTGACCGATCACCGGAACGTATCCGGCATAGACTACTTCGACTACTATTCCCGCGTCGTCTACCGCACAAACGTCCCCCGCGCGGCAAACCTGGGTGTGGAGTTCTACTTCTAGGCCGCGGTGGCGGTCGAGACGGGCACGGCCGCGGCCCTGCGCCTCTCGAGCAGCATCGCCAGGACCGAGCCGGAAATCAGCGTGCAGAACAACTGAAGCGTTCTCTTGTGGTCGCCCACGAATGCGCCGGGGCGGGAGTGCCCCATCGTTATCACGCCCACGGAACGGCCGCCGGCCACTATGGGCACGGCCAGGAAGGAACCCAGCGGCGGCATTCCGTCCTTCTCGGGCCGCGTAAGCTCTTTCACGAGCACCGCCCTCTTCTCCCTGGCGGCCCAGGCCGAAAGGCCCTGTCCCAGGTCGAACTGAACGCGCTCAATCAGGTCCTGAGGGTATCCGAGCGTGGCCTCCAGCTCGAGCCTGCCGGTGTCCTCGCGCGTCACGAAGACCGCGCCGTTCTGGAACGGCACGAGCTCCTTGAGTAGCGTGAGGCATTTCTCCAGGACCCTGTCCTCCCGGGTGCATGTGAGGACGACTTTCGACACGGAGTCCAGTGTGCGCATCTGCCGGGAGACCTTGTCCTTGTCGCTCAGCGAACGGCCTGAAATCAGCCTGGACACTCTCGCGTTCAACTCCGCGCTGAACCTGAGAGGCGCGCTGTCCTGCTTGGCGCCCAACGCCTTCTCGAGCGCGGCGCCGAGGTCTTTCCGTCCTCGTGGTGAAATCAGGCCCTTGGCGTGGAGCACGTCGAGCAGCCGGCGCGCCGAACGCGCGAACGGGGCCCTGTTCGCGGGGGCCTTGCTGACGCAAGCTCTGACGGGGGGAGCGTGACGCTCCCCCCTTCCGCCTCGCGCCTGGCTCTTTTTGTTCAGAATCTTCTTCATGTTTGCTTGCTGTCGTTGCCGCGAAAGCGGCCTGCGTCATACGAGCACTTTGCTGACCCGGTTCTTGAGCCTTGAGACGGCCTTCGTGTGGACCTGGGACGCGCGCGACTCGGATATCCCGAGCACCTGCCCGATCTGCTTTAGTGTGAGTTCCTCGTAGTAGTAGAGGGCTATGACCAGTCTCTCTTGTTCCGGCAGGTTGTTTATGCACTGGAGAATCATCTTCTTCGATTCCTCCTGCTCTACTGCCTCGAGCATGTCAATCGCCTGCGTGTCCTCGAGGACTTCCGACAGCTCGACGTGCCCCGACTCGTCGTCCAGGTGGACTGGCTGGTCGATGGACAGCACGACTCTCCCCCTGACCGCCTCGCCCAGCTTCGACATGTCCTTCGAGCTTATATTGAGCCTGTCGGCGACCTCGTTGTCGCTCACGCTCCTTCCGAGCTTCTGCTCCATTATCTGAAGCTGGCGCTGTATGTCTCTGGCTTTCCGCCTTACACTTCTGGAGGCCCAGTCGAGTGCCCTGAGCTCGTCCAGGATGGCGCCCTTTATTCGCCACATGGCGTAGGTCTCAAACTTGGTCTTCTTGCGGGGGTCGAATTTTCGGAGAGCGTCTATGAGCCCGATCACGGCGGAGTTGGTCAGGTCCTCCTCGTCGATAGTCTTGGGCAGCTTGAACTTGATCCTGTCCACGGCCGCCTTCACCAGGGGCAGATACCGTTCCACCAGCTCGACCTCTTTGGCGCTCCGCGAGTTCTTCGCGGGGCGGCCGGCGGCCGCGAGATGGCCGACGCCTTCGGGGCGTGCCTTGCGGCTCGGGGCGGCCGGACGGCGCAAGGAGCCGGCGGCGGAGCGCGACGGCAGACCGGTAGTTCTCACACAGGCCACAGGTCTCACGCTCCTTCCCCGCGCCTCGTTCCGGCGCGCGAGAGCTCGGGCTCGTTGCACTCCCGGGTCTTCGCGGAAGAGTCCTTCCGTCCGCGAGCCTTTGTCCGCGGACCGGAGCTCCCCTCGAGCGCTTTCTTGAGGCACTGCTTGATGTCTTCAATCCTGAAGGGTTTCGAGAAGCAACCCACCGCCCCGGCTTTCCTCGCGCTGGCAATCACGTCGTTGGAGCCGTAGGCGGTGATGAGGATGGACGGCATGGTCCTGCGCTGCCTGCGCACGGCGGACATCAGCTCGATGCCGTTCATGCCGGGCAGCCTGAGGTCGGTGATGAGGGCATCGCAGTCCTTGAGCCCCAGCTTGAGGGCCTCTTCCGAGCTTCCGGCGGTGACGGTCTCGTAACCGTCTTCAGTCAGACTCTCGGCGAGCGCCCAAGCAGTCGCCCGCTGGTCGTCTACGATGATTACCCTCTTGGCCGTGCGTCTGTGGTGCATTGCGTTCCTTTCGGCGATTCCAGTTTGAAATGTGCCGTCCTCTGCAGAGAGCAACTTGCGTGCCACCATCTAGGAATCGCTATAGATTGCAATGAGTTACGGGCGAAACTGCCTCGGCCGAGGCGCCTGGGCCGGTGCGGTGGCGGGAATTGACCGGCCGGACTGGCTCTTTTGTGGCTGGCTGGTGGGCAGAATTTGGATGTCGGCCGGGGCGGTCGGCCCAAGTTTTGTCACCCTGGAGAACTCCGCAAAGGCCGGCGACGAGTTGTGCCGACATACATAAGTGAGGAGCGCCTTTCGGCGCAGCACGCAAAATCTACCTGGAGGTGGAGTCTTGAGAACCTGCATCATGGTGGCGGAAGGAGACCCGACGCTGGCGCACGTAGTCACCGAGACCTTCGCGTCGGGCGAGTACGAGGTGAAGGTGACGCCGACCATCGAGCTGGCAGTCACAGAGCTGGAGAGAACGGCGCCCGACATCCTGCTTGTGGCGGACGACCTGTCCGGCGGCAGGGGCATGGAGCTGTGTCGCAAGGTGCGCGAGGCGGCGGGCCAGAACCGGACCCCCGCGATAGTGTTCCTGCTCAGGGAGTCGGGGCTCAAGCAACTGGCGGGTCTCACGGCATGCGTGGACCTGTGGTTGAGAAAGCCGGTGGACCCCATTCTTCTGGAGTCCGCCGTGGAACGCCTGCTTCAGAGGAAGAGAAGGCACGATCCCGCCAACCCGCTCACTAAACTCCCGGGCCCGGCCGCGCTGAAGAGAGAGATAGAAAGGCGCCGCGACGCGTCCGAGAGCTATGGCGTCTGTTCGTTCAGACTTTCGTCCGTCCCCATCGCGGTCTACAGGAAGAAGCACGGCGAGCTCAGGTACACCGCGATGCTGAAGCAGGCGGCGCGCACCGTCCTGGGATGCGCGGTTGCCCTGGGAGGAAGGGACGCGTTCGTGGCTCACTGCGGGACAGCGGACGAACCGGAGTTCGTCGCGGTCGTCGAGACAGGCAGGTCGAAGGAGCTGTGCGAGGCCGTGTACGAGGAATTCGCTGCCGCCGCGGAGCTGCTACACGACGCCAGGGAAAGGCAGGACGGCTACGTCGTCTGCCCGGGCGAGACGGGTGACAAGGGCAGAGTGCCCCTGGTCACGCTCGAAAGCGAGACGTCAACCGAGACGGCGCAGGCTCAGAGCTCGGCCTCGTCGTCCAGACCCGGGGCGTCCTCCGAATAGGCCTTCAACTTCGTGCGAAGCGTCTGCCGGGAGATCCCGAGAATCTGCGCCGCGCGCGTCTTGTTGTTCCCGGCCAGCTTCAATGCCTTCAGAATGCAGCTCTTTTCGGCGTCCGCCAGGGTGAGCGCGTCCGCCTGGGGCTGGCGCGGCTCGGCCGGTACCGGCCTGGCTTCCTCGCTTGCCGGGGCCGCCGGCTGCGTCGGAGCAGGATGCGTGCGGCGCACCGGCTCAAGGACCAGGTGGTCGGGCAGGACCACGTCGTCGGCCTCGAGAAGCAGGGCCCTCTCGATCACGTTTCTCAGCTCTCTCACGTTGCCGGGCCAGTCGTAGGTGAGAAGCCTCTGCATGGCCTCGGGTGAGCAGCCTCCCACGTTCTTTCCAAGCTCTCTGTTGAACCTCTTTATAAAATGGCCCGTGAGCGGCCCGATGTCCTCCATGCGCTCCCTGAGCGGCGGGACTTCGAGCGGCACGACCGAGAGCCGGTAGAAGAGGTCGAGCCGGAACCGGCCCTCCTCGGCCTCGACGCGCAGCTTCTTGTTCGTGGCCGCGACTATCCTGGTGTTCACGCTGATGTCCTGCGTGCCGCCCACGCGCCTGAAGCACTTGGATTCGATTGCCCTCAAGAGCTTGGCCTGCAGCCGCAGATGCATGTCCGCGATCTCATCCAGGAACAGAGTTCCCCTGTCCGCCACCTCGAACAGACCCTTCTTGAGCATCCTTGCGTCAGTGAAGGCGCCCTTCTCGTACCCGAACAGCTCGCTCTCGAGCAGGTCCCACGGCAGGGCGCTGCAGTTCAGCGCGACAAACGCTCCGCCCCTGAAGCCGC
>CAZMZP010000002.1:0-37336 GCA_964570935.1 uncultured bacterium
CGCCGCGAAGGTTTGGGAGACGTTCCCCCTGCCGGGCCCCGTCACCAACGTGCTGCGCGTGGACAGGGGGCCGTACATACGGCCGTTCACGATGCTGCTGGACGAATACGAACGGTACTGCACCGTGCTGGTGGACAGGGAGAGGGCTCGAGTGTTCGCGGTTACGATGGGCGAGATCGAGGAGCAGTCGCAGCTTCTGGATGACGTTCCCGGAAAAGTGCGCGCCTCTGGCTGGGGAGGCTACGACGAGCGCCGCATAGAGCGGCACATCGAAGACCACGTGCACAGGCATCTGAAACGCGCTGCGGACATCGCCTACGACCTGTTTCAACGCAAGAAATTCGACAGGCTCATCCTGGGCGGCCGCGCCGAGGTGCTGGCCGATTTCGAGAAGGTCCTGCACAGCTACCTGAAGGAGAGAATCTCCGCCCGCGTGTCGATGGACGCCTCCGTCTCGCTCGAGGAAGCTCTCAGGAAGACAATGGAGGTGCACAGACAAATAGAGGAGCGCTCCGACAGGGAGCTCGTGCATAAGTTGATAGAGAACGCCAAGGCAGGTGGGCTGGGCGTCCTGGGTCTCAGGGCGACTCTGGGAGCCTTGCGGAGAAACCAGGTGCACACCCTGGTGCTGGAAATGGATTACGTCGAGAAGGGCGTTGTCTGCGACGCGTGCGGGTTCATAGGCACGGACGAGAAGAAATGCCCTGTGTGCGGCGCCGACACGAGACCGGTCGCCGACGTCGTGGAGGAGGCCATCCGAGAGGCTCTGCGCCACGACGCCAAGGTCGCTCACGTCGGCCCGGCCGCCGGCCTTGCCAATGACGGGCGCATAGGCGCCGTTTTGCGATTCGCGCTGGCCGCGTCGTAGGCTTGTTCCCGCGGCCTGCGCGTTCCACTGGTCTGCGCGGACGAGCCGCTTGCGAGCACAAGGAGACACAGTCACGATACCGCTCAGAGACACAATCCCCTCGCGCAGCTTCCCGGTAGTGTCTGTTTCCCTGATAGTCGTCAACGTGGCCGTGTTCATATACGAGTTTGCGCTCGGGCACGGGGTCCGGGACTTCATCGCGCAGAACGGCCTCGTCCCGGTCGGCATCGTCGGCGCCGGAGAAGCGACCGGCGTTCCCTTCAGGCCGTTCACGCTCATCACCTCTCTGTTTCTTCACGGAGGATGGCTGCACGTAGGCGGCAACATGCTGTATCTCTGGATATTCGGCGACAACGTTGAGGACCGCCTGGGCCGCGTTCGTTTTCTGATCTTCTACTTGCTGTGCGGCGTGGCGGCCAGCTTCGCGCACATTCTGGCGAACCCGGCGTCCACCGTGCCCACCATCGGCGCGAGCGGCGCCATCGCGGGTGTGCTTGGCGCCTATTTCCTTTTGTATCCCAGGTCCAGAGTGCTGACGCTCGTGCCCCTCGGCTTCTATCTTCAGGTGATGCAGCTTCCGGCGTTTCTCTTCCTCGGGTTCTGGTTCCTGATGCAGTTCATCGTGGGCGCCGCGTCTCTGAGCGCCGGCGGCGGTGGCGGTGGGGTGGCCTGGTGGGCGCACGTGGGCGGGTTCGTCGCGGGAGCGCTGCTCCAACTCGTGTTTAGAAAGAGGGGAGGAGAGTGGGCGTAACGAATCGACGTTAGCCTGGAGGAGAGATTGACATGGTTCTAGTAACAGTCGCCGCCCTTGTTCTTGTCATTATGTTTCTGGCCTTCATCGCCTTTCGCGTGGTGAAGGATTCACCCGGCCGAGGTGAGTTGGCACTGCTGCGGGCAAGGGACCAGGACTTTCAAGTCGCAGCCAGAGAACTTCAGGAAAAGTCGCAGTTGATTGGAACCCTCGAAGTCGAGAAGGCGAAGTTAACGGCCACCCTAGAGTACGAAAAGCGCACTGCCACGGACAAACTCAAGCTGCTCCAGGACGCCGAGGTCCGACTCAAGACGGAATTCGAGAATCTCGCCAACAGGATATTTGAGGACAAAGGGAAGGCACTCACTGAACAGAACCGCGAGCGGATATCCGGGCTGCTCCAGCCCTTCAAGGAGCAGCTGGAATCGTTTCGAACGAGAGTTGATGAGGTGCATAAGAACGACACGGAACAGTCGGCAAGGCTCCTCGAGCAGGTGCGCCAGCTGCACGAACTGAGCAACAAGGTCAGCGACGAGGCCAACAACCTGGCCAAGGCCATAAAGGGGGATGCCAAGACGCAGGGGGATTGGGGGGAGTTGGTTGTCGAGAGAATATTCGAGGCGTCGGGACTTGAGCGCGGCAGGGAGTACGACGGCCAGGTTGCGCTCCGCGCGGAGGACGGGAGCCTCAAGAGACCGGATTTCATTGTGTATCTCCCCGGGGAGAAAGCAGTAATTGTTGATTCGAAGGTCTCCCTGAGCGCCTTCGAACGGTTCTGCAGTGTTGACGACTGTGACGCGAGGGACGTGGCGCTGTCAGAGCACATTCAGTCTGTGCGGAGACATATGGAGGAACTGGGCTCCAAGAACTACAGCGATCTCCTGGGGAACAGGACACTCGACTTCGTGATCATGTGCATACCGCTGGAACCGGCGTTTCAGGCGGCCCTGCAGACTGACAGGGACCTCATTTACGATGAGGCCAAGGCCACCGTCGTGATAACTGGTCCGACGATGCTGATGATTACGCTTAAGCTGATCGCCCAAATCTGGCGGCGGGAGCATGAGAACCGCAACGCCGAGGTAATCGCCGACAGGGCGGGCAAGCTGTATGACCAGGTTGTGCTGATCGCTGAAGCCATGTCGGAGGCACAGAAGAAACTGGGCGGAGTTTCCGACGCCTTCGACGTCGCATTGAAGCGATTGAAGGAAGGCAGGGGAAACCTCATTGGGCGCGTCGAAGAACTGCGGCGTCTTGGCGCGAAGGTCAACAGGCAACTGCCGCCGTCCTTTGCCGGGCAGGCATCGGGCGGGGAAGATCTTGACCCGCCTAATCAGCGTGTTGAACCAACGTAGCGCCCGGCAGGAATCCTGTGTAGACCGGCCTTCGCCGTTGGGCGCTTTGCACGGCAGCCTCGTTGGCGGGGCTCGACGCCAGCCAGAAAGAGTCCAAGCCTAACGCAATCTACTTCAATGAGATACGACGGAACCGCTGGTGATATTGGCCCGCGCCAGCTCGTCGATGGAGTTTTGTGGTTGCACCCCGGCGCTCATTTGTGGCAAACTTACTGGCTAACGGGTGAGGGTCACTTGTAGGACGTGGGTCCAAAGCAAAGCCTAATAGGCGCATCAAATCCACATTCCACAGTCTACGTTCGTATCGGGTTGGCTCAGCCGGGAGGTGATGAGTCCAGAGTACGGATAGGAATTGACTAAAACACGAATTGACCGGGTTCGTTAGTTGTGTCTTGAACGTGTCGTTTTGACTATGAGTGATTAGGTTTGCGGAAAGGAGAACGTGTCATGAAGATCACTCCGTTGGCGGACAGGATCCTTGTCAAGCGTATCGAGGAGAAGGAAGCGAAGAAGGGCGGTATAATCATCCCCGACACGGCAAAAGAGAAACCACAGGAATGTGAGGTCATCGCAGTCGGAACCGGCCGCCTGAACGAAGACGGCAAGAGGATCCCCCTGGAGGTGAAGAAGGGCGACAAGATTCTCATAGGCAAGTACTCCGGGACCGAAGTCAAGATAGACGGGAAGGAATACACGATTATGCGCGAAGACGACGTGCTCGCCATAATCACCGAATAGCGCCATTCAGCGCGCAGGTCACTGAAACACTTCGCAAAAGGAGATGAATTACATGGCTGCTAAGCAGATGGTTTTTCAGGAGGAAGCCAGGCAGGCCATTCTTGAAGGCGTGGAGATACTCAGTCGCGCAGTCAAGGTGACGCTTGGACCGAGGGGTAGGAACGTCGTGCTGGACAAGAAGTGGGGCTCTCCCACGATCACGAAAGACGGCGTGACCGTTGCTAAGGAAATCGAGCTGGAGGACCCTTACAAGAACATGGGCGCCCAGATGGTGCGTGAGGTCGCTTCCAAGACCAGCGACGTGGCCGGCGACGGCACGACCACCGCGACCATCCTAGCCGAGGCCATCTTCAGGGAAGGCCTCAAGAACGTGACCGCGGGCAGCAACCCCATGGGCATCAAGAGGGGAATAGAGAAGGCGGTCGCCGCGGTACTGGAAGATCTCAAGAAGCAGAGCAAACCGGTGAAGGACAGAAAAGAGATTTCCCAGGTGGCGACGATCTCAGCGAATTCCGATGTCAGCATCGGCGAGATAATCGCCGAGGCCATGGACAAGGTCGGCAAGGACGGCACCATCACCGTCGAGGAAGCGAAGAGCATCGAGACCACGCTAGAGGTAGTAGAGGGAATGCAGTTCGACAGGGGCTACATATCCCCGTACTTCATCACCGAGAAGGACTCGATGGAGGTTGTGCTCGAGGACTGCTACGTGCTGCTGTGCGAGAAGAAGCTCACGAACATGAAGGACCTGCTGCCGCTGCTCGAGAAGGTGGCGCAGAAGGGCCGTCCGCTGCTCGTCCTGGCAGAGGACGTCGAGGGCGAGGCGCTGGCCACCCTGGTCGTGAACAAGCTCCGCGGGACGCTGTCGTGCTGCGCCGTTAAGGCGCCGGGGTTCGGCGATAGGCGCAAGGCCATGATGGAGGACATAGCGGTCCTCACCGGCGGCAAGGTGATATCCGAGGACATCGGCGTGAAGCTCGAGAACGCCAAGCTCGAAGACATGGGCCGTGCGAAGAGGATCACGATCGACAAGGAGAACACCACCATCGTCGAGGGCTCGGGCAAGGCCGACGAGATCAAGGGCAGAGTCGCGCAGATAAGAAGAGAAATCGACGACTCCACCAGTGACTACGACAAGGAGAAGCTCCAGGAGCGTCTGGCGAAGCTGGCCGGCGGCGTAGCCGTCATCAACGTAGGCGCCGCTACCGAGACCGAGATGAAGGAGAAGAAGGCCCGCGTGGAAGACGCCCTGCACGCCACCAGAGCCGCGGTGGAAGAGGGCATCATCCCCGGCGGAGGCGTCGCGTTCCTGAGAGCTGCCGCCACGCTGGACAAGCTCGAGGTCGAAGGCGAGGAAAAGCTGGGCGTCAACATCGTGAAGCGCGCCCTCGAGGAGCCAATGAGACAGCTGGCTTTCAACGCAGGTCTGGAAGGCTCGGTCATCGTGGAGCAGGCGAAGAAAGAGAAGAAGACCGTCGGCTTCAACGTCGAGAACGAGAAGTTCGAAGACATGTTCGAGGCAGGCGTGATAGACCCGACCAAGGTGGCCCGCTCGGCCCTGCAGAACGCTGCCAGCGTGGCCGGCCTGCTACTCACCACTGAGGCTCTGGTCGCCGAGAAGCCGGAGAAAAAGAAGAGCCCGCCGATGCCGGGTGGCGGTGGCGGTTACGGCGGCGAGGACATGTACTAGGAGAGGTGCCCGAGGCCAGGAGGCGTCTCCCGTTGACGGGGGGCGTCGCCGATGCTGAGGGGTTGCCCCTATGCCGGGGGCATAGCGATTCGGAGAAACGCCCGATGCGGCGCTTCTCGTCCGGTTGAGGCCCGTGCCTATGGCGCGGGCCTCAACTTTTGGGGGCGGCCCCTGTCAGGTGTCTACCGCCCCCAGTGCACAGAATCTCTCAAGCGAATCAGAGTCCCCGCGGCCGCGCCGCGGCGAGACTATTTCTCTCCGTCCTCGCCCCCGTCGTCCCCTTCACCCTCCTCGCCGAAGAGGGAGCCGAGGTATCCCGCAAGGGAACCCATGAACCCGCCGCCGCTCCGGATGCCGGACATGCCGCCGCTCAATGCTCCGCCGGTCATCTGACCGATCCCGTCGCCCCGCTCACCCATTTGGGCACCTGCAGCCGGGCCGACACCCTCCATGTCGTCGCCCAGTATGTGAGCGCGTTGCACCGGAGACATGATCTTGCGGAGGCCGAGATGGAAATCGTCCTCCACTTCGAGGTTCTTCTCCACCAGTTGGAGCAGTCGTTTCTGTGCCCCCAGAATGGCGCCGCGGTCGGGCTTTTTGGCCGACCAGAGGCGCAGGAGCTCGGCCCTGGCAGCCGCCAGTCGCGGCTGGTCCGAGGCCAGCTTCTGCTGCATGGCAGCGTGCAGGGTCACGATCTTGTGCCACTGTTCAGGGGTCAACTCGGCCGCCGTTGTCTGTCCCGTGGCCGACGGTTGCGCGCGGTCGTGGGCGGGCAGCGTGGCTCTGACTGAACAGCCGGAGACCAGGACGGATCCGGCGAGGAAAAGTAGTGCGGACCGCATATTCATGTGTGACCTCCTTTGGGCAGCCTGCCGGACTTCGTCTGCTACCGCTCGGCTGCAGCGCGTGCAACCTATCTCCATCTCAGCTTGCTGTCAAGCTGCTGCGCGGGCTCGGCGGGCGTGTGACCTCACCTCCCCCGTTGCCTCCCCGCCCCCTCTGTGTCAGAATACTGCGAATGACTGCCAGCAAAGAGGATCCAACCGGCCTGCGCCTCATCTTCAGGGCGCTCCGGTACAAGAACTACCGCCTGTACTTCACGGGCCAGAGCCTGTCCCTGATCGGCACCTGGATGCAGAGGATTGCGGTCGGCTGGCTCGTCTACCGGCTGACCAACTCCCCGTTTCTTCTGGGCGTGGTCGGCTTCTCGGGGCAGCTCCCCACGTTCTTCATGGCTCCGCTCGGCGGAGCGCTTTCGGACCGGTGGAACCGGCTGAGCATCATCCGGGTCACCCAGTACCTGGCAATGGCGCAGGCGGTCGTGCTCGCTGTGCTGGTGTTCACTGACACCGTGACTGTCACCTACATCATAATCCTCAGCGTCGTGCTGGCCGTGGTGAACGGGTTCGACATGCCGGTGCGCCAGGCCTTCACGGTTGAGATGGTGGACAGAGAGGAGGACCTGGGCAACGCGATCGCGCTCAACTCCTCGATGTTCAACGCGGCACGTCTCATCGGGCCGTCCGTGGCGGGCATTTTGATCGCGACCGCGGGCGAGGGGGTCTGCTTTCTGGTCAACGCCCTCTCGTACATCCCCATAATACTCGCCCTGCGCGCCATCAAAGTGCCGCCGCAGCGCCGGAGCGGTAAACAAACCCGCGTCCTTCGCGAGTTGAAAGATGGGGTCAGCTACGCCTTCGGTTTCGCGCCCATCAAGTTCATCATTCTCCTCCTGGCCCTGGTCAGCCTGGTCGGCATGCCATACCAGGTGTTGATGCCGGTTTTCGCGCGCGACGTCTTCCACGGAGGTCCCCACACTTTGGGATTCCTGGTGGGAGCCTCCGGAGTGGGTGCCCTCGTGGGAGCCTTCTACATGGCGGCCAGGAAGACCGTGCGCGGCCTGGGCAGCATGATCCCCATCACCACGGCGGTGTTCGGGGCGGGGTTGATCGCGTTTTCCGTCTCGCCCAGCTTGTGGCTGTCCTATTTCTTCGTGGCTGTGGCCGGGTTTGGGATGATAGTTCAGATGGCATCCAGCAACACTGTGATTCAGACGATAGTTGAGGACGACAAACGGGGCAGGGTGATGAGCTTCTATACGATGTCTTTCATGGGCATGGTCCCGCTGGGGAGTTTGGCGGCCGGTGGCCTGGCGGGTACGATAGGGGCGCCCTACACTCTGGCCGTCGGGGGCGCGCTTTCCGTCTTGGGCGCGCTCCTCTTTGCCAGAAAACTGCCGGAGTTGAGAGCGCTGATCCGTCCCATTTACGTACGCAAGGGCATAATTCAGGAAACGGGTCTGGGCGTTCAGAACGGAGCCCAGTTCAACGTCCCGAGTGACGGGAAATGAGGCCTGTCGAAAACTGAGGCGTGACGTGAGCCAGGTCAAGTCCACGGCTCACGCACGACACCGGAAAATGGAGGGCGCTATGAGCACGCCGAACGTTGGCGATGGCCGCTCCGTGGAATGGCGAAAGATACTCCTGTTCTGTCTGCTGGCGTTCGCGCTGTTCTGGGTCCCTTTCTTCGGGATGATGCTGAACGGCGGTAGGATGCCGGTCGCGGCAGGTAGTGGGTCTCTTTTCTGGCACACGCTCTTCGGCATCATGGGGCCGTACAGTCCGCTCATCGCAGCGGTGTTGATGCGCTTCTTGATAGCGAGGGAAGGCCTCCGTGACGCGCACCTGGGATTGAGGAGGGTCGCCGCCCGCTGGTGGGTTCTGGCCCTGGTGCTCCCGTTTTTCTGGAACGGTGTGCAGGACGCCGTCCAGGTCGGTCTCGGATACATGGACGTGGACTGGAGCCAGCTCTGGCGGGGTCTCTACCGGCTGCCCATAAACCTCTTCGGCGGAGTGCTCATCTTCATAGGCGAGGAGTTCGGCTGGCGCAGCTACCTTGTGGAGAAGCTCCGGCCTCTCGGCCGATGGAACGTGCTCCTCTTGAGCGGGTTCGTGTGGGCGGCGTGGCACCTGCCGTTGCTCGTCATGCCGAACGCCACGTACGGTCAGGAAGTGCAGCCGGCCGGCGCGGTGTACGCCTTCTTCATATTCGTGATGATGGGCTTCATATTCGGCTGGTTGTATCTCAGGTCCGGGAGCGTGTGGCCGTGCGTCCTGATGCACTCGTACAACAACCTCATCGGGCTGGAGCTCTTCAGAGAGGCGGTCAAAGTTCATCTGGAGCCGACGCTGCTGCAGAAATCCATGGTGGCCTTCTTCCCGATTGCCGTCGTCTGGCTTGTTCTGTACGTTTCGCGTCAATTCAAAGACCCACGGTGAGAGTGTCGCGGCCGCCGGTGCGTTCCGGGTGGCCGCTTGCGGGAGGGGTTCCACCCGGAACCTCACCCCCGACCCCGACCGCCAGGTCCATGGGCTGGCCAGGCATCGCTTGCATCAATATATACATTGGTGTATACTGCGATCATGGATGGCACGCTTGACAAGCCCGTGGTCTGGCTCGGCTCATCTCTGAAGAATGTGCGTGCTTTTCCACCCGATGCGCGCAGACTAGCGGGCTACCAGCTGCGCCGCCTGCAAGCCGGGCTGGTGCCAAGCGACTACAAGCTGGTCAAAGCCGTGGGGCCCGGCGTGTACGAAGTAAGAATTCACACGCGGCTCGAGCATCGTGTCTTCTATGTGACCAGAATGCCAGAGGCAGTGTACGTGCTTCATGCTTTCGAGAAGCGAACTCGCCAGACGCGTCAAGCCGATATCAATCTGGCCAGGAAACGGTTAACTGAGCTGGTGAACCTTCGCCGACACATAAAGGAGAACTGAACGATCATGACGACTCAGCGCTCATCGGGCAACGTGTTCCGTGATCTCGGGTTTCCTCCTGAGGAGGCCGAAAATCTCCGTACAAGGGCAGACCTCATGATAGAGCTTACCAAGCTAATCAGGGCTCGGCACCTCACACAGACTGCTGCGGCGAAGTGGTTGGGAGTGACCCAACCCAGGATCAGCGATCTCATGCGCGGCAAGATCGACCGTTTTAGCACTGACAATCTGATCGAAATGCTCGGTCATGCGGGCCTACGCGTCAGCTTCACTCTGAAGCCTCGAAGAAAAGTCGCCTAACGTCAGAGCTCTCGGCGTCTATCGAAGAAATCCTGGAGGATTCGTGAAAAAGTCCAAACACGTCACGGGCCGGAACAAACTGACTCGCGGCAGCCGCGTCGGCGTCACGGAGCGCCGCTCCGAGGGCGCCGGCGTTCAGACCCGTCCCGCCGGCCTCGAAGGCAGGGTGGCACTGGTGACCGGCGGCGGCGCCGGCATAGGCAGGGCCATATCCCTGGCCCTGGGCAGGACCGGAGCGAGTGTAGTCGTAAACTGCCATACGAGACGAAGTCACGCTGAGGCCGTGGCGCGGGCAATCCGCGCAAGCGGCGGCAGGGCCGTCGTCGTACGCGCCGACGTGTCTTCCCCGAAAGGGGCGGCCAGGGCGGTCGGGGCGGCCGTGAGCGAATTCGGGCGGCTGGACATCCTCGTCAACAACGTGGGGGATTTTCTCTACAAGCCGCTGCTGGACGTCACGCCCGGGGAGTGGCAGGCGATAATCCGGAACAACCTGGACAGCGCCTTTTACTGCTCATTACGGGCGATCCCTCACATGAAGAAACGCCGCTGGGGAAGGATAGTGAACCTGGGCGTGGCGGGATGCGACGGCATGAGGGCTTTCCCGAACACCACCGCTTACAACGTCGCAAAGACGGGCGTGCTTATTCTGACGAAGTCGCTGGCGAAGGAAGTCGCTCCTTTCGGTGTCACGGTGAATGTCGTGGCGCCGGGCCTCATAGACACAGGAGCTCTGGCCAGGCGCTTGATGAAGAGGTTCGAGAAGTCGCTTCCCATGAACCGCGCCGGCACTCCGGATGAAGTGGCGGGTGTCGTGTTGTTCCTGGTGAGCGAGGGCGCCTCCTACATAACCGGGGCGTGCGTCCCGGTCTCGGGAGGATGGCTCCTGTGATAGTGCAGACGTGCACGGACATTCTGTCCGGCTTGAACCTCGCCCAGACCGAGGCGGTGACCCACGAGACTGGGCCGCTCCTCATCATCGCCGGAGCCGGCACCGGAAAGACCTCCGTCATCGTCCGCCGCATAGCCCACCTCATCGCCTCGAAAAAGGCCGAACCAAGCGAAATCATCGCTCTCACCTTCACGGACAAGGCCGCTGCCGAGATGGAAGAGAGAGTGGACGTGCTGGTGCCCTACGGCTACACGGACGTCTGGATAAGCACTTTTCACGCGTTCGGCGATAGAGTCCTGAGGGAGCACTCCCTCGAGCTGGGGCTCACGCCCGATTTCGACGTGCTCACAGCGGCCGAGCAGATAATCTTCTTCAGAGAACACTTGTTTGAGTTCCCGCTCGCCCACTACAGGCCGCTCGGGGACCCGACCAGGTTCATCAGCGCGCTCGTGACGGTGTTCAGCAGGGCCAAGGACGAGGACGTGAGCCCGCGGGAATACCTCGATTACGCCCGCGGCTTGATGCGGGAGAGCGAGCTCAAGCAAGAGGACGGGGAGTTGGCCGACAGGGCGCGGAGAGAGCTCGAGGTGGCCGAGTGCTACCAGCTCTACCAGGAGTTGATGGCCCGGGAAGGGAAGGTGGACTTCGGCGACCAGGTGAACCTGACGCTCAATCTCTTCCGGACGCGGCCGGAAGTGCTCAAGAGATTCAGAGACAGGTTCAAGTACATACTCGTCGACGAGTTCCAGGACACGAACTACGCGCAGTTCGAACTGGTGAAGCTCCTGGCCGGAGAAGAACGGAACATCACGGTGGTCGGAGACGACGACCAGAGCATCTACAAGTTCAGGGGCGCCGCCATCAGCAACATCCTGGGCTTTGTTGACTGTTTCCCCGACGCCAAACAGATTGTCCTCACGACCAACTACAGGTCTCCGCAGTCCATACTGGACTGCGCATACAGACTGGTCAGGTTCAACAACCCGGACAGGCTCGAAGTCAGAAACGCGGTGGACAAGCGACTCGCGGCGGTCAAAGGAGAAGGGGGTCCTCCGCGCCACCTCCATTTCGACGCGGTGTCGGCAGAGGCGGACTCCGTGGCGAACCTCATCGCCGAGAAGGTCGAGGCCGGGGAATACAGCCACAAGGACTTCGCCATACTGGTCCGCTCCAACAACGACGCGGACCCGTTCCTGCGAGCGCTCAACATGCGCGGCATCCCGCATCGGTTCTCGGGGAGCAGGGGGCTCTACAGCAGGGAAGAGATCAAGCTCATGATTTCGTTCCTGAGGTCCGTCTCCAAGTTCGACGACAGCGTGAGCCTTTATTACCTGGCGGGTTCCGAGATCTACGACGTGGCGCAGGCCGACCTGGTCCGGCTGAACAACTTCGCAAGGCGGAGGAACCTCTCCCTCCACGACGTGCTGGAGCTTCTCGCGGGCGCGGCGCCCGACCGCGGGACCGTCCCGTCTTCACCCGAACGTGGCAGCGGTGCGCCGGCGACCAGTCCGGCCGACCTGCCCCAGGTTTCAGAAGTCAGTCTGGAGAAGGCGCGGCGGCTTATGTCCGACGTCGAGAAGTACGTGGGACTCGCCCGCACAAGGTCCGCGGGGGAAGTGCTGTACAGGTTCATAACCGATACCGGCTTTCTGGGGCGTCTCAGCCGAGAGGAGTCTCCGACAGCCGACGAGAAGATAAAGAACATCGCCAAGTTCTTCGACCTTCTCAGGAACTTCGGCTCCGTGGCCCTCCACGACAGAGTGCAGAACTTCGTGGAGCACCTGGACATGCTGACCGACGCCGGGGACGACCCGGCCGTGGCGGAGGCCGACATCGATGAGGGCGCCGTCAACGTGCTGACGGTGCACAAGGCGAAGGGTCTCGAATTCAACGTCGTCTTCATGGTGAGCTTGGTGTCACAGAGATTTCCAGTGCCCCACAGGAAGGAGCAGATAGAGCTGCCCGGCCCGCTGGTCAGGGACATCCTGCCGTCCGGGGACTTCCATCTTCAGGAAGAGAGGCGGCTCTTCTACGTCGGCATGACCCGCGCGAGGGAGGAGCTGTACCTCACCACGGCGCGCGATTACGGTGGAGCGCGCCCGAAGAAGATCAGCCAGTTCGTGATGGAGGCGATGGACCTTCCCAAGACCGCGCCGACGCCGTTCAAGTCCTCCGCGATCGAGGTGATACAGAGAAGCGCGGGCGTCGAGCCGGAGAAGCTCGCTCCCGTGGCGCGGCCGATACCGCCCGAGGAGACTCTGACCCTCAGCCATCTGCAAGTCGACGACTACGAGACCTGCCCGCTCAAGTACAAATACGTGCACATACTGCGCGTGCCCATCATGAGGCATCACGCCGTGGTGTACGGGAGCGCCATTCACCAGGCGGTCCAGGAATACCTGCGCCGCAAGGCCGAAGGCAGAAGCATGACCCTGGACGAGTTCCTCCGTGTGTTCGAGGCTTCCTGGGGGAGCGAAGGCTTCCTGACCCGGGAGCACGAGGAGCAGCGTTTCGCGGCGGGCAAGGAGGCCCTGGCGAAGTTCTTCCAGGACGAGGAAAAGAGCGGCGTCGCGCCCACCTACGTCGAGAAGGAGTTCTGTTTCTTCATCGACAACAACCGGGTCATAGGCAGATGGGACAGGGTGGACGAGCGGGAAGACGGCACGAGGATAATCGACTTCAAGTCCTCGCAGGTGCACTCGCAGAAGGACGCGGACAAGCGAACGAAGGACAGCCTCCAGCTCCACATCTATGCCCTGGCCTACCAGCGCACGTTCGGGAAAGTCCCGGGGTCAGTGGAGCTTCATTTCCTGGGGTCGGGACTTGTGGGACGGCACGACGTCACCGAAGCCGACATGCAGGACGCGGCCGAGCGCATCAGCGACGCGGCGCGGGGCATACGAGCCCGGGCGTTCGACGCGGCCCCGGAGTACATGTCCTGCCAGTACTGCGCGTACAACGGCATCTGTCCCAGTTCCAGGTGGCGCTGAGACCGCGGAATGGGTTAACATCGTGTGAAATCAACACGGCGGCACTGAGCGGCCGGGTTCCGACTTCTGCGCGCGGCACAGGAGCACGATTGGTCAAGGCAACTTCGCTAAAGAAGATCTTCTACGACGGCAAGAGGGGTGACGTCCTGGCCGTGGACGACCTCTCGTTTGAATGCCGTCCGGGGACCGTCTTCGGCCTTCTGGGAAGAAACGGCGCCGGGAAGACCACGACCCTCCGCATGCTCTCGACCATCCTTGTCCCCACCTCCGGGACGGCCACGGTGGGCGGGTTTGACATTGTTCAGTCCCCCGAAAAGGTAAGGGAAAAGATAGGTTTTCTGTCGGGCGACACCAAGCTGTACGACCGTCTGACAGGCAGGGAGACGTTGTCGTACTTCGGCCGTCTGGCCGGCCTGTGCAGGGAGACGGTGTCGAGGAGGATCGAGGATCTGTCCGCGCAATTCAACTTGGGTGACGTGCTGGACGTGCGGGTCGGGAAGATGTCCACCGGGATGAAGCAGAAGATCTCCGTCGCCAGGGTCATCATCCACGACCCTCCAGTGCTGATACTGGACGAACCCACGCTCGGACTTGACGTGGTCAACGCACGCTCCACGTTCGACCTCATACGGAGATGGCGGGACGACAGCAAGACCATCATATTCTCCACGCACATAATGAGCGAGGCCGAGAGACTCTGCGACGAGCTGGGGATAATCGAGAAGGGGAGGCTTCTGGCCGCGGGTTCGCCCCGCGAGCTGACGGCGCAGCACGGCGGCGACCTGGAGGACGTCTTCATAAGGCTGGTAACGGCGACCTAGGGCGTCTGGCGCCCGAACCCGGCCGGCGGCGCCGCTTGTCGAGGCCGCGGCGCGAGCGAGCACAAGCATGAAACTGAGCAACATCCGCACGGTACTGTGGAAGGAAGTCATCGACACTCTGAGGGACGGCCGCACGCTGTTTCTCCTGGTGGGTCTTCCCCTCGTGATGTACCCGGCTCTGTTCGCGGGCCTGGGCTACTTCGAGCGGCTGATGCGCCAGAAGCAGGAAGAGGCCACGGTTTCCGTGATAATCGTGAACCCGGCCGACGCACCACAGCTCGTCAGCGCGCTCTCGGGCACGGAGAAGGTGAACGTCGTGAGGCTGCCCGATACTGACGAGGGATCCGCCTCACGGCTGATAAGAGAAGAAATCGTGCAGGTGGCATTGCTTGTGCCGCCCGCGTTCGAGGAGTCGCTTGCCGCCGGGAAGACTGGGACGCTTGTCCTTTTGTTCGACGGCGCGAGCGTCGCGTCGGGCGACGCGCGGGACAAGGTTGCGAACGCCGTGAGCGACTACAAGAGCCGGTTGGTGCGGACGAGGCTGGAGAAGCGCGGCCTCGACATCTCCATCCTGGAAACCGTTCAGATCGACCCGAAAAACGTCGCCACGGCAGGAGAAATGGGCGCGTTCGTCGTGAGCATGATGGTGCCGTTCTTCCTGATAATCCTGATGTGCGCCGGTGCGCAGCACACCGCCATAGACGTGACCGCCGGCGAGAAGGAGAGAAGCACGTTGGAAACCGTGCTGACCACCTCCGCCAGCAGGACGGAGATAGTGTTCGGCAAGTTCATTGCCGTGTTGATGACGGCGTGCGCCACAACTCTGACGGGCCTCACCGGCCTGCTCCTGACAATCTTCGGAGGGCTGTCGTTCATATCGGGGGAGGCCGGGCAGAAGCTCGTCATCTCCCCCGTCTCGGTGCTGGCGCTTCTGGCCACGCTGATTCCGGCCATGATCTTCGTGGCGGCGACGTTCGTTGCAATCGGCTGCTTCGCTAAGAGCACCAAGGAAGGCCAGACCTACTCTTCCTATTTCTACATGGTCATAATGGTGGCCGCGGTGGTGACGATCTTCCCGGGTGTGGACATGGGCCTGAAGGGGTTCTCGATCCCGCTCATAGGGGTGCTGTTCCTGGGGCGGGAAATACTGAGCGGCGGGTTCGTGCTGTCTCACGTGGCCGCGGCGCTGGTTTCCACGCTGGCAATCGCTGTGGGGTCGCTGGTCCTGTCGGTGCGGCTCTTCTCCAACGAGAAGGTGATGTTCAGGGTCTGAGGCCGGGGTGGCGCTCCGCTGCTCTCGGCCCACGTGCTGCGCTCGGTCGGCGCTGCGCTTCCGCCCCCGCTATTCCTTCAGCTCGTACGGCCAGGCGGAAAGACTCCCGTCCAGAAACTTCACGTTCTTGCACCCCTTTCTCTCCAGCAACTTCTGCGCCTGGTAGGCCCGCACGCTTGAATGGCAGAGCGTGACGACTTCCTTGCCCTCACAGAATCCGCTGTCCATCTCCAGGAGCTTCGCCATGGGGATGTGCCGGACGCTGGGGTGGTCGATTCGGAACAACTTCCACTCCCGGTCGGTCCTCACGTCCAGAATGATCAGATCGGGGTCGTCCATCCTCTTCTTGAGTTCCTGCGCCGACATTCCCTTCGCAATGCCTTCCATCTTGTTGCGAATCACGTTGGCGGCGTTATGTATTGCGTCCATCGCGGGACTGAAAGGAGGCGCGTAGGCGAGGTCCAGGTTCGCGAGCGCCTTCACGTCCATACGGGCGGAGACGGCGGTGGCGACGACGTCTATTCTCTTCGCGACCTCGCCCTGCCCGACGCACTGGGCGCCCAACACCCTGCCGTTCCCGGCGTCGGCGACAAGCTTCAGCGTGACGCGCTTCGCCCCGGGGTAGTAGTGAGCGATGTCGGTCTGCGACACTATGGACGACACCACGGTGAACCCGGCCTGGCTGGCCTCGCGTTCGGTGAGGCCCGTGCGGCCCACGGCCACGTCGAATACCTTGGCGATGGCGGTGCCGGCGACCCCGGCGAACGTGTCGTTCCCTCCGGCGACGTTTGTGCCGATGACCCTGCCGTGCTTGTTGGCGGTGGAGCCCAGCGGCACGAACACCGGCTTGCCCGTGACCAGGTGCCTGCACTCGACGCAGTCGCCCCCTGCGTAGATTGCCGGGTCGGACGTCTGCAGGCGTTCGTTAACTGCTATGGCGCGCGTAGGACCCAGAGCCAGTCCGGCCTGCGCGGCCAGGGACGTCTCGGGCCTCACACCTATGGAAACAAGCGCCATGTCGCAGTCGACTTCCTCGGCGGCCGTGACCAGCTTCCTGACTCTCCCTCCCTGCGTACCCTCGAAGCGCTGTGCCTTCTGTGACAGAAGGAGCCGGACGTCCTGGTCGTCCAGATGGCGCGACACGATTGAAGCCATCTCTTCGTCCAGAAGCGCCGGCAGCGGCCAGTCCAGCATCTCGACCACCGTGACCGACATGCCTTTGGTCCGGAAGGCCTCGGCCATCTCCAGTCCGATGAGGCCGGCGCCGATTATGGCTGCCTTGCGGGGTTCTTCCTTCTTCACGTAATCCGCGATTGCCAGCATGTCGGGGATGTCCTTCAGCTTGAACACTCCGCTCAAGTCCCGGCCTTCGAGCGGAGGCACGAAGGGGCTCGCGCCAGTGGCCAGCACCAGCGTGTCGTAGGGCAGCGGGAACTCCCTGCCGCCGGAGTCCCTGCAGAGGACGGTTCGACTGCCCCTGTCGATGGAGACGGCCAAAGTCTCCAGAAGGACGTCCACGTCCAGGTGCCCCCTGAAGTACTCTGGCGTCCGCACCAGAAGCTCGTCCGCGGTCTTGATGTCGCCAGAGACGTAGTAAGGCATCCCGCACGCTCCGTACGACACGAGCCTGCCGGCTTCCACCATCTTGATGTCCGCCGTCGGGTCGAGCCGCCGCGCGCG
Organism: uncultured bacterium; assembly: GCA_964570935.1. Classification (GTDB taxonomy): domain Bacteria; phylum Eisenbacteria; class RBG-16-71-46; order JAFGJU01; family JAFGJU01; genus JAFGJU01. The sequence goes on from CAZMZP010000002.1 coordinate 17,132, forward strand.
CGAAGCGACCTTGGGTCCCACTGCTCCGCCGCCGATTATGAGTATTCTCTTCCGAGTTCCGGGCATGGTCTGCCTCCAGCTGGGTTGGATTCAGTTGATGCCGCCGGCCTCCCGCGTCGCGGCTTTCCGCGCCGGTAGCGGCGGCGTGCGCTCAGACTCTTTCCCGTTTGAAGTTTACAGGAACCGGCCGTTTCTGTAGTATCCGAAGATGAGCGCCTGCTTCCGCACGGGAGCCTGCGCGAGGCCGCCCGCGGCCGCGCGGCTCCCCGCCGACCATTATGCGGTAGGCCGGAAAGCCGCTCAATCGATTTGTTCGACCCGGCGGTGCGCCGGGGACGATTCGTCGTCTGCCGGACGCGGCCGCGCGCTGTGCGTTGCGCAACGGGCACAACACCCGTGGAGGAGACATGAAGAGCGAGATACAGGGGCTTATGAAGGAACGCGGACTGGACACGATTGCCGTCATGGGCGGAGGTGTGGACAACCCCGTGATGACCTACATGACGGGTCTGGCGCGACTCATGCGCTCCATGTTTGTGATGAGGGCGAACGGCGACTGTCTCCTGGTGCACAACCCCATGGAACGCGACGAGGCGGCCCCGACGGGGCTCCCGCGCATGGACTTCGTCCAGGCCGGGCTCAAACGTTTCACTGTGGAAGAGGGCAGCGACGCGGGCGGCGAGGCGCGCATGCTGTGCCACGTCCTGGAGACGCTGGGCGCGAAGGGAAAGGTGGCCCTTTACGGGAAAGTCGAAGCCAACAGGCTGCTCCACCAGGCTGACCTCATCAGGAAAAGAATGAAAGACATCGAGATAGTGTTTGACGCGGACAAGAGCATATTCGAGGTCGCCAGGTACACGAAGGACGGGACCGAGATAAACCAGATACGCCACGTCGGCCGGAGGACGTGCGAGGCCATCGCCGTCACCAGGGACTTCTTGTTCTCCGGCAGAGTCGAGGGCTCCCGCGTGATGAAGCCTGAGGGTGGCCCTCTGAGGATAGGCGACCTGAGGGCGCTGCTGCGGTCAGAGCTCATCAAACGCGGGCTGGTGGAAAGAGGCGGAACGACACTGTCCATGGGCAGGGACTCGGCAGTGCCGCACAATTTCGGGAACGACGACGACGTCATCGAGCCGGGGAAGACTATCATCTTCGACGTATACCCGGTCGAGATAGGCGGAGGCTACGTCTTCGACATAACGAGGACGTACTGCGTGGGCGAGGTCCCGCCGGACGTGCAGAAGATCTACGACGACGTCAAGGAGGCCCACCGGATGTCGATGGAGGCGCTCAAGGTGGACACGTTCGCCCGCACCTACCAGGACAAAGTATGTGATTTCTTCGAGTCCCTCGGATACCCGACCATCAGGCAGAACGAGGCCAACACAGAGGGCTACGTGCACGGCCTGGGCCACGGAGTCGGGTTGGAGGTGCACGAAAAGCCGGGTCTGGGTGGGTCCCAGGCGAACGTGGACAAACTCGTGCCCGGCGTCGTGATCACGGTGGAGCCGGGGCTCTACTTCGAGTCGAAGGGCATGGCCGTCAGGATAGAGGACATAGTATTCGCCAGGCCCGACGGCAAGTTCGAAGTGCTGGTTGAGTTCCCAAGGGAACTGAACGGCTACCACGCCGTGTAGGCAGAAGAGGCGCGGGACAGCGCGGCCAGGCGCCGTGCGCTCCCCGCAGAGGAGGTGCAAGATATACAAGCCATCAGCGGCCGACAGGCGGGAGAAAGCCGTGCTGGTCGGCCTCAAGGACTCTGGAGCCGGGAGCCGTAACGAATCGCTCGACGAGCTGGCCCTGCTGGTGGACACGGCGGGCGGAGTCGTCGCCGGACGGCTCCTTCAGAAACGCGAGTCGATTTCCTCGGGCACCTTCCTCGGCAAGGGTAAGATCCAAGAGCTCAAGGACCTCATCCACGACTGCCAGGCCGACGTCGTGGTGTTCGACGCCGACCTGACTCCCGGACAAGTCCGCAACCTCGAAAAGAGTCTCGAGGCGAAGGTCGTGGACAGGAGCGAGGTCATACTCGACATCTTCGCGCAGCGCGCCAGGACCCGGGAGGCGCGCGTCCAGGTGGAACTGGCCCAGCTGGAATACCTCCTGCCCCGTCTCACGCGCCTCTGGAAGCATCTTTCGCGTCTGGGCGGAGGCATAGGCACCAGGGGGCCGGGCGAGACCCAGCTCGAGGTCGACCGCAGGCGGGTGCGCGAGAGAATAGCCAGCCTCAAGAGGCAGCTCTCGAGAGTCGAGAAAGAACGAAGAGTGCAGCGCCAGTCACGCGAAGATGTGTTTTCCGCGGCCATCGTGGGCTACACCAACGCGGGCAAATCCACGCTGTTCAGCGCGCTCACCGACGCCGACACTTTCATCGAGGACCGGCTGTTCGCCACCCTGGACGCCAAGGCGAGGCGTCTCCACGGCCGCAGAGTTCCGGCCGTGGTAGTGACGGACACGGTCGGGTTCATAAGGAAACTGCCTCACCACCTGGTGACTTCCTTCCGCGCGACCCTCGAAGAGGTCTTGAACGCCCGCCTGCTCGTCCACGTCGTGGACTCCAACTCCACGCAGGCGGACGAACAGATGCGAGTGGTCGAAGAAGTGCTGGCGGAGATAGGCGCAGGAGGGAAACGCACGGTCGTCGTGCTCAACAAGACTGACGTCGCGGACCCCGACGTGGTGCGTGGCCTCAAGCAGAAGCACCCTGGAGCCGTGGAGCTGTCCGCCCTGACCGGAGACAACACGGACGCCCTTATCCAAAGGATTTTCGAGGAGGTCCGGTCGGACAAGGTCCTCGCGACGGTAGAGATACCGCTGAAGGAGGAGGGACTCATCTCGTACCTCAGAGGCTGCTGCGAATTCGCTCAGGAGAAGATGCTTTCGGACAGGATCAGAATCCGGCTCTGGGCGGACAAGAAGGAGCTGGGGAGATTGTCACGGAAGGGGATTCCGGTCAGGGTGAGTCGAGCGAAGTGAGCGATCGCCGGCCGCGCGCCTTGCGTCCTGCGAGCTACGTCCTGCCGGCCGGCGCAGTCACGAGGCTGGAGCATATCCCGACGACGGCCGGAGCGCCCTCGTAGGTCAAACTCCTGAAACTGAAGTCGAGCTCCATCCTCTGCCCCTGCCTGGATACCAGCTCCATCGTGGACCTGGACCAGTCCTGTCCCGACTCGAGAGGCCTCGTCTGGAGGGCGTTGACCGCCTCGACGGACTTCTCGGAGAGAACGGAGCTCACGTCGCGTCCCACGAGCTCGTCCTTCGAATACGAAAGACACTCGGCCAGGGAATGGTTGACCAGCGATATCTTCCCGTTCTGGATGAGCATGTAGCCGTCGCTCATGCTTTCTATCAGGTTCCTGTAGATTTCCTCGGACGTCCTCACGCGCTCGAACATCCTGGCGTTCTCGATGGCCACCGCGACCTGGTCGCCTATGGCGGACAGAATCCTGACGTCGTCCTCGCCGTACAGGTCGCACTTCGAGTAGCTCTGGACGGCCATCATGCCAATCACGTTCTGGCCCGAATTGAGGGGCACGCCAAGCCAGCTTACCGCCTGCGGCCCTATGCCCAGGTAGCCCTCCCTGACCAGCTCCTCTTCGCTTTCCTTGCTGAAAAGAAGCGGTTTTCCCTTCTGGATGACGTACTCAGTGTAGCCCTTCTTCGCCTTCCTGGACGTGCCGTCTTTTCTGACCAGCTCGTCCACGTACACCGGGAAGAACACCTCGTCCTTGGCCGGGTCGTACAGGGCGATGTAGAAGTTCCGTGCGGGCATCAGACGGCCGACCTGGGTGTGAATGACGGACAACACGTCGTTCAGACTCAGGTGACGGTTGAGCGCCTGGCCGATCTCGTAAAGCGCCGCCATCTCGTCGCCGCGTCGCTTGAGCTTTTTCTCAGACTCCTTCCTCGCGGTAATGTCCCTGTTCACGATGACTATACAGCTGGGCCTGCCCTCGTCGTCGCAGATCAGGGACACGGAGCTGTCCATGCTTATGGGCCTGCCGTCCCTGCTGTGGTGGGTGACCTCTCCCCGCCAGAATCCGTTCTGCTCCACGGAGCTCCTGGCTTCCTCTTCCTGAGCGTGCGACAGGAACTCGTACCTGACGACGTCGTAAAGCGGCCTGCAGATTGCCTCTTCCGCCTTGAGGCCGTACACACTCTCCGCCTTCTTGTTCATGAACAGCACTGTCTGGTTCACGTCTATGGAGACTATGGCGTCGTTGACGTTCTGGAGAAGGCTTACTTGCGACCTGAGCTGGCCCTGGATATGGTGCTCGTGCGACACGTCCCGGAGCAAGAGGTGCAGCCTTCTCGCGCCGTTGGTGTCCACCATGATGGCCAACAGTTCCACCGGAAGTCCGCGCGAAGACCGCTTTCCAACGAACGCCGTCATGCGGAAATGGTCGCCGTTCTTGAGCAGCGTCTCGCGGAGCATTTTCATGTACTTGTCCCGGGAATCGGACGCGAAGATGTCAGTGGCCCTGGTGCCGAGGAGCGTCGATTTCTCCTCGGCCAGCATGCCGCAGGCGCGGCCGTTGGCGTCGAGAATCGTGTCCGTGGCGGGGTTGACGAACATTATCCCGTCCAGCGAGTGGGACAGGAGTGAGTTCAGGCTCTCCTCGGCGATCTTCAGTCTCTCGTCGGCCGGCCTGCCGGCTTCGTCAGCCATCAGCAGGGCCGTACCTACGACCTCTCCGGTGCAATCCACGACTGGAGCGGCAGCCATTTTTCTGGCGCCCGTGGCAACGGCCCAGGGGCACTGGATGTTTCCGAGCTCGAGGCGGGTCGGCAGGGACTGTCTGGTGTTCTCCCAAACCTCCCGTTCACTCTCACACATGGTCGTGACCGGGCACTGTTCGCACGGGCCCTGTCTTCCGGCCACCGCCTGGTAGCAGGTCTTTCCGGCGGCCTCGGGAACCGTCTTGCGCAGGGTGTCCGACAGGTGCACGACCTTCCAGCGGCGGTTCAGGACCGCGGTCTCCGTGTTCAGTCCGGCCAGAACCGCTTCGATCAACGCTCCGCTGGACTTTAGGTATTCGTCGGCCGCCGGGGAGCCGACCTCCTGGTGGCCGAAGAGGGCGATCATCCCGCTTCGGCCGAGCGGGTCCACGAAGCACGCGGCCGACCACCCGTGAATCGCCTCGGCGCCGTCCTTGGTCCGCATGACAGATTTGTGCGATGCCGGCTGCTGGAGCCAGACCAGGTTCTCGATTATCTCCCTTTCCTTCGTCTGGTCGCGCTCCGGTACGAAGGTCGAAACGAAGTCCTTTCCCGCCACCTCGGGCAGGGAGTATCCCGACAGGCTTTCCATGGCCCGGTTCATGAAGTGCACTCTGCCTTCGCGGGTCACGACCACCACCGGGGTCGGCATGCGTTCGAGCAGCTCCAGAGAGAGTTTGTCGGTCATGTCAAACGACGCAGTTTCTGCCGGTGTCTTGTCCTGTGATGTCATGGGCTTCCGACCTGTTTTGTGTCGTACGTTAGAAGAAGAGCGCTTCCACAATGCGCTGCCCGACCGCGGCCGTGACGCGACCACTCCTCGGCCACTCTCCGGCCACGTCGCCACGCGGGGTTCGCGCGGCGCAGGCAGTCACAATCTCATATCGGACGCCCGCGGGCGGCCCATTAGGCCTAACTGGCTTCATAGTGTGACGTTACGCGGCAGAGAACAAGCGGCGTGTGACCATCCGGGGTCGACGGGAGGCAGTCAGGACCAGGAATTCCGGGGGGTATTCGGCCGGCACGCGGCATAATCTATTGAATAACAATCAGTTACGGCGCTCGACAAGGGTCCCAACGCCTGATTCTCCGCGACGGGCCCGTGCGCCCGGGGGAAACGCCAGCCCGGCCGACATCCTTGCTTTGACATGCGCCTCAAGCAGTGGTATCTTATCTCGTTCGGTAAAAGCATGGCGCTACCGTCTGGGTCCACCTTTCCTGAAAGGAGAGCCGTATGTCGAAGTACGTCTCTGATTTCATGGCGTGGGTCAAGGCGAAGAACCCCGCGGAGCTCGAGTTCCACCAGGCCGTTGAGGAGGTGGTTGGGTCCGTGGAGCTCGTCCTCGAACGCCACCCCGAGTACCGCAACGCCAAGATCATGGAGCGGATCACGGAGCCCGAACGTGTCCTCATGTTCCGGGTTCCCTGGCTTGACGACCGGGGCGAAGTCCACGTCAATCGCGGTTTCCGGATAGAGATGAACAGCGCCATCGGGCCTTACAAGGGCGGGCTGCGCTTTCACCCCACCGTGAACCTGGGCATCCTGAAATTCCTCGCCTTCGAGCAGGTGTTCAAGAACAGTCTTACGACCCTGCCCATGGGCGGCGGCAAGGGCGGCAGCGACTTCGACCCGAAGGGCAAGAGCGACAACGAAGTCATGAAGTTCTGCCAGAGCTTCATGAACGAGCTCTTCCGGCACATCGGACCCAACACGGACGTGCCCGCTGGCGACATCGGCGTCGGCGGCAGAGAGATCGGGTTCATGTTCGGCCAGTACAAGAGACTGCGAAACGAGTTCACGGGCGTACTGACGGGGAAGGGTCTCAACTGGGGCGGCTCCCTGATTCGTCCCGAGGCCACCGGCTACGGAGCGGTCTACTTCGCGAGCGAGATGCTGGGCACAAGAAAAGAGACGATGCAGGGCAAGACGTGTCTCGTGTCGGGCAGCGGCAACGTCGCCCAGTACACCATAGAGAAGGTGAACCAGCTCGGCGGCAAGGCCGTGACGCTGTCGGATTCCAACGGCTACGTGTACGACCCCGAGGGAATAGACCCCAAGAAACTGGCGTTCGCCATGGAACTGAAGAACGTCAGACGGGGTCGGATCCAGGAATACGCGGACAAGTTCAAGGGCGTGGTGTACACTCCGTTTGACTCCAAGCTGGATTACAATCCGCTCTGGAATCACAAGGCTGACTGCGCGTTCCCGTCTGCCACTCAGAATGAGATAAACGAGAAGGACGCGCGGAACCTGGTCAAGAACGGCGTGTACGTCGTGTCCGAGGGCGCCAACATGCCCACGACGCCTGACGGCGTGAAGGTGCTCACCGACGCCGGTATACTGTACGGACCCGGGAAGGCAGCCAACGCGGGAGGCGTCGCCACGTCCGGTCTCGAAATGTCCCAGAACAGCATGAGGCTGGGTTGGAGCAGGGAAGAGGTGGACAGGCGGCTGTCTGAGATCATGAAGAGCATCCACAGGACTTGCGCGGAAGCCGCCGCCGCCTATGGAACCCCCGGAAACTACGTCAACGGCGCCAACATAGGCGGATTCATCAAGGTCGCGGACGCGATGATGGATCAGGGTCTGGTGTAGAGGACCCGCCGTACGGTCACAGTTCGGAGTGTGGGCGCGGGTCGGCCTCGGAGGCCTCCAGCGCCCACTCTCTGTTTGGCAGAGTAGCGGTCACACCGGTTTGATCCAACCATGTCCATACCAGTTCGAGAAGAGGCAGTCGACGTCATCGCCTACGGCGAGGGGCTGATGGGCGGAAAGGGCGAGGGGCTCGCCAGACTCAACGACTGCGACATACCCCAGGTCTGCAAGCTCAAGACGAGAATACTGACCACCAGCTTCTTTGACCGCTTTGTCGAGATGGGGGGCGAGCTCGACCAGGAGCAGCTCACGGCCGTCGCGTCGATTCTGGCTGAAATGGGGGACGACCCGGTGGGAGTGAGGTCCTCGGCCACGAATGAGGGCGGAATCTCCGGCGCGGGCGTCGGCCCAATCCACGCCGGCGAGCACTCCTCCTTCATGCTCCCCAACAATCACCCGGACCCGGAGACGCGGTTCGGGCAGCTGGTGCAGGCCGTTCTTCACGTCTACCGCGACTTCATCCGAAAGCAGGTTCCGGGTTCGCGCGAGAAGATGGCCATAGTCATCAACCCCATCCCCGGGATATACGACGACACGCGCGCCGGGCCGGTCTACTACCCTTACATCTCCGGCATAGCAAACTCGTTCTTTCCGCACGCCCTCAAGGCGCAGGATCCCAACGACGGTTTCGCCCGCATCGCTTTCGGTCACGGCTACGCCACCGTCCTGGACGATTTTCCCGTCATCTCCATGGCGACAATACGCGATCCCATCCCCATAGAATTCCTCCAGATCGGGAGCGGCCAGCAGTATTTCTACGCCCTGGACATGACGAAGAACAAGGAGCTCAAGGGCGAAGAGCTGGAAACGATGGTCAAGCTGCACGTGCAGTTCGCCAACTTCCACAAGATCAAGCTGCTGGGATTGCACAAGAACCTGATCACGATAGAAGAGCTCGTGCAGAACAATCATTTCTGTTTCAAGACCGGGCTCGTGGCCATAATGGAGAAGATTGCGTCCGTGACGTCCACGCATTTCCAGATCGAGCTCGTGTTCAACATCGACTTCGGCCGCACGGACAAGGAGTGCGGCAGCTTTCACGTGGTCCAGCTGACTCTTCTGCCGCGCCTCAAGTGCGATGCCGTGGAGTTTCCGGGGCGGCCGGCCCACACGTACCTCTCCGTCAGAAACCTGCAGGGCCACGGCGTCAGGACAGGCATCAAGCGCGCGGTCGTTGTGTCGCCGTTTCTGTACAGGAAGGAGAAGCATGACGAGGTGCGGGAGGCGTTGTCTCGCGTGAACGCTGAGATGCGCGCCGGGGGCGAGGAGTACATCGTCATCGTGCCCGGCCGTCTGGGGAGCAGGAACAGAGAGTGGGGGTTGTTCGTGGACTTCAGGGACGTGGACGGCGCCGCCGCGATTTTCGAGTACGGGGTGGACGTCGCCGGCAGGCCCGAGCCCCTGCCCGAAGAGAAGACGCTCACCGGCGGCATCTACGGCAGCCATTTTCTGTACATGATCCAGGGAGGGTACGACGAGGACCAGAAGAAGGCGCAGACCCGCATGTACGGCACGCAGGGCACGCACTTTCTGACGAATTTGATGTGCAATAACATTGTCTACGGGTTTATCGCTCCCACGCAGGACACGCTCGACCCGTGGTTCTTCAGCGGGACGAGCCCGGACGAGCCGCTGTACGTGCTCACGTTTCCGAAGCCCGTAAGCGTCTATGCCGACACGATCAACCAGAGATGCGACGTTCTGCTGGAGAGGGAAGGCCGGTCATGAGCGAACCTGCCGGGGCCCCGCCGCCGCGCCACACCGAGCCCGGAGCGTCCGCGGACCTCAGTTTCAAACCTCGCGTCATTCACCCCGTCAAGGTCACGGACGTTGTCGTCTTCTCGGCCGAAGAAGCCATCCGCTCCACGGTGGACGCGCTCCGCGGCGCCATGCCGTGGGCCGACGTGCGTTTGTTTTTCGACCCGGTGTCCGTGGCCGATTTCACGGCCGGCGGAGCGAGCGTGGCCCTGTTCGACGACACGGCGCTCAACTTGACCGACACGGCCCAGCTCCGAAGGCACAACAAGAACGTAGTAGTCCTCCTGCTGAGCTCCAACGAGATAGTGAGCTGCTCGCCGCCTTCCCTGGCCAGGCAGAGGTTTCCGTACACGTCCAAGGCGGACCTGGTCCTGGCCGTGGACCGGGCCGACCTTGCTCCCTCCAAGGTCGCCGTCGCCGGCGTGAGGCTGGCGCAGGACCGGTTGAACATCAAGGCGCATTCCGCGCTCCGGAGGTTCATCTTCCTCCTTGTGGACGACGAACCGCGCTGGTTCTCGCAGTTCCTCCCGGTTCTCTACGAGATAATCGGCCAGCGCGCGGACGTGATGATCACGAGGACCTACGAAGAAACGATGAGATTCCTTTTCGGCGTGGAGGACGAGGCGGAGATAAACGCCAAGACCTTTCGTTCGCGCGGGCGCGGAGAGGACGTGGTGTGTCTTATCACGGACGTCTTCTTCCCGAGGGGCGACCAGCCGGCCGGCGACGCCGGACGCCACCTCGTCGAACTCGTGAACGCGTACTACCCGCGCTATCCGGTGATAGTCGCTTCGAAGGCGAAGGAGGCGGAGGAGCTTAGGGGTGTCGCCTTCGTCCTGCCCAAGGGTGACCCGGGCAGCCTGGAGCGTCTGAGAGACCACATTCTCGATTTCACAGGCATGGGCGACTTCCTGGTCTGCGACGAGGCCGGCCGCGAACTGTACCGGGCGAAAAACATCTTCGAGTTGTACGGGATGATGCTGGAGGCGGAGAAAGACACGCCGGAGGCGGCAGGTCTGAGGGACATCCTCGAAACCTACGGCCAGAAGGACAAGTTCTCCACCTGGCTCTACATGCACAGCTACCGCGAGCTTGCGGGCAGGCTGAGGCCGCTGCGGGGGAAGGGCATGGACCTCGTGAAGATGCTGAGGAGGAATCTGGAGCGGGAGTTGGAGAGGATGAAACACACTCCGCTCGTGGTGGGTGACGCCAGGATGTCCGACCTGCGCGGCCTGGCGACGTTCCTGCGCTCGGCCGACCCGGCTCGGATCCAGCCGTTGAGCGACGACGACGTGTTCTCTTCGTGGCTGGACATTCAGGGATTCACCGAGCTTGCCGAGGAGCTGCGACCGATCCACGGCGACGTCACGAACATAAAGGACACTCTGGCCGCGCGAGTCGAGAAGTGGATCCCGGTTTATTCCGACAGGGACGCCTCTCGGGGCTGAGAGTTCGCGCAGGAAGCGCCACCGCGCAAAGACGCGGCCCGGGCGTCCCCCTCGGGACAGCGTGTCGCAGGAGACTGCTTTGACACAGTGTTTCTTCGTTTCCGACCTTCACGGCAGCACCAGCAGGTATGAGAAGCTGTTCCGCGCGCTGGCCTCGGAGCGTCCGGAGGGACTCTTCATCTGCGGGGACATTCTGCCTTCGCACCTGCATGCTGCGGGGCAAGAGGCCGGGGGTGAGAGCGGTTTCGTCAGGGGGTACCTGTTGGCCCGGTTGAGGGAGCTGAGCCGCGACACGGGCCGCCGGTATCCGCGCGTGTTCGTCATACTGGGCAACGACGACGGCCGCGGGGAAGAGGATTTGGTCCTGGAGGGCGACGCAGAGGGGCTCTGGACGTATGTGCACTCCCGGAAGGCGCCGTTCGGTGATTTCTCGGTCTACGGCTACTCGTACGTTCCCCCGACGCCCTACCTGTTAAAGGACTGGGAGCGCTACGACGTCTCGCGCTATGCGGACCCCGGCTGCGTCTCGCCTGAAGAGGGAGTCCGCTCCGGTCCGGTTCCCGCGAACGAGCTCAAGTACTCCACTATCGCGCTCGACCTGGACAAGCTTGTGGGGGAAGACTCGATGGCTCGCGCGGTGATGCTGTTCCATTCGCCGCCGCACGGGACGAACCTGGACTTGAGTGCGTGCGGCGGGAAAATGGTCGAGGGTGTGCCGCTGGACGCGCACCTGGGAAGTGTGGCCATCCGGCGGTTCATAGAGCAGAAGCAGCCCCTGTTGACCCTGCACGGGCACGTCCACGAGGCGGCCAGGCTCTCCGGCTCATGGCGCGACCGCATGGGGGCGACTCACGCGTTCTCGGCGGCGCACGACGGCCCGGAGCTGGCGCTGGTCCGGTTCGACCTTGACGACCTCTCTCATGCCGCCAGGGAACTTCTCTAGGAAGGGTCGCGTCGGGAGTCTTCGGGGGTGTCCTTCTTGAGGGCCAGCGGCCTCGCGGGGTCCGTGACCGCGCCTATCTTCACCGCGTAGCTCGTCTTCTTGGCGATGTCGGTGTCCGTGACGAGGTGGACGTCCAGAATACCCTTGGTCCTGTAGCCGGTCCGCGCGTGGTTCGCCTCGTCCAGCGCAAGGCTCCATCCGTCCAGCCACGTCAGCAGCTCACGGCGCTGTTTATCCGTCCCCCTGAAGTGAATCAGGATGTCTATGTCGCTGGCCGGACCCGCAGTGGCGTTCTTGGTGCTCCCGAACACGTAGAAGGCCTCGACGCCGAAGCGTTTGGCGTCGAGTTGTGAGCCGATACGCTCCGCCATCTGCAGCCGCCAAGCCCAGTAGTTGCCGGACTCCCGCGTCGCGGTGTCCGGAGCCGGAGCCGCGCTTCGCACCTCGGTCGAAGGCTCGGTGAGTATGCCCGCTGCCTGGTCGGTGTCTCCGTTCATCAGCACGCGGAGCACCAGGCCACCCGTACTCTTCGGGACGTCGATCAGCTTCACCACTGCCGAGAGCCGCGCGAACTCCGGCAGGACGTCCGGCAGTATGTTCTCGGCAGTGTTCAGGAACTGTTCGTTCAAGACCGTTCCCTCGTTGTCGGGGTAGAGCGGCAGGTAGCGTATCCTGGCCTCCACCAGGTCCTGGAAGAAATGAGTGCCGAACGATAGGTCGGGCATGTAGTCGCCCTTCTTGCGCGCGATCTCTATCAGGACCGCGGTGTTTGAAATGTCCGCGTAGGTGACCTTGACCCCCAGCTTGATGTCACCCCTGCTGCCCCACCTTCCGGGGCCCATCAGCACGAAGTGCCTTCTGGGCAGGAGCTTGTTCAGTTTTCCCACGGCCCTGGCCACGGCGAGCAGCGAAGCCTGGCTCGACAGCCTGTCGTAGCCCTGAGGGTCCACGTACACGATGTGAGTGATGTCGGGCACCCGGCCGTTTGACACGTATCGGTTCGCGCTGAAGACCAGTTTGTCCTTCGGCACGTCCTTGGGTATGTGCGCGGGCGAGCTGCCCTCAGAGTAACTCTGCGGCCGGCACTGCAACAGGTAGAACTCCTTCCCGTCGTAGGCGAACTCTATGTCCACCGGCGTTCTGAGCTTCTGCTCCAGAAGGCCGAGCAGGCCGCGGACTTTACTTACGAACTGGGTGTCGGCCAGCAGCCCGTCGAACGTCACGACGAGACTGTCCTTCTCGAAGTCCATCCCCAGTCTGGCGCACCTGCGCACCCTGGTCCCGTCGAACACGGAAACGATGTGCTCGACGTCGGGTATCTCTCTGCCGTGCTTTCTCAGGAGGTCGACCATCTCGACGGTCTCGAAGCGATTCGTCTTCAAGTTGATGAGGTCCGCCCTCTTCGGTGCGTATCGAACCTGTTCGTCCACCGTGACGTTGACGCGCAGGTCCGGCGCTCCGGGAGCCGCGAGGATGGGGTAGTCGTCACTCAGCCGGTCCACCGCCCGCGTACCCAGCCCCGGGACCAGTCTCAGCAGGCCGTCCTCGAGCTTTATGCGCGGCGACCACCTGAAATCGTTTCTGCTGAACGCGACCCCTGCGAACGCGGGCATGAAATAATCGCCGACCCTGGTCCCGACGACCTCCTGGATCATAACTCCCATCTCTTCCCCGAAGTCCAGCAGCCCGCGCTCGGCGCGGTACGCGATCGGGTCCGCGCCGAAGACGGACGCGTATACGTCGGCCACCGCGTCCAGCAGCGCCTCCAGACGCTCCTGCTTCGTGCCCTGGTTCGCGAGGAAGATGCTGCGGTATTTTCCGGAGAAGGAGGCGCCCGCCCTGTCCTCCAGTAGGCTGGAGCTTCTGACTATCAGCGGTCTTTCCTCGAAATCGTCCAGGACCATCGACAGACCCTGGACTATCTCGGTGGGGAAGGTGGCGCTCTTGAATGACTGCACCACGTGCGGGTATTCGAGCCTGATCTGGTTCAGGTCCTTGTACTTTTGTTCGATCACCTCGGTCAGGTTGTTGTAGCTCAAGAAACTCAGAAGGCCGTCGGAGGCTATGTACCAGGTCTTCGGGACCTTTATGTCCCCTATCTGCTGGGCGGCCTGCTCCGATTTCCTGACAATCTGCTCCGCCAGGAAGAGGCCCGCGCTCTTGCCGCCGAGCTTCCCGATGCTGTCAGCCGTGTAGATTATGTGGTCCAGGATTCCGTAGAAGTCCCTTATCTCCAAGTATCCGACGGCGGCGTTGAGGTAGTCGGGTTGTTCGGAAAGAAAACGCCTCACGAGAGACACCAGGACTCCCCTGGAAGTGCTCTGAGGCAGGGCCATTCCTCCCGGCACCATGTGGTGGTAGCGCCGGATGGAATCGATCACCTTCGCGAGCGGCAGGTTCTGGTTCAGGAGCTGCACTATGAAACTCACGCGCTCTTCTTGAAGCCACCTGTGAATGTGGGACAGCACCTGCTCGCCCGGGAAATGCCTGGCCGCGATGGAGAACACCTTTTCCGAGAACTCGTCTGTGAACTCGAGCACACTCTTCTGGTACGCGCGGTTGTCCTCGGCCAGGGCGCTGTCCTCCCTGCATCTCAAGTCGGAACTGGATTTCTGAAGCAGGTCCTCGGCCTCCTGGACTCCGCTCCAGCACAGGAAGTTGAGCATGCGGCGGGAGATGTTGACGAAGAGGTTGTGATCGGTCTGCCTGAGGAGGTTGAGTGCGACCCGCCAGTTCTCGACCTGCTGTTCCGTGAGACCCTGTTCGGCCGCCTGGTACTCGTGGAACACCTCCTTCATCCTGTTGTACATCATGAAGTGTCCCAGGCGGTCGGCGATGGTTTCCAGGAGCTTCGTCTCTTCCTTGAGGAACGGGCCCTGGTCCGCCTGCGGCATCTCCTTGGTGTAGTAGACCGCAAGGGTCCCGACCTTCTTGTCCTGGACCCAGATGTCCACGGTCTGGACCCAGGGGGTGGCCTTGAAATCGGGGGAGAAGCAGGTCCGGCCTTCGAGCTCTATGCTGGCCACGCAGATGTCGGGGTACTGCCATCCCGGTGGTATGGCCTCCACCACGCCTTTGCACACTTCGTCCAGGTCCGGGGCAGGTCTGTTCAGGAGCTCTTCTATCTTGTACAGGCAGTTCAGCTCCTTGGCCCTCTCCTGGAGGAACCAGAGGAGCGCTTCTGTTCGAGGTCTCGGTTCAGTCATGCCGGATGACTCCTCGGCCCGTCCTGCCGTCCACCCGGACGTCCAGCGGAGCGTCCAGTCGGATCAGCCGGAGCAGGTCGGTTTCGTGCGCCACCTTCTGCCGCTTGAGCCAGTCCCAGTCTATCCGATGCCTCTCGTCGTGCGCCACAGAGAAGTAGCAGACCTTGAAGCTCGTTATGTTGTGAAAGAAATGGGATCCCTGGCTGAGCATGCAGCTCATGTTGGGAAGGGCGACCTCCACAATGGCCTTCGTGCCGCAGATCTGCCCGAAATTGACCGGTATCCCGCACAGCGGATCAGAAGACCCCCACCTGCCGAATCCCATCAGAACGTAGGGACGTCCCTCCGCCATCAGAGTCCTGTTAACTCCGTCCAGCTCCCTCGCGACCTCCGGAGTGCGCGTGATGTGGAAGTCCTCGGGCTTCACGTAGACC
Source organism: uncultured bacterium (assembly GCA_964570935.1). GTDB lineage: Bacteria > Eisenbacteria > RBG-16-71-46 > JAFGJU01 > JAFGJU01 > JAFGJU01. Next base: position 32,296 of record CAZMZP010000002.1, read on the forward strand.
ACGTCGCGCACTCCGTCCACGATCCCGTTTCCCAGGACCGACTCGGACCCCACCAGGACGTCGCCACCGCGGAGTTCCTCACGCGTGATGTCCACGATGTCGTGGGTGAGCACCATCGGGCGCACCTGCAGGAAACCGAGACGCGCCGGCACCCCGCGCGCCTCGTCCAGCGTCGCGGCGAACTCCACTTCAACCATGCAGCCCAGCTCCTGTTCGCAAGCCTTCAGCAGCCTGTGAAGCACGTCGTTGAGCGGCACCTGTTCGCCCTTGAGGATGGGTCCGAAGTCCACGACCCTGGGACCGGGAATGCGCGTGCCCATCACGATTCTATCGTCCGAGGCCCGGTACGTCGAGGCCACGCACGACAAAGTCCCGTCGGCCTCGGCGTCGGCCAGGTCATAGCGCACGATGTACTCCGTCTCTTTGATGGGGTCGTAGTCCGCGGGCTCGCCCATGTTGACCGCCCAGAACCGGGTCTGCGTCTGCTTGAGCAAATCCCTGACGGCGTTGTATGGAGGGTTGGCGTGCGGGTATGACGGAGAGTAGGACCAGGCCACTCCCTCGTCGACCACGGTCTTGCCCAGGCCGATGGCAAGGTCGATCACCCCTTCCGACGGCTTCGCGTAGCCGAGCGGATAGAAGTTGTACGAGCGGGCCACGCCCGAGACGTGCGGGTAGAACCTGTCGTTGTGCGGCGCACCGACGACTTCCTGGATGATGACCGCCATCTTCTCGTCCGCGGTTTTGTGCCTCGTCGCGCGGATGTAGCTCTTGGCGTTCCCGAAGAAGGTGGACGCGTACACGTACTTTATGGCCTCGACCAGCTTTCGAAACCTAACATCGATGTCCTTCTGGTTGTTGGGAATCATCTTGGTGGTGTAAACGCTCGCGAACGGCTCGAACATCGCGTCCTCGAGCATGCTGGACGACCTGACCGCCAGCGGGGAGCGCACCTGGGACACGAGAGCCCTCAGGTCGCCCACCAGCTGTGGCGGCAGCTCTGCTTTCTGGAACGCGTGAGCGATGAGGTCGTCCCGCGTGTCGGAAAAGGCGACCTCGTGCAGGTGGTTGTACTCCAGGAAGAGGTCGAACAGCTCTGTGGCCACGACGGTCAGGGTCGGTACGGAGACTTCGACGAGAGAGGAGAGCTCCTCGCCAACCGCGCTCCGCAGCATGCCCGCCACGTTGGCCAGGCCCTGCGCTTTCCCGCCGATGGATCCTGACCCGATGCGCGTGAACTTCTCCTTGCCGGTGAAGAAGTTGCGGTCGAAGACGGGAATCTCGTCGCGGTGTGTCGTGGTCATCGCTACAACCAGCCGCGGTCCCTGCAGGCCTGCTCGACTCGCGCGACCGCGATCAGGTACGCGGCGTCTCTGGAGTAAAGCTGGTTCTTCCTGGCGGTGTCCATAATGGCGTTGAACGCAGCCGTCATCTTCACGTCCAGCTTGCCCAGCACCTCGTCCTTCTCCCAGTAGTAGTTCATGTTGCTCTGAACCTGCTCGAAGTAGCTGCAGATGACCCCGCCTGCGTTGGCCACGAGGTCGGGGATCAGGAAAATGCCGCGTCCGGCGATGACCTCGTCGGCCTCGGGGGTGGTCGGGCCGTGGGCGCCCTCAGCGATTATCTTCACGCTTGTCTTGATGTCGTTCACGTTGTCGTGGGTTATCTGCTGTTCCAGGGCGGCCGGAATGAGGATGTCGACCTGCTGTCCGAGCCACTCCTCGCCGGGCAGCGCTTCGTAACCCAGGCGCGACGCCTTCTCCTTGTCGATCGTGCCGAAGTGGTCGGCCACGCCGCTCAGCTCACGAAAATCGACGCCGCCGGCCTTCCTGTAAGCGTACGCCGCCTGGTCCTTGTGGTCCCAGCACGAGACGCACGTGACTCTTCCGCCCAGTTTCTGGAAAAGGTCCACCGCGTGCCGCGCGACGCTCCCGAACCCCTGGACGCTGGCGGTGGTCTGCTGCGGCTTCAGGCCCAGCTCCTTCAGCGCCTCCCTTATCGTAAAAACCAGGCCAAACCCGGTTGCCTCCGTCCTGCCCAGGGAGCCCCCCATGCCGACGGGCTTCCCGGTTATGAACCCCGGCAGCCTCTCTGCATGGATGACCTCGAACTCGTCCAGCATCCACAGCATGTGCTGCGCGCTCGTCATCACGTCGGGCGACGGCACGTCGACACGGGGCCCAAGGTCTCTGGAAAGCTGCCGCACCCAGCCGCGGCAGAGCGACTCCTGTTCCCGCTGGCTCAGGTTGTGCGGGTCGCACGTCACACCTCCGTTGCTCCCGCCCAGAGGAAGGTCCACGACGGCGCATTTCCAGGTCATCCACATCGCGATGGCCCGGACCACGTCCACGTTCTCGTGGGGGTGGAATCGAATACCGCCTTTTGCAGGCCCCCGGGCGTCGTTGTGTACCACCCTGAAACCGCGAAAAACCTTACTTGTGCCGTCGTCCATCCTTATTGGAATGCTGAACTGGTGCTCCCTGAGAGGGTAGCGGAGCAAGTCTCTGGCGGGCGTGCTGAGCTTCAATAAGTCTGCGCTCTTGTCGAACTGCACCTGGGCCATCTCAAACGGATTGAAGGACTTGGGACTCATTCAGTTACCCCTTCGTGGCCGCGCAGGCGGCCGAGTCGCGTCACCCCGGAGTCACGAGACCGCACCGAACGGAGACGATGTTGAACTGTGGCCGTGTCGAGCGCCACGCGGACGGGCTTCCCGGCAGCCCGGAGCCAGCCGGCGCCGCCTCCCGCTACAAGCTACATTCAGCCGGGGTCCGTGTCAACTCAGGTTTTGCCGCTGACGGCCCCGACACGCCGCCGGGGTCTACTGACGCCTGGAGACGCCGTAATATTTTGTCAATGAATCAGATACGACGCCGGCGAGATTTCTCCCGCAAAACCGGGGTTGCATGCCCCAGTGACGGGTTGTATAATGAAATGCTTGTTTTCAGTCGCGTGATTTTCACTATATGGAAGGGGAATTATGAAAGCTGAAGACATTCAATCGATACTCGACAAGCGCAAGAAGGAAGGCGGCGGGCTGATCGCCATACTGGAAGACGTCCAGGCCAAGTACGGCTGCCTCCCGCACGAGGCGCTGAAGGCCGTGGCGGAGTCGACCGGCCGCTCGATGGTGGACATTTTCGCCGTGGCCACATTTTACAGGTCATTCAGTCTGAAGCCGAGGGGCAGACACCTGGTGTCGGTGTGCCTCGGGACCGCTTGCCACGTGCGCAGGGCTCCGCTCATCGTTCAGGAGTTCGAAAGACAGCTCGCCATAGCGCGCGGCCAGACCACGTCGGACAGGGAGTTCACACTGGAAACCGTGAACTGCCTGGGCGCCTGCGCCATCGGCCCGATAGTCGTCGTGGACGGCCATTACTTCTCGCAAGTAGACGTGGGCCACGTGGGCAAGATACTGAAGAAAGTGCGCGACGGGCTGGACAAGGTCGAGGTGAAGGGTGACGAGCGTATCTTCCCGGTGGAAGTCAGCTGCCCCAGGTGCAACCACACGTTCATGGACTCGACGCACCCGATCGACGGGAAGCCGTCCATACGCGTGACCATAGCCTTCGGCAGCCAGCACGGATGGCTGCGCCTGTCGAGCCTCTACGGAAGCTACAACGTGGAAACGGAATACGAAGTGCCGGGACAGTCAGTCGTCAACTTCTTCTGCCCGCACTGTCACACCGAGCTCATCGGCGGCTGGGATTGCGCCGAGTGCGGCGCGCCGATGGTGCCCATGATCGTGCGCAACGGCGGCGTCGTTCAGATTTGTTCCAGAAAGGGCTGCAGGTCCCACATGCTGGACCTGACCCGCCACGCCTAGGAGTTAGGAGTAAAGACGCTAATGGAAAAACTCAAGTCTACGAAGGAGCTAAAAGCGCTGCGTCAAGGTCTGGTCGCGGACCGCGAGCCACAGATACCGGTGATCGTCCTCTCGGCGGGCACCTGCGGTCAGGCCAGCGGAGCCAACGACATTATCAGAGTGACCAAGCGGGAGCTCATCTCCCGGAAGATGGCCGACAAGATCGGTCTTCGCATCACCGGCTGCCTGGGTTTCTGCGAGATGGACCCGTCGGTGCTGGTGAAGCCCGCCGACATCTTCTATCCCAAGGTCGCCATCAAGGACGTGCCCGCCATAATCGATTCCGTCATGGACGGGACCGTGATCGAGGAGCTGCTGTACTCGGACCCGGCCACCGGCAAGCGTATCCGCAAGCAGGGCGACATCCCGTTCTTCAAGGAGCAGAAGAGGGCCATCATCGCCAGGAACGAGGGCGTCGACCCGATTCGCATCAACGACTACATCCAGATTGGCGGCTACGCCGCGCTGGAACGCGTCCTGGAGAAGGCGGACCGGAAATGGGTGATAGACGAGATAAAGACCTCCGGCCTCCGTGGCAGGGGCGGCGCCGGGTTCCCCACAGGCATGAAGTGGGAGCTCCTGGCGAAGCAGCCCGACGGCAAAGGCAAGTACGTCGTGTGCAACGCCGACGAGGGTGACCCGGGCGCATACATGGACCGCAGTGTGCTCGAGGGCAACCCCCACAGCATAATCGAGGGCATGGTCATCGGCGCCTACGGAACCGGAGCGACAGAAGGCATCGTGTACGTCCGGGCCGAGTACCCGCTGGCCATAAAGCACCTCATCATCGCGCTCGGACAGGCCAGGGATCACGGCCTCCTCGGTCAGGACATACTGGGTTCCGGGTTCTCGTTTGACATCCGCATCGTGAGAGGAGCGGGAGCCTTCGTGTGCGGCGAAGAGACCGCCATGATCAGGTCCATAGAGGGAATGGCCGGCGAGCCCAGGCAGAGGCCGCCGTTCCCGGTCAAGAGCGGAATCTACGGCAGGCCCACGGCCATCAACAACGTGGAGACCTGGGCCAACGTGCCGCGCATCATCCAACTGGGCGCCGCCGAGTTTGCCTCTGTCGGCACCGAGGGGTCCAAGGGGACCAAGATTTTCGCCCTCGCCGGCAAGGTCCGGAGCACCGGCCTGGTGGAGGTGCCCATGGGGGCCACGCTCCGCCACATCGTC
>CAZMZP010000003.1:0-68823 GCA_964570935.1 uncultured bacterium
GTAAGCTCAAGCCGGCCGGGACGTGTCGGTCTCGGTCACCGGATGAGCACCATCTTCTTCCGCTCCTCGCACCCAGGAGCCTGAATCGAGTAGAAATACACCCCTGACGCCATGGGTCGGCCGCTGTCGTCACGTCCGTCCCAGACGATCCCGTAATACCCGCGCTCCTTCCGGCCGTCCAGCAGAGTGCGAACCGGCCTGCCCACGATGTCGTATATCCGCAGCACGACGTGGCCGGGCTCGGCCACGGCGAATCTGATTTCGGTCGCGGGGTTGAAGGGATTGGGGTAGTTCTGGCCGAGCGATGTGGCCACGGGAAGACCGCCGGGTGCCTCCTCTACCGCGATCACCCGCCCTGTGCACGAGTGCCTATAGTGCTCCTCCAGAATGTCCAGGTCGCCTTCGTCAACGATGCCGTCGCAGTTGAAATCCGAGCGGCAGGCGCTGGTGCCGAAATCGCCCGTAAGGATGCCGACGTCCAGCGGGTCCACAATCCCGTCACCGTTCAGGTCGGGAGACAACCACTTGAGAGTGTTGACGGGCTCCGGGAAAAGCGGCCAGCCACCGTAGCATGCGACGGCGGTGCGAACCGTGCAACACCCGGGGCCGGCGCCCGCATTCACACTGCCGCGGATGTACATTCGGACGTAGCCGTTCGCGTCCGTGTATGCGATCAGCGACGCGCACAGCAACGAATCACACGTGCTACTGGTGATTGTCAGCTCGACCGGCACTCCGCCGACAGGATCCAGGCACGGGCCGCCGTCAGTCACGTACACGTCGACCCATGCGCTCTTGCACGTATCCACCTCCGGCCACTCTGCGACCCCGGGGCAGACCATGACCTTGTTGCTGTCGGCCGCAAGAGTGTGCCAGTAAATCCGGCCGGCGAAAGGAAAGTAATCACCCTGTATTTCATAACCACAGAACAACGTGGTGTCGTACTTTGCCCAGCTCAGGACCGAGTCTATCCGCTCAGACAGATAGCTGTCCGAACCGCAGGCCGGCATTCCTTGGGAATCGTCGGATCGAATCAGGCAGAAATCGTACGCCTCGGTGAGTATCCTGTTGACACGCTCTGCCCCCACGGTGTTGACGCGGCTGACAGCCGCCAGGTCCCGCGTGCCGTCGTAGCCGGCGTGATACTCTATCTCGGCCACGGCGGTACAGCCAGACAAGGGCGACACGCCGATTACGTTTTGTCCGCCGCCGCCGATTCGCGGACAGGCCTGAGTCGCTATCACGTAGTCTTCGGGGTTGCCGTCGCCGATACTGCCGCCTGCCACGCCGTCCATCGGCAAACAGTAAGTGTAGTCACCCGTCTTGGCCTGGTAGAGGTTCGCCACGTAGGTCGCGCAGAGAGTGCTGTTCAGAAACGTAGTTCCCCAGGGCGAGCGCCTGCTCAGCTCCCTGTACACCTTGTCGCCACTCAGCCAGAGGAGCTTCTGGCCGCCATCGCACACATCCCACGCATTGTCCAACCACCACTTGAGAAGATCGGTATCCTTCTGGTACAGACTGTAACTGTATATGTTGCCGGTGTTGACTATGCAGTACCTGTATGCTGCCATTTGGTACGTTGTCGCGCCAGGCCCCCAGTTGTACTTGGGTGTGCCGGGGCTGCCTATCTGGCCGGGGTTGGCGTTCCAGCGCCCGATGCCGTTCCTCAAGTCGCTGGCCGGACCAAGTCTGTTGAATATGTCGAACTTGATGCCCTTCGCCTTGAGATGTCTGGCAATCCTGTCTGCGTTCGTCTCGCCTCCGTTTCCACGCCCGCCGAAGTGGTCCACTACTAACAAGCACGGCGACGAGTAGCGCCCCGATCCTGCGTATGTCATCATGGGCAGTATCTCGAACTCGGCCTGGTGGCCGCCTGTCGTATCAGGAAGCACGAAGCAATCGGCGGAGCCCGCGTACCTCGCCTTCAAGAAATACTCGACCCTCGTGCCGGGTACGAACAGGTTGTTGGGCAGTATCTCCGTGCCCTCGGCGATGCCGTTCGCGACTCTGACAGGGTCCTCCTCGTGGAACGCGCACATCCAGTTGCCTGGCACGGGCGTGGTGGAGTTGCCCGCCGCTGTCGTCACCTCGGCAGTATCCATCCTGACCTCTACCCAGCCCCCACCCGCAACGCCCGGGAACCACGAAGTGAAGAAGTTGTTTGTCGTCTTCTGCTCGGGCCCCACCCTGGCCATACGGAACACTAAGTAGACCTCCATGTTGTCGCTGCTGCCACGACACACGAGGGTGTCGCCGAATATCGGAGGCACGAGGTTGCTCTGGTATACGGCAGTCCTCGTGTCAGCGGTGCCCGCCGGATTCAAGAGCCCGTCCTCGGTGAACTGGTCCTGCCAGTAGTCGTACTCACGCATGCTTATGTAAGGCGTTCCAACACCTCCATAAGCGCCGAAGGTCACGTTGTCGAAGTAGGGCGTCGCGTTGGACGCGTTTGTGCAGCCCAAACCCCACGGGTCGTTGTCGCAGTAGTTCACGACGCCCAGCGCGATTTGGACTTCGTCCGCGCCAAGGGGCACGTATGAGGACGCGTCAATCAGCCACGGTGAACAGCTAGTGCCCTCCGTAGAGTAGTAGACGTAGTAATCGTTGGACCAGGGGCTCCAGGCTCCCGAATCACAGCCCGGAGCGTACCTGACGCGCCAAATCACGAAGATGTGATCGTTCAACGGCAGCTTGAAGAACCTCTCCAGCCGTATGACCTTTCCACCCAGGTCGGGCCGTGACGAAAGGTCGATCACCGGCGACATGACGTAGCTGTCCTGGCACTCGGGGTGCGGGTAGGACGGCGCACTCAGGTCGGCGAGTATCAGGACGCTGTCTGCAATGCCGCACATACCGGGCTCGGCGAGCACGCACGGGTCTTCGTTCATGCTCACGGGAAGCTCAGAGACGTGCCGGGCCTGGGCGAACTCCCCGCAGGGAGCGGAGACCTTCTGCCAGCCGGTCGGAAGAGCACCCGGGACTTCGTCCTCGAAGTCCTCGCTGTACGTCACGCTTCCAGAGAGCGCCACGTTGTCGAAGGCGCAGGCCCCGCACGACGTGGCGTAGGCGCCGTCCTCGTCAGAGAAGGACTCATCGCTGGTAAACACGAACTTGATGCGGAACTGGACGTTCCCGACACTGCTCAAGTACGAGTCGACGTCAACCACGTCACTCCCACTCTCGATCCCGACCCGCCACGAGCCGCTAGCGTGCTCCACCCAGGCGCCAGTGCCGGAGTCATAGTGCTCCACCAGCACGTCCACGAAGTCGTATCCGGGTTCCGTGTCAATCGCGTAGTCGTAGGCAAGCGCAATCTGGTCGCCGACCTCGAAGTCGAAGGCTGGCGTGGCGATCATCTGATGCCAATCGTTACCGTATCCGGTGCCGTTTCCGTCTGCGTAGCAGAGAGAATGGGCCTCCGCCCCGGTCCTGCCGCAGAAGAGCGACTTTGTTCCGGCTATGACGCAGCCGCCGATCTGGCCGCCGTCCATCACCCGGAAGCAGGTCGAGGTGTCTACGTTTGCGTCCACCCCCACCCAGCCGTCCATGTTGAGTCCGCTGTGAGGCGTGCCGCCGAAGCCGGAAACGTTCCAGGTCCACATCTTCTTGTTGGCCCAGCCAGCCGCGGAAGGCTCCGCCGCCTCCCATCTTCCTTGAGCGGCGTCCCAGACTGTCCCGCCGAAGTAGAAAGTGTCTGACGGCACCTGACCCAGGACTGCAGAGCCGGGCGCTTGCGGCGCCGGCACCAGAGCATCGCTTGTCATCGGTATCTTGGGTTGAAGTTCGCGGGCGTCGGATGGGGTCGGGCCGCCGAGGAGGGCCAAACACAGGACTGCGCCGCACAAGGCGAGGCGCAGGACCGCGGTCTTCACTCCTGGTTTCACGTGACAACACCCCCCAAAAAAGGTTGAGGGACGCCCTCTGCAAAGGTACGTCCCCAAGAATTCCATTCTCCCGCACCTCCGAATTCTGGAACACTGTGGAGGTCGGCTAGCCAAGTGATAGTCTAACACGGCGTAACCCAAGCGTCAACCTCATCTTCGTGACGCCGGCACGCGGGCGTTTCTGGCCTTCCACGCCGGGGGTTCGCGCTTGTTTTCGCCGCGCGGATGGTGTTAGATAGACGCTTTGGGCATTCAGGCGCACAGTAGCCAGCGGCCCCGAGTGAGCGCAAAGATGGGGCCGCGCATCCGTTCGCAGGAGACATAGACGTGGCCGCAGTCCAGGAAATCCTGATACCCTTTGTGGCAGTAGGACTCGCCGAGCTGGGCGACAAGACTCAACTCGCCGTGCTGTGCCTTGCCTCAAAGACCAGGAAGTACATGCAGCTCATGGCGGGGGTGATGCTCGCATTCGTGATTGCGGACGGCCTGGCGATACTGCTCGGCAGCTTCATCACAGAGAGGGTCCCCATGGTCTACATAAAGGTCGCGTCCGGAATCGTGTTCATAGTGTTCGGGATACTCACGCTGCTCAAGACGAAGGCGGACGAGCCGCGCTGCGACCTGAGGCAGCCGTTCGCGTCGGGGTTCGGGCTCGTCCTCGTGTCGGAGCTGGGCGACAAGACACAGATCGCGTCCGGCCTGTTCGCGGCGAAGTACAACGCGATCATGGTGTTCATAGGCGTGATCGCGGCGCTAACTCTGCTTTCGGTCCTGGCCATCTATCTTGGGAGGTTCATCTCCCTCAAGGTCAACAGGCGAGTGGTCTCCAGAATCGCCGGCGCCGTGTTCATAGTCCTGGGGATAGTCGCCTTCCTCCCGGGCTGCTCGAGCCAAGAGAGTCCCAAGCTGGTGCTCAGGAAAGTGGCCGAGAAGTACAAGGCCATGGACTCCTGCGTGTTGGAGTATTCGATCAAGACCGAGGGCGGCGGTGAAGTGTCGGAGATCAGCGGCACGGTGTACGCCAAGAGGGGCGCACTGCGATACGAGGAGACCGTCACCTCTTCGGCGGACACCCTGAAGCAGATACGCGTCTCCGACGGCCAGACGATCTACCAGATACTGCCCCAGCACGGCGTCGTGAAGGGCATGAACCTGGAGCCGGGCTCGCGGGAATCCAACCTGAGAGCGGTGGAGCAGAAGGGCGCCCTGGTTTCCGTGCTTCCGATCCCGGACGAGGAATGGAACCCGAGGGGAGGCGTTCGTACCCTGGGGCAGGGAGCGGACAGACGCCTTGTCGTGGTCGCGTCTCCGCCGGAGTCTCCGGGCGGGGCCAAATCCACATACACGTTCTTCATCGAACCCGAAACGTATCTCATTCGCGAGATAGAGGCCGACCTGGCGCAGCAGCTCGCCGCTGGCGTCATCAAAACAAGGGCGCGCAACTCGTACTGGAACTACCGTGTTCAGGCGGAGGTGCTCGACACCATGTTCCACGTGAACATGGACGAGAAGTGAGACCGGCGGCGCGCGGGGCTTGGTTCCGACTACGCACCCGGCGCGGCCCGCACCCGGACACCGACGGGGTAAGCAATTGAACGCACGAGAACTTACGAACCTGTTCGACGCGGCGGTCGCCGCCGCCAGAATCGGCGGGGACATCCTGAGAGCGGGCATGTCCGTCAAGAAGCGCGTGGCCTACAAGGGCAAGGTCAACCTGGTCACGCAGGTGGACACGCGCTCCGAGAAGGCCATCATGAAGTACCTGGGAGGGCGTTTCCCGGGCCACGCGTTCCTGGCCGAGGAGAGCGGGAGCTCAGCGCGGGCCTCGGAATTCCTCTGGATCATAGACCCTCTCGACGGCACCACGAATTACGCCCACGGCTACCGCTCATACTGCGTCTCGATAGCCCTGAGCGTTCGGGGCACGGTCGCGCTGGGCGTGGTGTACGACCCTAACCTGGACGAGCTTTTCACGGCCGTCCGAGGCCGGGGCGCCCGGCTCAACGGAAAGAAGATCTCCGTCTCCCCCACCGGGTCCCTGTCGAAGAGCCTCCTGGCCACCGGCTTCCCCTACGACGTGAGGGAGAGCAGGAACAACAACCTCGACCATTTCTCCAATTTCGCGTTGAAGAGCCAGGCGGTCAGGCGCGCGGGTTCCGCCGCCCTGGACCTGTGCCACGCGGCGTGCGGGCGGTTCGACGGCTACTGGGAGCTCAAGCTGGGGCCGTGGGACGTGGCCGCGGGCTCGCTGATGGTTGTGGAGGCGGGCGGCAGAGTGAGCGATTTCAAGGGCGGCAAGTTCGACATCCACATGAAGGAACTGCTGGCCTCAAACGGTCGCATCCACAGACAGATGCTGGACGTGCTGAACGCGTGACCGTCGCGCGTGTCACGTTGGCGGCGGATTGTCCGGCGGCGCGCCGGTCCCGTTGCGGGGGCCCGCCCCACTTGACCCGCAAGCGCGGTGTGATAATATTCGCAAAGATTCCCGAGACGCTTCAGTATCCCGCCGGCCGCTCGACTCGCGCGGCGGCTGCCGCGAACACAACCGGAGGAAGACGTGACCAAGAAGAAACCCGCCCGGGTCCCCGTCGCGAAGCTGAGATGGACGTGCCCGGTTAACAAGCTCAGATTCAAGACCACTAAGGACGTCGAGGTTTGCACGAAGATAATCGGGCAGGAGCGCGCCCTGGGCGCGATACGCCTCGGCCTGGACATCGAGAGCATCGGGTACAACATCTACGTCGCCGGTTTCGTGGGTACGGGCAGGAACACGACCATCAAGCGCCTCCTGGAGCAGCTGGAGAAGGGAGAGACCTCACCCGACGACCTCTGCTACGTGCACAACTTCCACAACCCCGACGCGCCCTCCCTCATCGCCCTGCCGGCCGGCAGGGGGAAGGTCTTCAGGAACGACATGAATCTCCTGATAGAAACGCTGCAGAGAAACGTGCCGCTCATATTCGAGGACGAACGCTACCAGGAAAACAGAAAGAAGATCGTGGAGACGTTCAAGAACCGGGAGAAGGAGATTCTGAAGACCCTCGAGAAGCGCGTCGAGGGCGAAGGATTCGTCCTGGCGCAGGTCCAGACTGGCCCTTACACGCGGCCCGAGGTCCTGCCGCTCGTGGGCGAGAACGCCGTCGCGATGGAGCAGCTCGAGAAATCCGTCGAGGAGGGCAAACTCCAGAAGGCGGACCTGGAAAAGAAGAGGCAGCAGCACGAGCAGCTTTCCGAGAATCTGGAGAGCGCCTTCAAGGACGTGAGGAAGATAGAGAAGCAGATGAAGGGTCAGCTCGACAGCTTCGACATGCAGGCCGTCCTCCCTATGGTGAAGGACGCGATCGGGGAGCTGAAACAGAAATACGCAAAGCAGAAGAAGCTCCTGGCCTACTTCGGAGACGTGGAGAAGGACATCACCGAGAACATAGACAAGTTCAAGCCCAAGGGCGAACAGCCGCCCATGCTGATGCCGTTCATGCCGCTCCCGCAGAGGGCGGACGAGTTCCTGGAATACGACGTCAACGTGGTCGTCGACAACTCCGAGACGCAGGGCAGGCCGGTGATCATAGAGACGACGCCGACGCACAGAAACCTTTTCGGCTCCGTGGAGAGAGTCGTTGGCAGGTTCGGAGAATGGAAGAGCGACTTCACGCGCATAAAGGCGGGCTCCCTGCTCAGGGCCAACGGTGGCTACCTGGTGCTGAACGCCCTGGACGTCCTGATAGAGCCCGGCGTCTGGCAGACGCTCAAGCGCACTATCAGGAACAGGATAGTGGAGATTCAGCCCTACGACCCGTTCTACATGTTCTCAGGCACGTCCATGAAGCCGGAGCCCGTGAACTTCGACCTCAAAGTCGTGATGATAGGCGACACGTACCTGTACCACTTGCTGTACGCATACGACGAAGACTTCAGGAAGACCTTCAAGGTCAAGGCCGACTTCGACACGGTGATGACGCGTAACACGGAGTCCATCCACGATTTCGCGTGTTTCATCGCGAAGATAGTCACGAACGAGAAGCTCAGGCACTTCGACAGGAGCGGGGTCGGCGCAGTGGTCGAATACGGCGTCAGACTGGGCGGCCACCGGGAGAAAGTGACTGCGCGCTTTCTGCAGATCGCCGACATCGTCCGGGAGGCCAACTACTGGGCGGGGAAGGCGAAGAGCGAGCTGGTCAAGGCGGAGCACGTCGACAAGGCGATCGAGGAGAAGGTCTACCGCGTCAGACTCATCGAGGAAAAGGTACAGGAGCTCATAGACGAGGGCATCCTGATGATCGACATCACCGGCAGCAGGGTCGGCCAGGTCAACGGACTGTCCATTTACGACCTGGGAGACCACGCGTTCGCGAAGCCGGCCAAGATAACCGTCCAGACCTCGATGGGCAGGTCTGGAATCATCAACATCGAGAGAGAGGCGAACCTGAGCGGCCGCACGCACGACAAGGGCGTTCTCATCATGACGGGCTACGTCAGGGCCATGTACGCGAAGGAGCGGCCCCTCACCCTGAGCGCCAGCATCTGCTTCGAGCAGTCGTACGCGGGCGTCGAGGGAGACAGCGCCTCGGCCGCGGAGCTGTTCGCGTTTGTCTCGAGCCTGTCGGAGGTGCCACTCAGGCAGGACATCGCCGTCACGGGTTCGGTTAACCAGATGGGCGAGATCCAGCCCATAGGCGGAGTGAACGAGAAGATCGAGGGCTTCTTTGACGTTTGCAGGGCCAAGGGACTCACCCGAAGGCAGGGAGTCGTCATCCCCGAGCGGAACGTTCAGGACCTGATGCTGCGCAAGGACGTCGCTGCCGCGGTCTCCAGGGGCCGGTTCCACATCTATCCCATCAAGAAGGTGGAGGAAGGCATAGAAATACTGACCGGCAAACCCGCCGGCGCGCGCGGCAAGAACGGCCGGTACCCCAGGGGAACCGTCAACTACCTGATGGACAGGAAGCTCGAGGACATGAGCCACAAGATGTCGGAGTTCGGCGAGAAGCCTAAGGACGACGAGAACAAGAACTCCGCGAAGAAATAGGGCGGCCGCGACCCCACGCCGGATGCCGCTCGACCGGGCGCCCGATGACGCCGGCCGGGCGTAGTCCGCCGGAAACAGCGAGGCCACGAGCCCCGATTACCGGGACCTCGTGGCCTTCGCCTTTCAAGCGTGAATCATCCGACCGGAGCTATCGCCTTCCTCTGCGAGCCCGCGCAGACGACCGCGACTTCTTGGCGGCCGGCTTAGGCACGGCTTTCCTTGCGGCGGCCTTCTTCTTGGGCGCCGCCTTCCTGGCCACCGGCTTGGCAGTCCGAACGGTCTTGGCCGCCGGCTTGCCGGCAGGCTTCGCGGCCTTCCCGGCCTTGAGTCCCTTCCTCTTCGCGAAGTCGTACAGCTCCTTCGCCTTGGCCGCGACGTGCTCCGCGCTGACCTCGAACTCTTTGATGAGCTCCCACGGCGCGCCGGACTCGCCGAACCTGTCCTTCACCCCGACCATGCCCAAGATGACCGGCTCGCCATAAAGCTCAGGAGCCTGCGCGATGGCGGCGGCCACCAGGTTACCCAGGCCGCCGACCTGATGCTCCTCGGCGGAGACCACGATGCCTGTCTCGAGCGCCGCCTTGACGATGGTCTTGGCGTCGAGCGGCTTCACGGTGTGCATGTTGACGACCCTTGTCTCGATCCCGAATTCCTTTTTCAAGATGTAGGCCGCCCTCATGGCCTCGGGCACTTCAGGACCGTTCGCGATGATCGTGAGGTCTTCGTTCTCGTTCCTGTACTTGGACGCCAGCATCGTCTCGAACGCGTCGATGAACCTGTCTCCCTCTTTGCGGAGCCGTATCACGTTCGCCTCGCCGTACTTGAACGGCGTGCTCTGACCGGTGACTATCGGAGTGGCCTCCCTGGCAAATCTTAAGTACTTCGGGCCGTCGTGCTCGAACAGCAGGAAGTCGCCGGCCTTCTTGGTCTCGATTGCATCGCACGGCACCACCACGGTCATGTTCGGCAGACCGCACATCTGGAAGAGCTCTTCCAGGGCCTGGTGCGTCGCGCCGTCCGGACCCACCGAAACACCTCCGTGCGCTCCGGCCACGAACACGTTGAAGTTGCCGTAGCAGACCGTGGTGCGCAGCTGGTCAAGGTTCCTGCCCGAGGCGAACACGCCGTAAGTCCCGAACACCGGCAGCTTGCCTTCCTTGGCGAGGCCCGCCGCCACACCCGTGGCGCTCTGCTCGGCGATGCCCATGCTCAAGAACCGCTCTTTCCTCTCGGGGTTGCTGGTGTAGAAGTCGCTTATCGTTATCGATCCCGATATGTCGGCGCCCAGGCACACGACTCTGTCGTCGTAGCCGCATTCCTGGAGACAGCCGCCGAAACCCTTCCTGGTGGGCTGCATGTCGACTTTCATGTTGGGAGCCGCGTTCCAGAAGTAGTTCTTCGAGAAGTGCGGCATCTTCGCGTCCAGCGTCTTCTCCGCCCACGCCTGGAACTTCTTGGACTTCTCAATCATCCTCTGAACGGGCATCTTCTCCTCGAGTCCGAGCTGCTTCAGTCCCTTCATGGCCTCGTCGAGGGACGGAGACTTGCCGTGCCAGCCCGCCACGTTCTCCATGAAGTCAACGCCCTTCCCCTTCACGGTGTCGGCGATGATGACCGTGGGCTTGCCCTTGAAGTTCCTCGCCTTCTCGAAGGCGTCCAGGATCTGGCCCATGTCGTGGCCGTCTATTTCGATGACGTTCCAATTGAAGCTCTTGTATTTCTCGGCGAGCGGGTCGACGTTCATGACGTCCTCCACCCACCCGTCGATCTGGAGCCGGTTCTTGTCTATGATGCCCACCAGGTTGTCCAGCTTGTAGTGGCCCGCCTCCATGACGGCTTCCCAGACCTGCCCTTCCTGCTGTTCTCCGTCACCCATGAAGCAGAACACCCGGTAGCTCTTGCCGTCCAGCTTGCCCGCGAGGGCGATGCCGTTGGAGACGCTCAACCCCTGGCCCAGCGAGCCGGATGAGATCTCCACGCCCTTGAGCTTGAGCCAGTGCGGGTGGCCCTGGAACGGGCTGTACAGCTTTCTCAGAGTCACGACGTCTTCAATGTCGAAGTAGCCGCTGGCGCCCAGACAGAGGTACAGAGACGGGGCCTTGTGGCCGGTCGACCAGATTATCCGGTCCCTGCCCTTCCAGTTCGGGTCCTTGGGGTCGTGCTTGGCGACGTTCAGGTAAAGCGCGGCCGCCAGGTCCATGACCGAGAGTGTTCCGCCCGCGTGGCCCGAGCCTGCCGCGGCAAGACACACCAAGTTATAGCCTCTCAACGAATTAGCGGCCTCGACCAGCTCTTCCTTCGAGAGCTGCTTGATGACCTTTCCGGTTTTTGAGTCGACTATCGGCATTTTTCCTCCTCAGAACCTCGAAAACGCCAGAGAGTTGGTGAAGAACAGACTGCCATATGCGCGGCCCCGCAGGCGGGCCAGAGTCCCGCAGGCGGGCCGGCGCCTTGAAAACGCTTCAGGAAATTAACCTCAACAGGGTAGACCAGGCTCCGGGCGGAGTCAAGGCAAATGGGGACGCGCGGCGGGCGGGATGCGGGGGATGGGCCTAGAAGTCCTCGGGCGTGGCTCCTGGCAGCTTGACCTTCCTCTCCCCGACCAGCCGGTTTCCTTCGAACAAGAACGAGGTCATCTCGAGGTTCGTCACCCACTCTCCAAGCGACTCGATGCAGCTCTTCCCTCGAATCAGCCCGTGGAATTGCTGAAGGAAGACGCCGTGTGAGACGACGAGTATTCTCGAGCCGCGGTAGTGCCGGAAGAGAAAACTGCGGAACTGTCTCGAGCGCTCCCACAGCTGCTCGAACGGCTCGCCTCCGGGCGGATTGACCGAATGCAGGTCGCCTCCGACCTTTATGAACAGTATCCTGGGCCTGAAACGCCTCACTTCTTCCCAGGTGCGGCCTTCCATCGCGCCGAAGTTCCGTTCGTTACAGTAGGGACACTGCACTATGGGACGGGACGCGCCGACCAGGAGCCGGGCGGTGTCCACGGCCCTGGCCAGCGTCGAGGTCACGACCACGTCGAAAGCGGCGCCGTTCACGCCTGCAGCGGCCTGCTTCGCTTCGCGCTTGCCCCGGGGGCTCAACGGCACGTCCATCGTGCCGGCGTATCGCTGCTCCTCGCCGAACCTGGTCCTGGCGTGTCTGATAGTGCTGATGGTGGTGTTCACGAGCCTCACCTCCGCTGGACGCGACTATCCAGGTTGACAAACGGGACGGGGTCGATGGCAGCCGCTGACACTCTCAGCCCGGTTTTATCCGGCCGTCAATCTCAGAATTTCGTTCAGTCTGACGACGGAAGAGTAGTCGGTGAAGAGCGGACCGATCTTGATGTATTTCACGTCCAGCACGCAGGTGAACGCGGACAGGAAGGTCGACTCGGTGCTTATGGACCGGTGCGACGTAATGGCCGTCATGCCGCACCGTTCCGCGGTTTCGATCGCCCGTCTCACGGCCGTGACAGTGCCGGACTGGTTCGGCTTGACCACGGCCGCATGCGAGAGCCGTCTTCTCGCCCCGTCCTCGATGCGCGCAGCGTCGGACGAGTAGAGATTGTCGCCGACCACCATATATCCAGTATCGGCAGCAGTGAGCGCGGCCCACAGGCCGAAATCGGTCTCCTGAAACGGGTCCTCGACGAACGCGATCCCGTACTCGCGTATGAGGCCGTGCCAGTACTCCAGAAACTGCTCGCCGCCGCGGCGCTTCCCGTCCGTCAGGGCGAGAGCGTAGCCGCCTTCATCTGCGAGGTCTCCAGCCGAAGCGTCTATCATCAGGTCATATTCGCCCGTGAGCCCCAGGCCGTCGCGGACCTTGAGCAGGAACTCTATACATTCCCTGTTGTCGAGTGTCGAAAACCTATAGACCGGGTTTCCGTTCACGACCACGCGCTCAAGCGTGAGAAGGCCTTCCCGCACCTTCCGCTGTATCTCGGCGTGGTCGCGTACGACCCTCTCCACGTCGTTTGAGCGCGAGACGAGCATGAACTCGGAGAAATCGCTCAGGACCGGGTTGGTATACGCGTGCCTGCCGCCGTTGAGGACGTTGAGGCAGAGATTGGGCGCCCGAAGCGGCGCCTCGGGTCTGCCCAGCAGTACGAACGGCGGCTCCGTCCGTGACCGCGCGTCGAAGAGAGCCAGCGACAGCGCGAAGGCGTTGTTCCTGCCGAACGTAGGGATGTTACGTTCGAGGTATGAGTCAAAAGACTCCTGGGTCAGCGGCGAGTCCGGAATCGCGTCCTTCTTCAGCCGGGCCACGACCGATTCCGGACCGGCCGGGCTGGTCTTGTCCTCATAGACACTTATGGTCTCGCCCTGCGGGGCCGCGCCCGCGCCCACGCGGCCGTCCTCCAGCTCGACCACGAATTCGGTCGTGAACTCGGCGTGCGAGTTGAGGATGCGGCGGAAGGAAAGCGATTTGATATTCAACACCGGCCTCCAGTCTGTCTGCTTTTCTATCGGACTCGTCCGCCGAGGTCAAGCTGTTTGTTGGCCGCGTGTACGTCACGGAAGGCGGCGCGGCGCCGGCACGGGGCAAAATGGTCCCGGGCTCCCGCAAAGCAGAGGGGGCCGGCCTCGACTGACCGTCCCCCTCTTGAAGCGTCTTGCGTCGCCGCGGCTTCCGTGGCGCGGGATCCGGACCCCGTCCAAACGCGCCGCTCGGCGCCCGTCGTTACAGCTTCATGATGTCCACGAGCTCGCGCACCGCGGCGGCGGACTTGTTCAGAGCCGCCTGCTCGTCCGCAGTCAGCTTGAGCTCCATGATCTGCTCAACGCCCTTCGCGCCTATCTTGATGGGCACGCCGACGTAGAGACCATTTATGCCGTATTCACCTTCGAGGTACGCAGCGCACGGCACCACTCTCTTCTTATCCTTGATGATGGCCTCGACGATCTGGATGACCGCTGCCGAGGGAGAATAGTAAGCGCTGCCCGTCTTCAGAAGGGCCACGATCTCGCCGCCGGCCTTGGCAGTCCTCTGCACGATGGCGTCGATCTTCTCCTTGGGCAGGAGCTCGGTTATCGGAACGCCCGCTACCGTCGTGTACCTGGGCAGCGGCACCATCGTGTCGCCGTGGCCGCCCAGCACCATCGCCTGGATGTCCTCGACGGAGACGCCCATTTCCATGCTGAGGAAGCATCTGAATCGCGCGGTGTCCAGGATTCCGGCCATTCCGAACACGCGATGCTTCGGGAACTTGCTGACCGCCTTGGCCACATGGCACATCGCGTCGAGCGGGTTCGAGACGATGATGAGTATCGCGTTCGGCGAGTGCTTCACCACGTTCTCGGTGCACTCGTAAACGATCTTCCTGTTGG
Source organism: uncultured bacterium (assembly GCA_964570935.1). Classification (GTDB taxonomy): domain Bacteria; phylum Eisenbacteria; class RBG-16-71-46; order JAFGJU01; family JAFGJU01; genus JAFGJU01. The sequence continues at coordinate 14,235 of CAZMZP010000003.1, forward strand.
CTTCGAGGAGGTCGTCCCTGCTCATGCCGGGCTTCCTGGCCAGGCCGGCGGTGATAACCACGATGTCGGAATTCGCGGTGTCCGCGTAGTCGTTCGTCCCGATGAGCTTCGTGTCGAAGCCCTCCACCGGGCCGGTCTCCATCAGGTCAAGAGCCTTGCCCTTCGGCATGTCCGGGATGACGTCGATGAGCACTATGTCCGCGAGCTCCTTCTCCGCGGCCCAGTGCGCGGCCGTGGCCCCGACGTTTCCGGCACCGACTATGGTGACCTTGTTCTTCATGAGCGTCCCTCCTCAAGTTGGGTGTGGGTTACTGGAAGCTGCCCCTCCGTCTCCGAAGTCACGAGAACCGAAGTGCCCGATTTAACCCCCCATCTTCGCCGCTGCAACAGGCTGTGTCAACAGAAAATCGGGCCTGTGAGCACATCACCTTTTGTGCCTAGACATCGTTTCCCAATGACTTGCTGAGAGTTATATCGTATGCGCCGGCCGTTTCAGTGTAACCGCCATGGCGACCAACGCGCACCGGCATGGCACCACGCTTCACAAGCTTCACAACATGCGGGCGGATTAGAACCCTCGTCTTGTTCCTGCGATTCCGCGCGAGACAGTACAGAGGGTTCGGGCTGCCGTGCAGTCCGGACCCTCTTGCTTGGGCCGGTTGCCGCAGGGAGCGCCGCGCCTGGCGAGACGTGACCCTTCAATCAGCACGTGTACGCACGACTACACACTGTGCGGCGACCATTGCGCTCGCCGCAGGAAGCCGCCGAGGGAAACGCGCAAGCAGAGACGGTTTCTGGTGCGAGCCGTGCGCCGAAGGTCACAATTTGGTTGACGTTAGCCCGGAAGTGGCGTATACTTCCGTGATGTTGGAATTGTATCCCCTCGCGTTCTACAATCGTGGCTACCGGAGTGTGTTTTAGTCCCCTCACCCAGGAGGTCCTCATGAGATCATTGAGACAGCTATTGGTCTGCCTCGCAATTCTAGGGTTCTGCGTGACGTTATCTTCGGCCGCGGGCACTGCGGGCACAATCACGCACAACGCGTCGGTAACTTTGTCTCCGACCAACTGGAACACGACCCTGTCGTTTCCCAAGTTCGACCAGGACTGCGACTGTCTGCTGAGTGTGTGTTTCGAGTTGAACGGACACGTTGAGGGCTCGGCCAGGTTCGAGAGCATGGACGCGTCCGCGACTACGGTCACCATGAATCTGCAGGCGACGATCACCCTCTCGCGCCCCGACAACACCACGCTGGTGGTCGTAATCCCGCTGGCCAGCACGTCTGACAACGTGACCGCCTATGACAACGTGTTCGACTGGGGCGGAACCTCGGGCAGGACGTACAGCGGACTTTCGGGCGACGACACTGACTCGGCATGTTCGTGCACTCCGGCCGACCTGGCCCTGTTCTGCGGCACGGGCAGCATCAGTCTTCCGATAAAGGCCATCGGGACGTCGTACGGCAGCGGCGCCGGGAACCTGATCCAGCAGTTCGCCACTTCCGCGTCGGCAGGTGTAACGGTCACGTACACCTATGACTGCGGTACCCCCGCCAACGATTCGACGTGGGGGCGGATCAAGGGCCTGTTCTAGAGCCCCTGATTCGGCGCAGGTAAATCTAGAGGGTTCGGGTTGCACGACAACCCGAACCCTCTTCTGACTTTGCCCCGGAGGTCGTAGCAGCCTGGACCGAAAACCTGACTGAAAGGCCGACTGTAAACACAATTACAGGTTAGAGCAGTTCACGGAGTTTGAGCGGTGTTCCCACCACTGCGCACAGCATTCACGGCTGCGAAGCGAGCGCTCAGCGGAGCAAAACGAGTTTCCGCATGGCCACGAAGCCGCCGGTCTCAAGGCGGAGCACGTAGACACCGGAGCTCAATTCGGTCCCATTTACACTCTTACCATCCCAAGGAATACTGTATCCGCCGGCCTCAAACTGACTGTTGACAATGGTGGCAACCACACGGCCCACCATATCAAACACTACGAGACGAACACGAGTCCGCTCCGGGACCGCAAAGGTGATCGTCGTCACAGGATTGAAAGGATTCGGATAGACCCGTACAGACATCGCATCGCCGCCAGGCCCTCTTTCGTGTTCGCCCTCACCGATGCCAATCAAAGCGGTAGTGACAAAATCCTTCTCATTCCAACTATTAGGACCTATTGAAAGCCACCTTGAGTAAACACCACCTTGATAATAGAGAGGCGAATATTTTATTCTCATGCGCCAGTGATAGGCAGTGCCCCCCAAAAGACCACTGACATTCTCCCAAATATACTGTCCTGCATACTGCCAAGACGAACTCGTCCCCAAACCAGTCCCATTCATCAGAGTGCCAAGCTCCTTTGTCTCCCATTGCAACTTCACCATTGCCATTCCTGCTGGTGTGCCAATCAGACTAAGCCCAAGTAGAACTTCTGTGGTTCCGGTAGCATTCAGGAGTTGGACAAGATGTGAGCCGAGGCCAGGGACCTTCTGCCTCGGCAATAGGGAAAGACCGGGACCACCATTACCATAATACAAGAACGCCATTCCTTCGTTGCTCTGTCCGTTGTCATAATAGGGAGCACCCACAATCACATCCGAATAGCCATCGCCATTCACATCTCCAGCAGTTGCCGCCGAATGACCAAACACTGCATTAGCCTGATTTGATTCTGCGGTCCAGGCCGGGTTTGAGGCCAAGCCAGCTGGAGAACCGTGATATACATAAGCTCTTCCTTCATTTGTCTCGCCGTTGTCATAATAGAGAACTCCAATAGTCACGTCCGAATAGCCATCGCCATTCACATCTCCAGCAGTTGCCACCGAATGACCAAACACTGCACTTGCCTGATTCGACTCAGCCGTCCAGTTGGGGGTTATAGATAGACCAGATGCAGAGCCATAATATGCGAATGCCCTTCCTTCATCGGTCTGGCCATTGTCATAATTGACAGCAGCGATAATCACATCTGAATAGCCATCACCATTCACATCCCCAGCAGTTGAGACCGAATTGCCAAACCAAGCACCCGCCTGGTTTGACTCAGCGGTCCAGTCTGGCGGTATACCTAAACCAGATAAAGGACCATAATATACGTATACCTTTCCTTCATCTGTCTGGCCATTGTCATAGTTTGCAGCCCCGACAATCACATCTGAATATCCATCCCGATTGACATCACCTGCAGTTGACACTGACTGGCCAAAGTGTGCGCCTGTCTGATCTGGTTGGGCAGTCCAGTCCGATGCTCCCGACAAGCCGGATAGAGAACCATTGTATCCAAAGACCATGCCCACGCTTCCGTAGAGATAAGCACCGACAACTACGTCTGAATAGCCGTCACCATTCACATCGCCGGCAGTTGAGACCGAATTGCCGAATGCCGCACCTGCCATGTTTGATTCTGCGGTCCAGTCTGGGGCTGGAGATAGACCAGATGCAGAGCCATTATATACGAACGCCCTTCCTTCATCTGTCTGGCCATTGTCATAGTTGACAGCCCCGACAATCACATCTGAATAGCCATCGCCATTCACGTCGCCAGCAGTTGAGACACAATAGCCAAACAATGCATTTGCCTGGTCTACTTGTTTCATCCCTGCAAAAGTCAAGGCTGGGCCATGATACGCAAATACCGTCCCCTCGTCTGTCTGTCCTTGGTCAAAATATGGAGCGCCGATAATCACATCTGAATAGCCATCTCCATTCACATCACCAGCAGTTGAGACACAATAGCCAAACTGTGCACTCGTCTGATCTGATTCGGTGGTCCAGTTCGCGATCAAAGATAGGCCTGTTGGGGAACCAACATAAACCCAAGCCCTCCCTTCATTCGACTGTCCGCTGTCGTAACGCTGAGCGCCGATAATCATATCTGAATAGCCATCTCCATTCACATCACCGGCAGTCGAGACCGAGATACCGAAATATGCATCTACTTGATTTGATTCAGCGATCCAGACCGGAACTGCGGGTAAGCCAGATGAACCACCATAATAGACACAAACCCTTCCTTCATTTGACTCTCCATTGTCGTAACAGTGAACGCCGATAATCACATCTGAATAGCCATCTCCGTTCACATCACCGGCAGTCGAGACCGAATTGCCGAAATACGCGCCTAATTGACCTGATTGAGTGAACCAGTTAGGGGTCAAAGACAAACCATCTGACGAACCGTAATAAACATAAGCCCTGCCTTCATTCAGTGCTCCACCTGTATAATAGGGGGCACCGATAATCACATCTGCGTAGCTATCGCCATTCACGTCGCCGGCAGTTGAAACCGAATAGCCAAAACGTGCACCAGATTGAGCCACCCAGTCCGCAGTGATAGATAGACCTGATTGCGCACCATGATATACAAACACCATCCCGATATTGCCGTAGAGATAAGCACCAACAATCACATCCGAATAATAATCACTGTTCACATCGCCGGCAGTTGAGACCGAAAAGCCAAACAATGCATTTGCCATATTTGATTCCGCAGTCCAGTCGGGTTCTTCGGAGAGACCAGACGAAGAACCGTAATATGCGAACGCCCTTCCTTCATCTGTCTGGCCATTGTCATAATATGGGGCGCCGATAATCACGTCACTGTACCAATTATTCCACTCACCGTTCGCATCGCCGGCAGTTGAGACCGAAGTGCCAAACTGGGCACCTGCCTGGTTGCCTTCGACGGCCCAGCTGGGGGCGAGAGATAGACCAGATAAAGAGCCATGATATACAAATGCCATCCCTTCATTGGTCTCTCCATTGTCATAAGAGGGGGCGCCCACAATCACATCTGAATAGCCATCACCGTTCACGTCACCGGCCGTTGAGACCGAAGTGCCAAACTGGGCATTTGCCTGATTTGACTCAGCGGTCCAGTTGGGGGTTGAAGACAGACCAGATGCAGATCCCTGATATACATAGGCCCTTCCTTCATTTGTCTGGCCATTGTCATATTGGGGAGCGCCGATAATCACGTCTGAATATCCATCGCCATTCACATCGCCGGCTGTTGAAACTGAATAGCCATACTCGGCGCCTGCCTGATTTGATTCGCCTGTCCAGGCAGGGATCGTATCAAGACCTGTCGTGCCGCTGGTCCCGAGACCCTCTTCAGCCAGCGGAGTTTCTCCATAGACCCGGGCCAGCACTATCAGCGGGGCGTCCTTTTCCCTGTCTATCCTGAGACCGTCCTCTGATATGTCATAACCCCTGGCACCTTCAATGCTTAGAATCTCATACCTTATTTTTTCTCTTCCATTCCTAAATGCAAGACCATTCCCTTCGATCATTGCATCCAAACCACTCTCTATCTTTACCGACAAATCCCTTCCATAAGAAATTATCCTTTGATATATCCCATCCTTCGTATTCACAAAAGATTGGTTCATCTCCCCATAATCATAAGAAATCGTATCCGCGCTTATCACAGGTATTACATTATCTTGATTTAGCCGAAAGATAATCCGCCATTCATCACCATTCAGTCGGGGATGTAGTTCCATACCCTGTTCATCGAAATACGCACGGAGATTGTTTGCCCGATTTGTAACATGATACCTGGGCTCTCTGAATTCCCTTCCCTCATGATCCTTGGTCTGTAATGTTACCTGGTATTCCTCTTGCTCAATGCCCTCAACAGCCGTATTAAGCCAATCTTGAGGGACTTTTCCGGTGGAAACCGGTTCTGCCAATAGAGCGATTGGCAGGAGCACAAAAATGATAAGAAACAAGCTGCACTTCATCGCAAGCCTCCTTCTTGTGTGTTAAGAGCTTTGATTTTGTTGTGCTTAATTGTAGAGCAGCAGCCTGGCACCGGGGCTGCAGGTCCTGGGTGACCATTCCCGTCTGCTCACGCACGGGACCTCAGTGCAGGCAACCATACCCGGTCTCCACACCCCCCTCATCAAACCGTGCATGAGGTTTTCCCTCACACGGCTTCTCTATGAGAGCTCAGTGCAGCAGCACCATCTTCCGCCTGGCCACGAAGTCGCCTGCCTCGATCCGACCTTCTCGGTTGGCGGTGAGGCTCAAGATCTTCTGCGGGGACGCGCGGAGCATTCGTGCCTCCACCACTGTCCGATTCAGAGAAGCACGCTCGTCAGCAACTCTCGCCTGATGCACCACACATTATATCACTAAACTCCCTCCAGCACAATGACAAAGCGCGTCACGCGCGCCTACAGCCTCGGAATCGGCGAATAACGCTCTGCCCTGACCGTCGCTTGGCTGGTGGTTCGCTCGACCGTCGTCTGCACTCCGTCAAACAGGTCATCATGCTCGCCCTGTGGGTGACCTTTCCCCTGGATTTTAGTCCGGTTCTGGGGGTAGTTTCTGGGTAAGGGTCAAAGAGGCTCAGGACTGGCTCTGGGATTGGATGGAACAACGGGGTAAGGTCACTCTTCGACCTGTACTGGTGGGAATATCTTCTCTTGGTGAGAGCAGCGGGCCCCCGCTACCAACCTTCGAACCCGTCGCCTGACGGTGACTGACCACTGCGTGAACGTCGCGTGCATCGGCAAGTACCCGGACGCTGCCGGACGTCCTGTATTTCTGCACAATCTTGACAAGGGTTCCGCCATGTGACAAAATACCAGCACTTATCAACATTTGCAGGTATTTTGTCACAGGAGAGGATGTATGAAGCGGAAGACACTGACCTCTACCGAGAGGGCGAGAAGCATCATCCGCAGTCGAGGCGGCCTGATTAGGATGACTGAGGCCGTGCAGGCCGGAATTGATCGTCGTACGTTTTACGGCATGCTGGATCGAGGAGTTCTTGAGAGACTGAGTCGAGGGCTGTATCGCCTGGCCGAACTACCACCCCTGGGGAATCCGGATCTGATACCAGTGGCCGTGAAGGTGCCGGAAGGAGTGATCTGCCTGGTGTCCGCCCTGGCCTTCTATGGACTCACAACACAGATTCCTCACGAAGTCTACGTGGCTCTGACCAGAGGCTCAGAGCCGCCGAGGTTGGACCATCCGCCTATTCGTGTGTTCTGGTTCACGAGAAGGTCGTTTAGTGCGGGCATAGAGACCCACGAGGTGGACAACGTGCTAGTTCGCGTGTACGGGCCCGAGAAGACACTGGCCGACTGCTTCAAGTACCGCAACAAGATCGGTCTCGACACAGCGATTGAGGCGCTGAGACTGTATCGACGCCGGAAGCCCCTGAGGGTCAATGAACTACTCAGGTACGCGGAGGTGTGCCGCGTGGAGAAAGTAATGCGCCCATATCTCGAGGCGGTGCTGTGATGAAGCGCGCGCCGAAAGACGTCGCGTCGTCAGTGCACCAACGTCTCCTGAACAGAGCGAAGGAGACAAGACGTCCCTTTGACGAGATGCTTCAGCATTTCGCAATGGAGCGGTTCCTGTTCCGCCTGTCGAGATCTCGTCACGCAGACAAGCTTGTCATAAAGGGTGCGTTGATGCTGACGATTTGGAAAGTTGACCGCCTGCGCCCCACAAGGGACATTGACGTCCTCGGCAGAATGCGCAACGACCTCGACGCGGTCCTCAGTCTGACGAGGGACTTGTGCGTTCAACATGTGGAGCCCGACGGTCTTGTCTTTGATGCCGACACGGTGGAGGGAGAGCGTATCGTCGAGGATGCTGCCTACGGGGGCATTCGGATTCGCTTCCGTGGAAGACTGGGTGCCGCTCGCATTTCAATGCAGCTCGACGTAGGTTTTGGCGACCCAGTGGTGCCAGCGATAGTCACAGTGGAGTATCCGAGTGTGCTCGGTTTCCCTGCGCCGCGCCTGGTCGCTTACACAAAGGAGAGTTTCATCGCTGAGAAATTCGAGGCCATGATGAAACTGGGCGCACTCAACAGCCGCATGAAGGACTTCTATGATTTGTGGCTACTGTCGAATCAGTTCGGCTTCGACGGTTTCACACTATCAAGGGCCATTCTTGAGACTTTCTCGATGCGAGGAACCACCATGCCGTCTCAACTTGCCGCATGGACGCAGGCACTTCTCCGCGATGATGCCAAGTCCGCGCAATGGAGAAGTTTCATCCGCCGCAGCAGACTGGAGAATGTCCCGCGGGATTTCGAAGAGATCGTCCTGAGCATTACCACTTTTCTGGAGCCTGTGGGGCGAGCATTGATCGCAGGAGGGCCTTTCGAAAAGACCTGGAGGACGTCGGGACGTTGGTCTGCCTAATTTAGGGTTGAGCCTGCGCCACACGCACCCACCCACTGGAGCAAGCCCCCTCGCCCCCTACGCGCACTTGGAGAAGCCGCAAAATCTACAGACCAGGCAGCCGCCCTCGGGCTCGACCGTGCCGCCGCAGTCGGGGCACGTCAAGCGCTCGAAACTCTCGACGTCGGCCTTGGAGTGCTTCACGTGAGGTTCCTTGGTCTCGATGGTGACGTCGGCGCCGTTGGCGCGGGAGCGCTCCAGGAACCTCTCGACGGCCCTGCCTATTGCGTCGGGACAAGAGAGCACCTGGCTCCCGTTGTCCCAGAGCGGCGCGGGGCACCTGATGCCCTTGAGCTGTCTCAGCGTGGACTGAATGTCAAGGCCCGACCTCAACGCGAGGGACACCAGGCGGCTGATGGCCTCTGTCTGCGTCGCCGCGCAGCCTCCCGTCTTGCCCAGCCTGGCGAACACCTCGAACGGGCCCTGCTCGTCCTGATTCACGGTCACGTAGAGACTGCCGCAGCCCGTGCCTATCTTCTCGGTGGAGCCGGTAGTCACGAGCGGCCTGGAACGCGGCATTCGCTTTACCATTGTCCTGTGGGGTTCTCTTCCCTTCGTGAGGACCTGTTTCTCGCGGCTGCCGTCGCGGTAAATCGTCACTCCCTTGCACTGGAGCCGGTAGGCCATCGTGTAGGCCTTATCGACTTCCTCGACTGAAGCGTCGCGCTTGAAGTTGATGGTCTTGGAGACGGCGTTGTCCACGTGCTTCTGGAAGGCGGCCTGCATCCTGATGTGCCACTCCGGCGTGATGTCGTGCGCCGTCACGAACACCCTCTTCACGTCCTCCGGCACCTCGTCTATGCCGGCCAGCGTGCCCTTGCACGCCAGCTCGCGGGCCAGCTCCGGCGTGTAGAATCCCCTCTCCTCCGCGATCTCCTTGAACACCTGGTTCACTTCCGGGAGCTCGGTGTTGTCCATCACGTTCTTGACGTAGGAGATGGCGAACAGGGGCTCGATGCCGCTGGAGCAGTCGGCCAGGATGCTGAGCGTGCCGGTCGGCGCGATGGTCGTGGTGGTGGCGTTTCTGAGCCTGGAAGCGCCGGGTGAGTCGAAGACGCTGCCCTTGAAGGCCGGGAACACACCCTTCTTCCTGCCCAGCTCGGCGGACGCCTTCCTGGATTCCTCCTGTATGAAGCTCATCACCTTTTCCGCCAGCTCGGGGGCTTCCTCGGAGTCGTACGGTATCCCCAACCGGAGCAGCATGTCCGCGAACCCCATCACGCCCAGCCCTATCTTGCGCGTGGCCCTCGTCCGCTCGGCGATCTCCGGAATCGGGTAGCGGTTCACGTCTATGACGTTGTCCAGGAAGCGAACGGCAATCGGGATGAGCTCTCGCATCCTGTCGTAGTCCACTTCCGCGCTGCCGTTCGTGCCGCGAACCATGTGCGACAGGTTTATCGAACCCAGGTTGCAGGATTCGTACGGAAGAAGCGGCTGCTCGCCGCACGGGTTCGTGCTCTCTATCTTGCCGAGGTGCGGAGTGGGGTTGTCCCGATTGAGCCTGTCCAGGAACACGATGCCGGGCTCTCCGTTCTTCCACGCCATCAGCACGATCAGCTTGAACACCTTCTTCGCTCTGAGCTTTCCGGCCGGTTCGTTCGTACGCGGGTTGATGAGGTCGTATTCTTCGTCCTTCTCAACGGCCTGCATGAATTTCTCCGTCACGCCGACCGAGAGGTTGAAGTTGTTGAGACAGTTTTCCTTGTTCTTCGCGGTTATGAAATCCAGGATGTCGGGATGGTCCACTCTGAGCATGCCCATGTTTGCCCCGCGCCGAGTGCCGCCCTGCTTGATGGCGTCCGTGGCGGCGTCGAACACGCCCATGAAGGAAACCGGGCCGCTGGAGATACCGCGCGTGGACAGCACGACGTCGTTCCTGGGCCTCAGCCTGGAGAACGAAAACCCGGTCCCGCCTCCGCTCTTGTGTATGAGCGCGGTGTTCTTGACGGCCTCGAAGATGCTCTCCATCGAGTCTTCCACCGGCAGCACGAAGCAGGCCGACAGCTGCTGCAGGTCGGCACCCGCGTTCATGATGGTGGGCGAGTTGGGCAGGAAATCCAGTGAAGCCATCGCGCGGAAGAACTCGTCCTCTATTCGCGAGACCGTTTCCTCCGTCTCGAAAGCCAGGTCGGCGGACGCGATGTTGCAGGCCACCCTGTGCAGCATCTCCTCGGGAGTCTCTATGACTCTCCCCGCCTCGTCCTTGCGCAGGTACCGTCGCTCCAGAACCTTTAATGCGTTGTCCGAAAAGACAACTGTGAGGTCACGATTCGCTCCTGACCCCGCTTCGGGTCTGGATCTGCCGGTGTTTCCGGGCCTCTCCCGTTTCTCCGAAGCTTCGTGGTCGTGCTGGTACCCGGGGTTCGCCGGCGTTGCGCGCGTGGGGCCGTGCGGGGGCGTTTCAGCCATGAATGGGGCCTGCTGGGCAGTCTGTTCTACTCTAGCCATGCTGCTTCTCCCGGCCGAGAGTGGGCGAAAATCGGTGCTTGAAGTATTGGAAACGGAACCGGAATTTCCTCAAAAAGAAACTCCGGTCCGAAACGAGCTACATTGTCCTATCTAGTGGCGCGTGCAATATATTCTCCAATATGTAGTGGTGTCAAGAATAAATCGCCCGGCGCCGGAAATAACCGGCAATCCCGTCAACTTGTTGACACGAAAAGGGTTGTGCCGGAGGCAGAGTCACAATTCGCGTCTGCCCTGCCGGCATGCGAGCCGGGAGGCCGAGGCGGAGAAAGGAGGGTCACGGCTTTGGAACTCCAAGTCTCACAGCGACTGGAGTTTTTTCAAATCGCTGTCCTTGCCGGTGACCACGAGGATGTCGCTGTCCTTCATGCGGTAGCTGCCGCTGGGCATCGACACGACGTTTTCGGGAATGAGCTCCTTTATCACGAGCACCATCACGCCGTATTTCTTCGGGAGGTCCAGGTCTCCGAGCGTCTTCCCGATGAACTCGGACGGCGGCGCGAGCTCCATGATGCTGAAGCCGGCCGCCAGCGGGATGTGGTCGAGCACGTTGCTGCTGCTGAGACTCAGCGCCACTCTCTCCGCCATGTCGCGCTCGGGAAACACGACGCTGTTGGCTCCTATCATGTGCAGCACCTTGCCGTGGTCCTCAGTCATGGCCTTGACCCAGATCTCCTTCACGCCGAGCTCCTTGAGGTGGAGGGTGGCCAGGATGCTCGCGTCAATGTGCTCACCGAGGCAGACTATGACCACATCGAACTCGTGTATGCCGAGTTTGGACAGCGTCTCCTTGTCGGCGGCGTCGGCTATCACCGCCCTTTCGACGAAATGCTGGACGCTTTCGATCTTGGCCTGGTCCCGGTCTATGGCCATGACCTGATGGCCTTTCTCAGTCAGGTTCTTGCAGAGATAGTAGCCGAAGCTGCTCATACCGATGACGGCAAATTGTCTCACGTCCCTCGCCTCCTAGCCGATCATTACGGATTCGGGCGCGTATCTGAACCGCGGTTTCAGCTCCCGCGCGGCCAGCGCTATCGTGATGGTCAGCGGCCCCAACCGCCCGATCATCATCAGAATGATTATAAGCAGTTTCCCGGTTACGCTGAGCGACGGGGTTATGCCGGTGCTGAGCCCGACTGTCCCGAGTGCGGAGGTGGCCTCGAAGGCCAGCGCTATGAAATCGTCGCCCGGAAACACCTTTTGCAGAGCCGCCTCAGTCACGGAGAGCAGCATGATCACGACGACCAGCATCACGGCAGCGAAGAACGCCACGGAGATGGAGTTCGACACGACGCTGTCCGGGACGCGCCTCCTGAAGAGGTTGACGTCCGCAGCGCCCCTCAGCTTGGACGTGGCCAGCCCGATGATGACGGCGAACGACGTGGTCTTAATACCGCCGCCGCACGAGCCGGGCGAGGCGCCGATGAACATCAGCATTATCATGAAAAAAAGCGTCGCGTTTGCGCACAGACCCAGCGGGACTGTGTTGTAGCCCGCGGTCCTGGGGGTCGCGGCCTGGAAGAACGAGGCCAGCAGTTTCGTCCCAAACGGCAACCCGGCAAGAGTGTTGTTTCTCTCGAGCACAAAGAAGACGAGCGTTCCTACGAGAAGAAGGGCAATCGTGACAGTGAGCACAACCCTGGAATGGAGCGAGAGACGCCTTCGCGCCGCGGTCCTCCTGAACACGTGGTCCCACACTTCCACCATCACCACGAACCCGAGCCCTCCCAGTATTATGAGCCCGCAGATGACCAGGCTCACAACGGGATTCCCCACGTAGGCCTCCAGATTCGTCCTGTACAGTGAAAACCCCGCGTTGCAGAAGGCGGAGACGGAGTGATAGATGGCCGTGAAGACCGGAAAGTAGCCGGCGCGGTTGTCAGGCGTGAGAGAAGGGTACAGAAGCGCGGCCCCGATGCCTTCGATTATGGTCGTGACGAGGAGGACCCTCAAGAGAAGCTGGCCCATGTTCTTCACGGGGAACTGGGTCAGGGTGGACTCCGCGACTCCCCTCCCCCGCAGAGACATCCTGCCGCCCGTGAGATACACAAAGAACGTGGAAAAAGTGGTTATGCCCAGGCCGCCGATCTGGATGAGCAGTATGGTCACTATCTGCCCGAACAGCGAGTATGTGCTGCCGGTGTCCACGACGGCGAGGCCGGTCACGCACACCGCCGACGTGCACGTAAAAAGCGCGTCGATCACGGACACGCGCTCGCCGGCCGCCGACAGCGGCAGGGAGAGAAGAATAGTCCCGGCCAGTATCACGCAGAGAAAGGCGCCTATTACCACGTGATTGGGGTGAAGCGCTCTTATCTTGAGAATGGACATGCCAGTTCACCCGCGGGAAAGAGTACGGACTGAAAACCGTCGCCCGGCAAAAAAACTAAGGGAGAGTCCGGACTTCGTACAGTCCGGATTCTCCCCCATAGTATCTACCTGCTGAGACAGGAAACAACACAAAAGGCAACCTCTAGCTTAGTTACCTCCCGTGGTTCCGGTCTCGGCCGCAGTCGTGTCAACAGGAGCAGTCTCCATCGGAGGAGCGGTCTCCGTTGCCGGAGTCTCCGTCGCGGGAGTCTCCTCCTTCTTCGCGCAGCCGAGCGCTACGAAGGTGGTCACTACAAACACCGCTATCAACAGGATAGCAAGAACCTTCTTCATTCGAGTTTCACCTCCTTAGTTCCTACACGCCACCGCCTGGCGGCGCGTGTTCGTTCTTCTATGTGTTCTCTGTGCTTTTGCCCGGTTCTTAAAAAAGGCATCCTACTGATGCCGCTAAAAAAAATCAACCCCGTTGAGGTCTCTCAAAAAGCGCTGTAGGTTTTCAAAACGTTCAAATTACAGAACTGCCCCCCGCAAGTCAAGGGAAAACTTGTGACCTCGCGGTGCGCGCCTCCGCCCGGACCGATCGTGACGCTATTGTGAGCATTATCAATGGTTTAGCTGATAGGGTCGGGGGCTCGACCAGGACGGCTTCTCTATCAGTGGGCTATTTTTCGCGCGTAAGTCTTGTAGCTGAATTCAGGGCTCCGTTCCTTCGTGTGACAGACAAGACAGGCCTTTTCCCCGGCCGTCCGGTACGTCCCGTCCCTCTTGTGGGCCGTCCCCATGCCGTGGCAGGACTCGCACTGGACGTTTTTCAGGTCCGGCTGGGAGGAGGCCGACGCAAAACCGGTCGGCGCGCCGAAGCCGGTCGTGTGGCACGGGAGGCAATCAGACAGGCCATCGCTGTTTGTCTTGGCAAGGCTGGCGTAAGCCTTGGCGTGTCCCATCTGGGCTACTTTCTCGTAGGTCTCAGCATGGCACCGTTTGCATGTTTCCTGGCCGAGATAGCGATTCTCCCCGGCGTGAGACAGGGCCTCCTCATGGTCGCGGCGGGACCGTTCCTCCAACAACTTCTTTTCCTGGCTGTTGAACTCGTTGATGAACCCCTCGATCAACCCGCTCAGCTTTATCCTGCCGTCCAGCGGGACCAGTTTCGATTCGTAGGTCTGTATGGCTTTCTTCTCCCCCATCCGCAGAAGGAGATAACCCACGTACTGGCCCCTGGAGCCGGTCATCATGCCCAGCGCGTTCCCTTCCTTGCGAGCCTCCATGTTGACGCTGGGGCTGTGCCCCGTCACCAGGACGTCCAGCTCGGGTATCTCCATGGCGAGCTTGCTGCTCTTGGCGTAGCCCATGTGGGAAAGCAGCACAACTACGTCCGCCTTCTTCTTGAGAGCCGGAATGAGCTCGTGCGCGACCTTTATGGGGTCCGTGACGATGAGGCTGTCCGAGCCCTGGCGGGCGTTGACCAGCTCCAGCACGTCGTCCATCAGGCCGACCACCGCCACCTTGACCTTGCCCCGCTTTAGCATCACGTAAGGCTCCACAAGCGGCTTGCCCGTTCGGTGGCTGACGAGGTTGGCGCACACGAGCGGCAGCTTGGCCTCGCGCGCCGTATCCAGCAGCCAGTCCACGCCGTAATTTAGCTCGACCTCTCCGATGCCCAGGGCGTCGTAGCCTATGGCGCCCATACAGCGCAGAATGACCTCCGCCTTTCGCTTTTCGGGCTCGGAGATGCCGCCGAAATTGTCACCCGCATCCACCAGCAGCAGGTCTGGGAAAGCCCCTCTCAGAGAGTCGATTAAGCCGGCCCGCCGGGCCAGTCCGCCCTTCTGGGAGGAGTGTCACCCACACGGTGCCAGTTCTGCGCGTGTGTCGCTGGTAGTGAGAATCAGCAGAGATTCCTCCGCGGCTGCCGCGGGGCGGACGGCGAACACACCGAACGCCAGGACGGCCACGAGGAAGGAAAGGGATGCGTAGAATAGCGTCTTCAAGTGAGTTGTCACCTCCTGTGTCCTGAGAGCCACATCGTTACAACTATATCAGTTATCGCTCTAACGCGCAACAGATAAGCGAAGAAACCCCTGAATCCCGGTCTTCACAACAGTATACGCCACAGCGATGCGGCGGTTCCTGCAGGCCATGATGGCCGCGTCGCCAGCCGTCCGCGCCACAGCTTCGCCGACCCCGCCGGCAGCGGCTTCCACCGGCCCCGCCGGAACGGCCCAGCGGCCTCGGGCTAGCGCCTCACTCTATGCTTGAGAGCCTTGCCGGCCTGGAACGCCGGGAACCTGGTGGCCGAGATCCTTATCTTCTCGCCGGTACGGGGGTTGACCCCCTCTCTGGCCCTCCTCTGCCTCGTCTCAAAAGTACCGAACCCCGTAACCTGCACCCGCCTTCCGCTCCTGAGCTCGTCCACGATGATGCCGTACTTGGGCACGGTGCTGAACAGCGCGTCAATCGCGGCCCTGGCGTCCTTGAGCGACAGGCCGGTCCTTTGAGCAAGCCTGGCGGCCAGTTTTGCTTTGGTCACTTGCGTTCACCTCCGAAGCTGGAAGAGTCACACGATTCTAGCCTATCGCCGAGCCGCGTTCTATGTAGATTTCCTTGTGAGCCTTGATGTTGATCTTGAAGTAGTATTCCCAGCTCTGGCCTGAGAACCTGCGCGTGAAAACGGCCTCCCAGCAGTGGAGGTCCCTGTACAGGGAGAAGACCTGGCTCACGACCTCTCTCTCCTTGAGGTCGTAGTGCGCGCCGTACTCCACGCGCCAGTTCTTGGACAGGTACAGCGCGGCGTTGCCGTCAAGCCAGTAGCTCGCGCTGGACGCGTCCGCTCCCCTGCTGTACCTGAACGTGAACGTACCCTGCCACGGCAGGCTGGAAACGCTTCTCTCTGCCTCTTCCTCACCCTCCGGAAGTCCTTCGGACAGGCTTCCCTGCGCAGGGGGTGCCTCCACCCCTGACCCGGACTGCCCGGCGGCCGGCGAGGCAGACCCCGGTCCGCCCTGGAGCGTGAGATACGACACAAAGCTCAGGCTGCTCAGGTGTTTGGACACCGGGTCGTGGGTGAGAAACAGCTCCGAGGAGAAATTCTGCACCGGCTTCAACCGGATCGACGTGTTCACGTCGGACAGGGGTTGGGACCTGGACCTTTCCTTGTAGAGAAAGTCGTACGACGTGGAGATCGACACGTCCAGGAGGTCGTCCAGGCGTATGACCTTGTCTTTCCACTTCAGCTTGGCTTGAAACCTGTTGTACAGCGACAGCGACACCGACTGCCGCTTGCTCCATGACGTCGAGATCCCGCCGAAACTGGGGAAACGGCTTCTTCTGACTCCGAACGTGTCCCTGTAGCTGTACTGCGGGAAGTCCGGCTGATAGGAGAACTGAACCGTGGGAGACAGCGAATGCCTCACTCCCTGGAGCGGGCCCACGGGCAGTCGGAATATCCGGAAGAGAGTGGCGCTTCCCGCCACGGACGTGCTCCATATGCCGGCCCGTTCGAGCTCGTTTCCTAATAGGTCTTTGTCGTACCAGTCCTCCGTGTAGCTCAGACTGGGGGAGACGTTGACCACGCCCAGTATCTTCCTGCTGTCCCTGATTCCCAGCCTGGTGCTCATGCCGGTGTGCTCGTCCTTGTGCATCTCGTATATCTTCGCCTGGGACAGCAGCACGGTCGATGCGCTCACGTAGGTGGCCTTGAACCAGTCACGCCAGCTCTTGGCCGCCCCCGGCTTGGCCGTTCCTCCGATCGCGCGGCTCGACAGCGAGAGACTGACGGTGGGCCTCAGCTCCAGCCTCTTCAGCTCGTCCTGCGAATTCGTGGGGTCCGTGTCCATGTAAGCGGTCCTGTCGTAGGCTGCCGTCAGCTGCGCCTGCGCCCATCGTTTGGTCACCGACATCTTGGATCGCAAAATGCGGTTGACGCGTTCCTCGAAGCCCCTTCCGAGTCCTCTATCAAGCCTGTAGTTCTTGTCGCTTACGAAGTCTCCGGACATGGACAGGTTCAGGTTCTCGCCCAGCGTCTGCTGGTGATTTCCCTGAAGGTCCCACTGGGTCCTGCCCAACCCGGCGTTGTCGGAGTAGGAGAAGTGCAGGGCGCCGGAGAGCCGGTACCGGACGTTGTACCGGGTCTCGATGTACGCGATCCATCTGGGGCCGCTCTCGAAGTAGTCCATCCAGCCGGTCACGTCCGCGTAGTCGTTTACGGCCCAGTAGTACCCGGCGTTCCTGACGAAGCGCCCCTTGGTCGAGTTGAACCCGAACTCCACCTGAGGAATCAGAAACCCGGAGTGTCGCCCGGGTTTTATGGGAAAGACGTAGAAAGGCAGAGCCAGAAGCGGCACCTTCTTCACGTAGAAGACGAGCGGCCTCGCGATGACCTTGTCGTTGAGGTAAATCCGCATGCGCCTGCTGCTGAAGTGATAGTGAGGCTCCTTCAGCTCGCACGACGTGTATTCAGCGGTCCTGACGTTCAGGATCTTGTCGCCCACCTTCCTGATCTCGTCTCCGGTGTAGAACCCCTTCTGAAAGCGCGTTCTGCCCTCGTATATCGTGCCCCTCGAGCTCTTTAGGTTGTACGTCATCCTGTCGCCCGTCACCTTTTCCTCGTTCTCCCACAGAATGGGGTCGCCCGTCGCCTCGAGACTCTGCTTTTCCGAATCGAACTCCACCTCCTGCGCCACGAGCCTCAGGTTCTTGTATTTCATCTCCGCGTCGCCGCTGAGACGAATCAACTTCTCGTCGATGTAGAACTCTATCTTCCTGCTTGAGTAGTCCACCTGCTCGTTTATGAGGCTGTCGCCCGACGCGGTCGAGAAGTTGTACACGCCCGAGGTGTTACCCTCGAACGTCGCGGTCGTGGGCTTTCTGTTCTCGACCTCCAGGTGCACCGTGTCACCGCTGGCGACGTTCCGCACCGGCTTGCCCTCGACCACGGCAAAGTACTCGCTCCGCGCGTGCCCGTAGACGAAGACCTCGTCGACCTCCTCGTCGTCCATGGCTATGCGAATCGAATCGCCCACGACCCGGCTTGTCTCCGGCTCCTCGCCCTCGGGCGCCCTGTAGAACACTTCAGAGTGGCCGAACACCTTCACGGTGCGGAGCTCCTCGCCGTCCAACAGGAGCTCCAGCGTGTCTCCCCTGATCTCGCCGTCCTTGTCCCAGGCCCTGGGACTTCCGGCCAGGATCGCCCTGTTTTCGTTTCTGTTGAATTCCGCCGCCTCGCAGGAGGCCTCCATGTCCTTTCTCTGTATCCGGACGGCCCCCCTGGCCCTGTACACGTCCTGGTCGAGCGAGAACTCCATCTGCTCGCCGTCCACCTGCGTCTGCTCTCCGTCTTCTTCGGTAGTGACCATCCGCGGTGTCGAAGTAACGACCGCCACTTTGCTTCCCCTGTTGTACAGGGCGTGGCCTCCGGTGACCGTGGAGTTCTCCTTGCTGTCGCTCGCGACTATCCTGCCGAACGCCTCTATCAGTTCTGTGCCCCGGTCGTAGACGATTCTGTCCGCCTTGATAGTCCTGGTGCTGTCCACGACCGTGACGTTGCCGTTCAGGACTGCCTGGTTCTCCTTTCTTCTGAACTCTGCCGTCTCCCCCTTGAGGACCAGGCCGCGGCTGGTGATGGTCACGTTCTCCTGCAGCGTGGCGGTCTGCGTGGCCAGGGAGTAGGTGGCCCTTCTCGAGGTCATGACGGTCTCGCCGTCCACGATCCTCACCCCGCCGCCCAGAGTGGCCATGCGGGTACCGCGGAAGTAGATGCCTGTGGCGCCGGTCGCCACGGTCGTGCCGTGCACGATCCGAACGTTGCCCTCCAGGAGGAGGAAGTCCTGGTCGGTTCCGGCTTTCCCTCTCAAGTTGTCCGCTGAGATGTCGAACGGAATCTGCGCCTCCGGCCCGGCGCCGCCTGAGACTTCGAGGGCACGTGGGGCGCGCTCGCCCGAGGCCGCGGCCCGGGCGGTGTCGGCCTCCTCGCCCGCGCCCAACGCGGCCGGGACCGGAGAGAATGCGCTTGCGGCGGCGCAGGCAAGAAACACGCAAACAAGAAGAGTGAAGTGGGTGTGGTCGCCTCGCGCGCTGAATTCGGAGGGCACCCGTCTATTCATCGCGCTGGCTTCCCCCGGCGCTCGCCGCCTTCATGGCGGCCCCTATGACACCGGCGTCCTCTCCGAACAGCGCCGGCACTATCCGGGTGCACTTGCTGGAAGGCCCAAGGGCTCTCCTCAGCACGGTCGAGCGCACGGCGGAGAACAGAGGCTCGCCCGCCCCGGAGACTCCGCCGCCCAGGACGACGACCTCCGGGTTGAGCAGGTTGATGACGTTGGCAACGGCCACTCCCAGGTACTCGCCCACCTCGCCGAACACGCGGATTGCCATGCCGTCGCCGGCCGCGGCGGCCCTGCCGACGTCCTTCACGGTCAGGCAGTCGAGGGAGAGGAGGCCCCGGCGCAGCCACTCGCTTTGTCTTCCCTCCTCCTCGATGATCCTTCTCGCCCTGCGCACTATGCCGACGCTGCCGACGAAGCTCTCGAGACAACCCCTGTTACCGCACGCGCAGACAGGGCCGTCGGGGTCTATCGTGGTATGGCCGATCTCGCCTGCGAACCCGCAGCTTCCGGTGTAGAGTCTCCCGCCGAGCTTGAGCCCACCGCCGACACCAGTGCCGAGCGTCACGAACACCGCGTCCGCGGATTCCTTCGCCGCTCCGTAGAAACCCTCCGCGAAGCTGAAGACGTTGGCGTCGTTTTCCAGGACCACGGCGGACGGCCCACCGCCGTCTCGCGCGCTTGCCGCGCGCGGTCTCCCGTCCGAGCACGCCAGCCCGGCCGAGAGGGCTGCCACTACGGGCACGTCCTGCCAGAGCGGCAGGTTGGGAGAGGTCTTGACGACCCCCGCCCCGGCGTCGATGAGACCGGCGCAGCCTACGCCCACCGGCAGCACGGGGCTTCCCTCCACCAGCGCCTCCAGGTCCAAGAGAGTCCCGGACAGTCGCCTGAGCAGCGACTCCGGCGGCTCAGCCGGGTCCATGGACAGTCTGGCGCGCTCAAGGACGGCCGGGCCCGGGCCGACCAGGGCCACCTTCACGAATGTGCCGCCGATGTCCACGCCGAGGGCGGCGGCGCATTTTAAAGAAGCCGTCATCAAGACCTCCGTAGAAGGAGCTCCAGCGGGTCGCGTGTTGTGGTTATGTGACGTTAATTCAGTTCAAGACCGGTCTGAGGAGTGTTCGAGCCTTGCTTCGCTCCTGGAATCGAAGAGGTGAACACGTGACAGCGGGACAGAGAGCTTCACCTTATCACCTCTCACGGGGACCTCGTCTCCCGTGGTCTTGTACACGATGGTCGTCCTGCCCAGGGTCGTATGCACGACGGCCTCGTTCCCCAGCATTTCCACCAGCTCCACGAGTCCCTCACCGAGGACCAGGCTGTCCGCGGCCGGAGCGGGGACGGGTACCACGTCCTCGGGCCTGGCGCCGATGGTGATCTCGCCGTGCGGGCACAGCCGCACGACCGGGTCGAGCACGGGCGGCAAGTCGATCGTCGCGGACTCGGAGCGGAACACGAACCCGCCGTCGCTGGGCCGCACGGTCCCTTCCACCAGGTTCATGGAGGGCGTGCCTATGAACCCGGCGACGAACCTGTCGGCCGGCCGCCGGTAAACCTCGAGAGGCCGGTCGAGCTGCCTCACGAGACCCTTGTGCATGACGGCGATGCGCTGGCCCATGGTCATGGCTTCGGTCTGGTCGTGCGTGACGTAGATCATCGTGACGCCCAGCCGCGCGTGCAGTTTCACGATTTCCGCCCTCATCTGCACCCGGAGCCGCGCATCGAGGTTCGACAGAGGCTCGTCAAACAAGAACACCGTGGGGTGCCTGACTATGGCCCTGCCGAGCGCCACTCGCTGTCTCTGGCCTCCGGACAGCTCCTTCGGCTTCCTCGCCAGAAGGGTCCCGATTTCCAGTATGTCGGCGGCCTCCTTGACCCTGGCGTCTATCTCCGGCTTCGCGAACTTCCTGAGCTTCAGGCCGAACGCCATGTTGTCGTACACGGTCATGTGTGGGTAGAGCGCGTAGTTCTGGAAGACCATGGCTATGTCCCTGTCCTTCGGCGCCACTTCGTTGACCAGTCGCTTCCCCACGTACACGTCGCCCTCGTTGTGGCGCTCCAGGCCGGCTACTATTCGCAGGACAGTGGTCTTGCCGCAGCCGGAAGGTCCGACCAGGACCAGGAGCTCCTTGTCGGGCACGTGAAGACTCACGTTGTCCACGGCAAGTACGCCCCCCGTGAATCTCTTGGTCACTCCTTGGAGCACCACGTCGGCCATACTTACTTCACCTCAACGCTGGGTCAGGTTCCCGGAATACACTGCGGCGGCAAGGCCACCCTCGTCACGTCAGACGCTTTCTCTGACTCCAATCCCGAGACATTGCATCGCTTCGCCAACAGTATAAAAGGAGCCGGTCACACATACAAGCTCGTCGTTTCGCGCCGCGGAAAGAGCCGCGCTCAGCGCCTCTGGCACGCCAGGGGCGGCGCTCCAGGTCGTGGTCCGGCCGGTCGACGGCATGCGATCCTTTAGCTCTCCCGCCGGAAGCGCCCTGTCGCAGGCGGCCTGCGTGAACACAACGTGTCTCACGCGGGGCAGGAGCGCCTTCAGGAATCCGACGTGGTCCTTGTCCTGGACCATGCCCACGACGGCCACGACCGACTTGCCGGCGTAGAGCGTGGACAGCGCCTCCGTCAGGCTGGCGGCGGCCTCCGGGTTGTGCGCGACGTCGAAAAGAAAACACGGAGCCCAACCCCACTCTTCCAGCCTGCCGGGCCACTGGGCCTGGCCGAGCCCTCGCTCCAGCGCGGAGTCGTCCACCCGGATACCCAGCTCCCGCAGGCACGAAACAGCCAGGATGGCGCACCCCGCGTTTGTGACCTGGAACTTTCCTCTGAGCCCGATGAAGTAGTCGGTCGCGGCTCCGGGGCCGGTCCCCGAGCCCGCCAGGCGGGCCGAGAACACCGAACCGGCGCGCGACGCGAACTTCCGGGTGACCCTGAGGTCCCGTCCCACTCTGAGCACCGGGGCGCCAAGGTCCTTGGCGCGTCTCTCGATCGTTTCCAGCGCTTTTCCGCGGGCGGCCGTCACCACCGGCCTCCTTCTTCGCATGATGCCCGCCTTCTCGCCCGCGATCGCGGACAGAGTAGTGCCGAGGATGTGACTGTGCTCTATCGAGATTCCGGTTATGACCGAGACAAGCGGAGAAAGGACGTTGGTGGAGTCCAGGCGGCCGCCCAGGCCCACCTCGGCCACGACGACGGGCACTTTCCGTTCGCCGAAATACCGAAAGGCGGCGCACGTGAGCGTCTCGAAGTAGGAGTGTCCCCCTCTTTCTCCCATTGGCACGACCGTGCCGAGAAGCTCGCGCGCGTGCTCGCGGGGGATGCAAGCGCCGGAGACTCTTATCCTCTCGCGGAAGTCGACCAGGTGCGGAGATGTGTAAAGGCCGGCCGAGTGGCCGGCGGAAGTGAGGACGGACGAGACAAAAGAGCAGGTGGAGCCCTTGCCGTTTGTTCCGCCGACCAGCACGGAAGAGAATCGTTTCTGGGGGTTTCCGAGCTTCTTGAGCAGCGACCTCGTTCCGTCGAGGTCGAGCCTCATGCCGCGTTTCTCCAGGGAATAGAGGCGTCTTACGAGGCTCTCATACCGTGCTTGTCGCATCTTTTTCCCAGAGTCGCGTGCTCTTCTGGAACAGGTCGAGTATGCGCACCAGGGTGGGCTTGAGTTCCCGTCGTTCGACGATCATGTCCAGCATGCCGTGTTGCATCAGAAACTCCGACCTCTGAAAGCCCTCGGGCAGCTCCTGGTTTATGGTCTGCTCTATCACGCGCGGGCCCGCGAAACCGATGAGGGCGCCCGGCTCCGCGATTATTATGTCTCCCAGCGAAGCGTAGCTGGCGGAGACCCCGGCGGTCGTGGGATTCGTCAGGATGGAGACGTAGGGCAGCCCGGCGTCGGCAAGCTTGGACAGGACCACGGACACCTTGGCCATCTGCATCAGAGACAGTATTCCCTCCTGCATCCTCGCTCCTCCGGACGTGGACACGATGACCAGCGGGTACTTCTTCTCCAGACAAAGCTCTATGAGGAGAGCCAGTTTCTCTCCCACCGCGGAGGCAAGGGTGCCTCCCATGAACGAGAAGTCCATGGCCGCCAGGCCCAGCGGATGTCCGCCCGTCTTCGCAAGGCCGGTTATCACCGACTCCCCAAGTCCGGTTTTCTCCTTTGCCTGCCTGATCCTGTCGACGTACTTTTTCGAGTCTTTGAACTTGAGCGGGTCGCCCGAAGTGATTCCCGAGAACAGCTCGCCGAACGTGCTCTCGTCGGTCAGAAGCTCGATGTAGCCCCAGCCGGATATCCTGAAGTGATAGCCGCACTTCCTGCATACCCAGAGGCTTCTCTCCAGCTCCTTCTGGTAGATGAATTCCTGACAGCTGTCGCACTTGGTCCAGAGGCCGTCGGGCAGTTCCCTCTTGGCCTTGGCCCTCAGCCCCGCGCTGGTCTTCTCCAGCCACGAGAGTTTCTTGTCGTTCTCTTCGGCCACCGTTCCAATCTCCAGACGTCTCTGTCCACCGAACCCGCACCGCCTTCAGTCCGTCGGCGGCTCGCTCTCGAACCCGGGAGATTCTCTCAACATTACAAAGGCGTCTTCTCTGTTGTCAACGTAATAGCCCCGGCGGATGGAAATCGCCTTGAACCCGAACCCGCGATAGATCCTTATGGCCTCGATGTTCGAGACCCTCACTTCCAGCGTCATCCTCCTGACCGACCTGGTTTCAGCCTCCTTCAGGAGCCGCCGCATGAGTCTCGTCGCCACTCCCCGCCTTCTCAACTCTGGCCGCACGGCGATGTTACCCAGGTGGGCCTCGTCGTACACGAACCAGGCCACCAGGTAGCCCGCTAATAGGGGCCCGTCGCGCGCGACGAGACAGAACGAAGTCGGCCCTTCCTTGAGCTCGTGCACGAAGGCCTGTCCGGGCCACGGCATCGGGAAGATGGCGCGCTCGAGCAGCGAAACTTCGTCCACGTCCCCGAGCTTCATGGGCCTGATGTCGAGTTTAGAGCGCTCAGGGTTTCTTTCTTCTGATCTCTGCGTCCGAGCGTCTGACATATATCGGCTCCACCCCGGCCACGTCGTCCGCCCCGCACCCCTTCCGCTCGAGAATCTTGAGCGCCAGCATTCCGACGGCCGACGCGCGAGGCGTCCCGAGGTGCGCCGGCGCGAAAATGGCGCGGCCGCCGAACTGGCTCTCGATTGACTTCCGACACGCTTCGACGCCGTCTCCCAGGAAGATCACCTTTCCTTCGGGCGCGCTGGCCATGAACGACGACAACAGCGCGACAGCGTCGTCGGGTCGCTCCGCGCCGTACTCCAGCAGCCGTTCCTGCCCCGCTTCCTCGTCCCGGAAGAGCGAGTAGAAAACCTCGCCTCTCCTCGCGTCGATTATGGGGCAAACGTGGCTGCAGAGGCCGGCCGCGTTGAAGGCCACGGCGTCCAGCGTCCCGACTCCCACCAGCGGCTTCCCCGAGGCAAGCGCCAGCGCCTTAGCGGTGCTGAGTCCGATGCGCAGGGCCGTGAACGAACCCGGACCCAGCGATATCGCGAAGGCCCTCGCGTGAGCCAGCTCGAGCCCGGCTCCGGACAGAAGCGCCTCGAGCATCGGGAGCAGGTTTTCACAGTGACCCTGCGGCACGAACACGCACGCCTCGGCCAGCAGTCTTCCGTCCTTCACCGCCGCCGCGCTGGCGAACGTGGTGGATGTCTCGATCGCGACTATCACTTCGATGCCTCTCCCCCGGCCGCCGACGGCCGGTTCACTGAACTGCCACCGACAGCTTCTTCACGAGCTTCCGGCCGGTCTCACTCCCGCCCCTCACGGTGATCCTGCGTTCGTCTTCGCCGGCGGCCTCGATCAGGACCTCCAGCGTCGCCTCCGGGAGCGTTCGTCCAAGCTTCTCCGCCCATTCGATCAGCGTCACGTTGCGGCCGGACAGAATGTCGTCCAGGCCAAGGGTGGCCAGGTCCCCCGGCCCCCGCACTCTGTATAGGTCCACGTGGAAGACTTCCACCGGCCCTCGATAGCGGTTAACGAACGCGAAGGAGGGGCTCCGCGTTCTCTGCTTTATCCCGAGCCCTTCGCAGATTCCCCTGGCCAGGACGCTCTTCCCCGCTCCCAGCTCACCGGTCATGGCGACCACGTCGCCGGCGGCCAGCAGGCGGCCGACTTTTCGTCCCAGCGAGGCCGTCTCCTCCTCACTGCCCGAAACGAACACGACTTCCGATCGGTCGTCCAGCGCCAGACGGCACCACCTTTCCCGGGTTCCTGACGGCGGCGCCCGGAGCGGGCGCCCGGCGCCGTCACCTCGGCCGGAGCGTCACGCACGGAAGTATCATCTCGTCGAGCGAGATGCCGCCGTGCTGGAAACTCCCCTTGTACTGCCTCTCGTATTCGTGGAACTTCGTCGGATAGACGAAATAGAAATCCTCTTTGGCGAAGATGTAATTCTTGTTGATGCCGTTGCGGGGAAGCATGAAACGCCGCGGCTCCCTGACGCGAATGGCCTGTCTCTGGTCGCAGACCAGGTTGTTTCCGAATTTATATCTCAAGTTGGTGGAGGCCTCCCTGTCGCCGTAGACGAGGGCGGCCCGCTTGCCCAGAATCGAGCCGTGGTCGCTCGTCAACACGACGACCGCGTCATGCTGCGCCATGACGCGGAGTATCTCGAACAGCACGGAGTGACTGAACCACGCGCGCATCAGAGAGCGGAAGGCGGATTCGTTCGGGGCCAGCTCCTGGAGTATCTCGGACTCCGAACGGCCGTGGGCGAGGATGTCCAGGAAGTTGAACACGAAGGCCGCGAAGGAGGTCGAGAGATACGAGGAAACCTGGTGCCTGACCGCGTTGGCCTCCTCGGGGTTGTAGATCTTCACGTACTTCGCGGCTGGGTTCAGCTTTATGCCCTCGCGTTCGAGCTGCGCCTCCATCAGGTTTCTCTCGAAACGGTTCTTGCTGATGTCCTCCGTGACGTTCTCCTGCCAGTACTTGGGAAACTTCTCGGCGATCTCCACCGGGTAGAGCCCGCTGAACACGGCGTTTCTGGAGTAGGGCGTCGCCGTGGGGAGTATGGAATAGTAGTAGTCCCTCGACACCGTGAAGTAGGGCTCGAGAAGCGGCTCGACCTTGAGCCACTGGTCCAGCCGCATGCAGTCTATGACTATGAAGTAGACCTTGCGACCCTCCGCCAGGTGCGGAAACACGAACTTCTTCATCACCTGCGGAGACAGCACCGGCCCTTCCACGCCCGAGAGCCACTTCACGTAGTTGGACTCGATGAACTGGCCGAACTCCACGTTCGCCTCTTTCCTCTGGTCCGAGTGCGAGTCCCTCAGCGCCGAGTCTTCGCTCTCGTCCAGCCTGACGTCCCAGGCCGACAGGGCGGTGTGCAGCTTCACCCAGCCCTCCCAGTCCAGGCCGGCCGCGCGGATGTTCTGGGCCTGCCT
Source organism: uncultured bacterium (assembly GCA_964570935.1). GTDB lineage: Bacteria > Eisenbacteria > RBG-16-71-46 > JAFGJU01 > JAFGJU01 > JAFGJU01. The sequence continues at coordinate 40,779 of CAZMZP010000003.1, forward strand.
GAACTCGACCACGTACTCCCTGGTGAGCTGGTCCTCCACAAGCCGCCTGGATTCGAGCACCTGCTTGCAGGCCGTGAGTATCTGGGTCGGGTTGACCGGTTTTATGAGGTAGTGGGCGATTCTCTTGCCGATCGCCTCCTCCATCAGCTCTTCTTCTTCGCTCTTGGTGATCATGATGACGGGCACGCCCGGGTCGATGTCCTGTATGCGTTTCAGGGTCTCCAGCCCGCCCATCCCCGGCATCATCTCGTCGAGCAGAACCACGTCGAACTTGTCGCGGCTCACCAGGGAGACTGCGTCCTCGCCGTTCGACACCGGCGTGACTGAGTAACCCTTGCCCTCCAGGAAGAGGATGTGAGGCCTCAACAGGTCGATCTCGTCGTCCACCCAGAGCAGTTTTCGCTTTTCGGTCGCCAACGCGTCATCCTCGGTCTTGGTGATACGGCCGCGGCCGGCGGACCTCGTCCGCTCCCCGCTAAACGGGGAACGAGATCACAATGACGGTGCCCTTGCCCGGCTCGGAGGACCTTATCCTGATCTTGCCGCCGTGTGTCTCCTCCACGATCCTCTGCGTGAGCGTAAGGCCGAGCCCCCAGCCTCGCTTCTTGGTCGTGAACCCCGGCACGAATGCCTGCTTCTGCTCGGACGGCGTCATGCCCCTGCCGTTGTCCGTAACGATCAGCTCGACGGTCTCCTCGTCCGGGTTCCTTCTGACCTCTACCCCTATCACACCGCTCCTCCCCTCGGCCGCGTCCACCGCGTTCCTCAGGACGTTTTCCACGGCCCACTCCATCAGCTCCGCGTTTATGTTCAGGAACGGCACGGATTCATACGTTTCTGTGATCTGAAGCTGGCGGCCCAGCTTGGGGAGTCTTTTCCTGAAATACTCCGCCACTCCCCTGACCAGCGGGACGACGTCCTGGAACTGGAGCTTGGGCATCGAGCCGATGCTGCTGAACCGGCAGGCGACTTTTTGCAGGCGTTCCACGTCGCCCTCCATTTCTTCAACGAACTGGCCGAACAGCGGCTTCTCTATCTCAACGACTGCCTCGTTCCCGGGCACCTTCCTCTGCTTGTCCTTCACGACTTCCAGCCAGCCCAGCAAGGAAGAGATGGGCGTCCCCAGCTGGTGAGCGGTCTCCTTGGCCATGCCCACCCAGATGTATCTCTGCTCTCCCACTTTTATGCTCTTGAACCCCATGTAACCCAGACCCATGAACAGGAAGACGGCGGCCAGCTCTATGATGGGAACCCAGCGCATCTCGTTAACGATGCCGCTTTCTCCGTAGTGGACGTACCCCACGACGCGCATCTCGCCCGGCGGGATGAGCGGCAGCGGCGGGTTCTTCTTGTCCAGCCGCTCCACGATCCCCACGATCTCTTTCAGCGGCCCGGTTGGCGGGTCCTTCGGGTCCATCAGGGCGGACTCCGCGTCCGAGACGGCGTCCACGCTTATGCCGATCCCGGCCCAGGCGTAAGGCCTGCCGTCCAGGTCCGTGACGACCACGGGGAAGTTCACCTTCGCCAGGACTTCTTTGTAGATGGGGGCGATGTCCTGGTTTTGGGAGGCCGGAATCGCGGCCACCGCGAAGAAATGGGCCAGGATCCCGGAGAGCGTGTTGGCCTGCTCGTCCAGCTTGTGGACCATCCTGTTGGTGAAGATGAAGACCAGCGCTACGAGAAGGCTGCTTCCCAGGAAAACGTATCCCCTGAGAAGCTGCGTACTGCTGACCTTCTGCTCTGGGGTCTTAGCCAATGGGATCACCGCCCTTGAGCCGGCCGGACGCGAGAGTGACGGCGCCTCAGGAGATTTCCTCGAGGCCGTCCATGTAGGGCACCAGCACCTCGGGGATCCGCACGGTGCCCAGCGGCGTCTGGTAGTTTTCGAGTATGCCGATGAGCGTCCTCGGAAGAGCCAGACCGGAACCGTTCAGTGTGTGCACGAACTCCGGCTTCCTGGTCTTCGCCGGCCTGTACTTGATGCCGATTCTCCGGGCCTGGAAGCTCTCGAAGTTGCTGCACGACGAAACCTCGAGCCACCTCTCCTCGGCCGGCGCCCACACTTCCAGGTCGTAACACTTGGCCGCGGCGAAGCTCAAGTCGCCGGAGCAGAGGAGCACGACTCTGTAAGTCAGCCCGAGGAGCCGCAGGATCTTCTCCGCGCAGTCGCGCAGACTCTCCAGCTCGTCGTAGGACGTCTCCGGAGCCACGAATTTCACCATCTCCACCTTGTCGAACTGGTGCACCCTGACGATGCCGCGGGTGTCCTTGCCGTAGGAACCGGCCTCGCGCCTGAAGCTGGGACAGTATCCCACCAGCTTGACGGGCAGCGCCGATTCCTCCAGGGTCTCGCCTCTGTATATGTTTGTGATGGGCACCTCGGCAGTCGGGTTCAGGAACACGTCGTCTTTTTCGCAAAAGTACATGTCCTCTTCCAGCTTGGGGAGCTGGCCCGTCCCGAAAAGACACTCCCTCTTCACCAGCACCGGCGGCCAGACTTCGGTGTAGCCGTGCGAGTTGGTGTGCGTGTCGAGCATCAGCTTTATGAGAGCCCTCTCCAGTTTCGCGCCCGGCCCCTTGAGCAGGATGAAGCCGGAGCCGCCTATCTTGGAGGCACGCTGCAGGTCCAGGATGCCCAGCGATTCGCCGATCTGCCAGTGAGGGAGAGGCTTGAAGCCCAGTTTGGGCGGCTCGCCGCTGCGCCGCACTTCGACATTCGCGGAGGGATCGTGGCCCACCGGAACGGACGAATGCGGCACGTTCGGAATCCTGGCCTCCGCGGTTTCCAGTTCCGCCTCCAGCTTCGCCACTTCACCGTCCAGCATCGCCATCCGCGCCGACAGAGTCTTCACCTCTTCGAGCAGCGCGCCGGCGTCGCGGCCTTCCTTCTTGAGGCCGCCGATCTCCTCCGAGAGACGGTTCTTCCGGTGCTTGAGCCCGTCCGTTTCGGTCACGAGCTCGCGCCACCGCGCGTCCAGCTCCAGGAACCCGTCCAGGTCAAACTTGTCGCCCTTGTCCGCTATCGCCCGCCTTACGTCGTCGGGCCTGGTGCGAATGTACTTTCTGTCCAGCACTTGCGGGTCATCCTCCGTGGAATCAGTCGGCTTCCAGAGCGTCCACGATGGCCTGGCCGCCCTCGTCCAGTATTCTCTTGGCCAGCTTGGCGCCTATCGCCACTTCCTCTCCAAGCTCGCCTGTTTCCACGTCTTTGAAAAGGCACTTGCCGTCTGGGCTCGCGATGAACGCCTCCACCACGAGCTCGTTCCCGTTCGTCCTGCCCAACGCGCCGCAGGGCAGGAGACCCGACGCGCCCACGGCCCTCAGGAACGAGAGCTCGGCGTTGATCTCCGCCCTGGACACCGCGTCGTCCAGGTGCTTCACCAGCTTCAGAGTCTCCTTCTCCGCCCGTCTCACTTCGAGGCAAAGGGAGCCCTGGCCCACGGCAGGCAGACACAACGCCGTCGTGAAAATCTCAGTCACCTTGTCCTGCCAGCCCATGCTCTCGGCGTCCGCGGCCGAGATGACCACGCCGTCAAACACTCCGGCGGCCATTCTCTTTATCTGAGTCTCGACCGTTACGTCCGTCCACACCACGTCCAGGTCCGAACGATAGTGCAGGAGCTGGGCCTTAACCCTGAGACTGGAAGTGGCCACGCGCGCGCCCGAGTCCAGGTCGTCCAGTATGCGGTCCCTGAGACAGATGAGCGCGTCGAACGGCGTGATCCTCTTCGTGACCGCGCCGATCTGTATCTCCTTCGGGAGCTGCGGCGTGACGTCGGTCATGCTGGACAGGGCCACGTCTATCTTGCGCGCGACGAGCGCCTTCTCCAGCTCGTTCAGGTCGGCCGCGTTCTCTCTCCCCCTGTAATCAACCTTGTGCTCCTTCTTCACGGGAACGACGACCAGCTGCGTCTTGACGCCCGCGCTCGAGCACGCCAGCGCCGCATTTACGTTCTCGCCGTTGAGAGCTTCCAGCTTGCTCGACCCGATGCCGATTCTTATCGAGCGTGAAGTGCGCATGTTAGTTGCTCCGTTTGCAGGCAGTGTCAAGGATTCGGACCCCGGCGCGGGCCGGAGCCCGGGACCTCCGGCAGGAGACCCAAACTGAAGTCAAGCTAGCACAACACCATGTGTCAGTCAATCCCCGGAGGCTCACGGGGCTCAGACCGTGACGCGGTCCTTCGGTCTGTACAGTCCTAGGCCCAGCAGCAGAAGCAGCGCGGCCAGCACGACGACGACCGCGAGAGAGAAGACCGGATCCCCGACGCGCCGCATGAGGAGTCCCGAGGCGCCTAGCGCGAGGCAGACGAGGTAGATGACCACGGCGGTCTTGCGGGTGGAAGCGAGGCGGGCGGCCAGCCGGTGGGACGTGTGGTCCTTGCCTCCCTGGTAAATCCTCCGATGCTCTTTCATTCTCACGAGTGTCACGAAGCTGATGTCGAAGACCGGGTAACCAAGCACGACGACCGCCGCTGCGACGGACTCGAAGTCCGCGCTGCCTGCCGCCGCGACGGACAACGCCGCCAGAAGATAGCCCAACGGCAGGCTCCCGGCGTCACCCAGGAAAATGCCGGCCGGCGAGAAATTGTATTTCAGGAACCCGAGCGATGCTCCGAGGAGAGAGGCGGCCAGGATTACGCCGGCCCAGTGCTGTTCAGCGAAAAGAAGAAGCAAAAACGCCAGCGACGCGACCGCGGCGACCCCGCCCGCAACGCCGTCCATGTTATCCAGGAAATTGGTGGCGTTCATGATGGCCACCACCCAGACGACGGCCAGCGGGAAGAAGAAATCCCCGCGCGTCCAGCCTGCCGCGTAGCATCCCCAGACGAGAAGGACCGCGCAGAGAGCCTGGGCGCCCAGCTTCAGCTTCGCGGACATTCCCTTCCTGTCGTCGTAGAGTCCCAGGCCGAAAGACGCCAGAAACCCCAGGATGACCAGGAGCTCCGGGAACGTCGTCTCGAGTCCGGAGGCAATGTGCGTGACTGTCCAGGCGAGCACGACCGAAGTCACGACGGCCACTCCGCCGAGAAGCGGGACCGTCGAGCTGTGGAACCTCTTCCCGTCGGGCACGTCCACGAACGAGACCCGCAGGGCGAGCGTTCTCACCAGCGGAGTCAGTGCGAGGGAAAGAACGAGTGCAACGGGAAAAGCAATAAGGAAGGTCATCACGCGTCAACCCAAACCAGGATCCGAAATGGGAGCCGACGGACAGCAGACTATGGAGGGGTCAGAGAAGTGTCAAGCCTTTTTGACCGATGCCGAGGCGAACATCGCGGAAGAGCTCGCGCACGGCAGGCCCTGAGGCGTGGCTATGTCGAGTCTCTCGCAGACGTCGTTGATGGTCAGCACCAGGAGCTCATCCAGAGACACCGTGGGCCTGTAGTCGACCAGGGACTGGATCTTCTTGAGGTCCGGCACCCGGCGCTTCATGTCCTCGAAGCCGCCTTCGTACGCCTTCTCGTATGGCACGTGTACTATCGGCGAGGAGCTCCGCGTGAGCTCCTTTATCTTCCTGGCGAGTCCTTCTATCGTGATCTCCTCGTCGGTGCCGATGTTGAACACCTGGCCCACCGCCTCCGGGTGTTCGGACAGCATCAGCACTCCGCTGACAATGTCCCCGACGTACGAGAAGCACCTCGACTGCTTTCCTGTTCCGTACACCGTCATGGGCTGACCCTTGAGCGCCTGGGTCACGAGACGGGGTACGACCATGCCGTAGTCGCCCGTCTGCCGAGGGCCGCAGCTGTTGAAGCATCTGACTATGACGGTAGGCAGGCTCCTCTCGCGCCAGTACGCGAAGGCCAGGAACTCGTCCACGGCCTTACCGGTCGCGTAACTCCACCTGGACACCGCAGTCGGCCCCAGGACACGGTCGTCACCCTCCTTGAGCGGCACGCCGTTGCCCTTGCCGTAAACTTCCGAACTGGAGAACAGCACGACTTTCTTCATCTCGGCGCAGGCCTCTTCGAGCACGACCTCCGCGCCCCTGATGTTGTTTATTAATGACTTGAGAGGATACTTGACGACGTAGGCCACGCCGACGGCCGCGGCAAGATGGAACACCATGTCGCACTGCGTCATCACTTCGGCGACCAGGTCCCTGTCCAGAACGGTCCCGTAGTGCCAGTGGAACATGGGGTTATCCATGAGATGGGCTATGTTCTGCTCGCGCCCGGTAGAAAGATCGTCTATTACCCAGACCTCATCGCCCCTGCCCAGCAAAGCTTCAACGAGGTGCGACCCGATGAATCCGGCACCGCCAGTCACGAGGACTTTCATTTGAGGCCTACCTCCATGTACTTACGCAGAGAATACCAGGCGAGGAAGCCTGTGAGGGGGACAAACCTTCGCCCGAAGACGACCAACGGTCAGCCGCCCTTGATGATTGCACCAAAGTACGTTAAGGTCACTATCTTGTCAAGGGTTTTTATACTTCTCTAGTGCGTTGGGATTTCCACTGTTAGCTGGTCGCAGCCCGGCGCCGGACGCACAGCACCAGGCGGATCATCCCGGCTGTCCAGACTGACATTTTCCGTGCCAAGACTAGAACGGCGCGGCCCGGCGGCCCACAGGCACGAAGCCCGGACCGTCGCGCCGCGCCGGAAGTGACTATCCAATCCGGCATCACCGGCGGCAAGTCAAGCGCCCAGTTCGCGTTCACCCTGCTTCTTACCCCTAACCCCCAACCACAAAACGCTCCAGCACCGTCACAATCCTTGCCGATGCGTCTCCCGCGCCAAACCTGTCTGTCCTGGCCGAAGCCGGCAGGAAGTTCGCCAGTGCATCCAGTGCCTTAGATACCTCCGTTCCCACGAGAAGGTTCCAGCCGTCCTCGACAGTCTCCACCCATTCCGTCTCATTCCTGAGCGTGATGCAGGGCGTGCCCAGAATGTAGGCCTCTTTCTGCATGCCTCCCGAGTCTGTCAGGACGGCGCGGGCGTTCTTCTCCAGCTGGAGCATGTCCAGGTAGCCCAGGGGCGGAGCAAGCAGGACTCCCTTCGCCGAGGCCAGGCGCGCTTCCAGGCCGTGCGTCTTGAGCGCCTCCTTCGTGCGGGGATGCACCGGAAACACGACCATGAAGGGCGAGGAGCAGAGTATGTCGACTATCCTGGACAGGTTCTCCGGGTCGTCGGTGTTCCCCGCCCTGTGGACGGTGGCCACCACGAATTGCCTTGGCGCCAAACCCAGCTGGTCCATGAGCGAGGACCTTTGTTCGGCCTTGTCCGCGTGGTCCATCAGGGCGTCCACCATGACGTCGCCCACCAGGTGCACGCCGTTCTTGATTCCTTCCGCCGCGAGGTTCTTGACCGCCGTCGGCGTGGGAGCGAACAGCAGGGTCGAGACTCTGTCGGCCACCACTCGGTTCACCTCTTCCGGCATGGCCATGTCGAAGCTTCTGAGTCCCGCCTCCACGTGAGCCAGCGGCACGTTGAGCTTCGCCGCGGTCAGCGCGCCGGCCAGGGTCGAGTTGGTGTCGCCGTAAACGAGAACGAGCCCGGGTTTCTCGCGGACCAGGACTTCCTCCAGCCTCTCCATTACGGCGCCCGTCTGCGCCGCGTGGCTCCCGGAGCCCACGCCCAGCGAGAAGTCGGGCCTTGGAATTTCCATCTCGTCGAAGAAGACGTCCGACATGTCGGCGTCGTAGTGCTGTCCGGTGTGCACCAGGATTTCGTCGAACTTCGCCCTGAGGGCGCGTGTCACGGGCGAGGCTTTGATGAACTGTGGTCGCGCGCCGACCACGCTCAATATCCTGAGTCTTCTCATGCGGTCGCCTCAGTGGATGTTGACGAGAGTGCCCGACTGGGACAGGGATTTCTGTGCGGCCTCCAGTACCTTCACCACTGCCAGGCCGTCCTCCGCGCCGGTCAGCGGCTGCCGGCCGTGCTCGATGCAGTCGACGAAGTGCTCGCACTCTATCCTGAGGGGTTCTCTCATGTCGACGCGTGGAATCAGTATGTCCCCCACCCTCAGGCTCACCGCCTCCGCGTAGGACTTGTAGTCGGGCGAGTAGTCCACGCCCTTGTCGTACACGCGTATCTTCTCCGAGGCCTCCATGTCGTCGAACACGGCCATCTTCTTCTTACCCACTATCGTCAGCTTCCTGATCTTGTGAGGGTCCAGCCAGCTCACGTGGACGTGGGCCATTCGGTTTCCTTCGAACAGGATCGTGAGAAAGACGACGTCCTCGACCCCGGGCTTCAGATAGCACTGCCCCACGGCGGACACCGAGACCGGCCTCGCGCCGATGAGGTGGAGTATCACGGCGATGTCGTGGGGCGCGAAATTCCACAGCGCGTTCTCGTCCTGCCTGACCTTTCCCAGGTTCACCCGGGTGGAGTAGGCGTACAGCACGTCCCCCAGGTCGCCGGCGTCTATGTACTGTTTGAGGAGCTTCACCGCGGGGTGGTAGCGCAGCAGATGCCCGACCATCAGCACCTTCTTCGTCCTGGCGCTCGTTTCCACCAGCACCTCGGCGTCCTTCGTGGACAGTGTGAGCGGCTTCTCCACGAAGACGTGCTTCCCTCTTTCCATGGCCTGTTTGGCCAGCGCGAGGTGTGAGGAGGGCTGCGTCGCCACCACGACGGCGTCCACCTCAGAGGAGCTCAGGACCGTCTCGAAATCGGTGACGAACTCAGTCTCGGGAAACGACGCCTTGAGTTTGTCCAGCGCGGCCCTGTCCTGGTCGCACACGAACTTGAGAGAGCTGGACTTCATACTGCGGAAGTTCCTTATCAGATTGGGCCCCCAGTAACCCGCGCCCACTACCGCGATCCTGACCATCCTTACCTCCGTGCAAAGTTTGAGAGCGGAACTCGAGTGTCCAGCATCCGTCCGCCGGCATACCGGCTTCCGACGCTCGACCCGCGGCCCTCAACCCGCGATACGAGGGATTTCCGCCGGCGCCCTGCCCTCGACGAAGATCGAGGACCAGAGCTCGACGTTGAGCATTCTCCAGATGAGGGCGCTGTTGTCCCTGGCGCCCCTCGCGTGTTCGGTTACGATTCTAACAGCGGCCTCGCTGCTGAGAAAACCTCTGCGTTTCACCTCGGCCGACTCGAAATACTTGACGATGGCCGGACCCCTGGCCCTGAACCAGACGTCGACGGGCGTGGGAAAGCCCATCTTGTCCGTGCGGGCCAGGATTTCGGCAGGTATCCGGTCCTTCGCCGCCTGCCTGAGCAGGTACTTCGTGAGCCCTCTGCGCATCATGTACTTGTAAGGCACGGACGACGCCAGCTCGACTATCCGGTAGTCGAGAAGCGGCACCCTGGACTCCAGCGACGCGGCCATGCTGGCCCTGTCCTCGACGTGAAGGAGGCCTTGTAAGTATTCCTTGAGGTCCGTGTACAGCAGTCTTTCGAACCCGTTAAGGCGCGCCGGCGCCGCGCGCCGGGGAAGCTGCCGGGCCAGCCGGCCAAGCTCCGGGGAGAGCACGTCCGCCGGCTCCGGAGCGGACAGCCGTTTCAGGAACAGCGGCACGTCAGTACGGCCGCGGTTGACCACAAACGCAAGGAAGTCGGCCGCCAGAGTCGCGGGCGCCCCCCTGTCGAACCTGAGCCTGGCGCAGTCCCGGAGTCGAGCCAGGAAGTACGGCCTGTAGTACCTGGGATAGCCGGCGAACAGCTCGTCCCCGCCCTGCCCGCCCAGCACAACTTTGACGTGCTTCTTGGCCATGAGGGACACGGTGTACTGCGGGAAGACTCCCGGGCCCACCACCGGCTCGTCCAGGTACCACACGAGGAGCGGGAGCTTGTCGAAGAACTCCTCCCCGGTGGGCACGACTTCGTGGTGCTCAGTGCGGCACGCCTGGGTCACAAGCTTGACGTATCGTCTCTCGTCGTACTGCGCCCCCTCGTCGAATGCCCCGGAGAAGGTCTTGAGCCCGTGGCCCAGCGTCCGGCAGGCGGTCGACACGATGGCGCTCGAGTCTATTCCTCCGCTCAGGTACGCGCCCACCGGCACGTCGCTCCTCAGGCGCAGCCTGACCGAGTCGGACACCAGCGACGCCAGTTCTTCCACGTAGTGTTTCTCGCCCGCGTCGCCGCCCCGCCCCGGCTCGACGTCCCACCACGTCCGCGTGGTGACACGCCCGTCGCGGAGGGTGAGAAAGTGACCGGGCATCAGCTTCTTCACGCCGGAGAGAAAGGTGCCTTCCCCGGTGACGTAGGACCTGACCATGTACTCCGCGACGGACGCGGCCTCGGGAACGGGCGTCAGGAGCGAGGTTGTGAGCAGGGCCTTCGTCTCGGACGCGAACACGAGACCGCCGTCCTTCTCGAAGTAGTAGAACGGCTTCACGCCCAGCCGGTCCCTGGCCGCGAAGAGCTTCTTCCGCTGCCTGTCCCAAATCACGAAGGCGAACATGCCGTTGAAGCTGTTGAGGCACTGCTCGCCGTATTCCTGGTAGCTGTGGAGGACGACCTCGGTGTCGGACCTGGTCCGGAACCTGTGCCCTTTGTCTTCCAGCGCCCGCCTGAGCTCGACGTAGTTGTACACCTCGCCGTTCAGGACGATGGTCAGATTCCCGTCGTCCGTCGACATGGGTTGGCCGCCGCACTCGACGTCTATGATGCTGAGACGCGCGTGCCCCAGCGCGACCGACTCGTCAAAATGGAAGCCCTCGCCGTCCGGCCCGCGGTGTCTCAGGGCATCCACCATGCCGCGCAGCATGTTCCCGGCCGCGGGCTGCTGCGCGTGTCTGCCCACTATGCCGCATATTCCGCACATACGTTCTTCCCGGGCCTGAATCTGGATCGCGGTCTGACTCATCGGGTCGCGGCTCAGCCGGTCAACCGGGGAGCTTACGTTCCCTCGCGATCTCGGCGATTCTGTTAGTCGCGAGCCGCCACGTGAAGTTTCTCTCGACGAACTTTCTGCCGTTAGCCGAGATGTAGCGCTGGAGGGGAATGTCTTCCATCAGCGTGACTACGCGAGCCGCGAATTCCCAGGGCTCCGCCGCCAGGGCGATTTCCTCTTCGTCCTTGGCGCCCAGTCCCTCGTTCACGCACGGAGTAGCCACGACGGGGACGCCGGCCGCCATGGCCTCGAGGACCTTGTTCTGCAGCCCCGCGCAGTACCTGAGAGGAGCCACGAACACCGCGGAGCGGTTCAGGGTGGCGTTCAGGTCCTCCACGAAACCCATCACCATGACCTGCTTGTCTTTCTTCAGCCGCTTCAGCGACGGATGAAGGCCCGGGCCTATGACGCAGAATCTGCAGTCAGGCCGCTCCTTCCGAATGACCCGGAAGATCTCGTTGTAGAAGTGGAGGACGGCGTCCACGTTGTGAGGCACCCCCAGGTGCCCCACGAATGTCACGATGTTCGAGGGGCGGGCCTGCGACGGCGTGAACCGTTCCAGGTCCACACCGTTGGGGATCACCCGAACGTTCGCGGACCCGGACATCTCCCTGAGCGCGCCGGCCTCCGCCTCCGACACCACCCAGCATTCGTCGAACGAGCGGGCGAGCGAGGCCTCGTACGCGCGGATTCGCGGAAGCTCCGTAGAGTAGATTCGCCGGTTGATGCCGCGCCTGTAAGGCAGCGAGCGTTCGATTTCGCGGGAGATGACGTCGGTGAAGTCTACGAGCTTGTAGCACGGCGCCCTGTCGGGCACGAACTGGGCCATCCTGAACAGATGGACGTACACGAGGTCGAAGTCCTCTCTGGCCAGCCTCTCGCGGACCGCGTGTGCCATCTCGGGGCTCTCGTAGTAGGCCACCTGGAGCGGAGTGGCGCCCGGCAGACGCCTCGCGCAGGACAGCCACGACGACAGCGGCGACTGGTTGACCAGCGTCATGGACTTGCAGTAAGCCCGCAGGGACCCGGAAACCTCTCTTTCGCGCCTGCTGCAGACGAACGAGGCAAGGTGAATCTCGTGCCCGCTCGCTGACAGGTGTTTGATGACGTTGAATGCCCGCAGCCTGTCGCCCCTGTCGGGTGGGAACGGCAGGCGGGAGGTCAGAAACAGAATCTTCATGCGGCTCCGAATCTTCTCAGCACAGAAACGGCCTTCTTCCCGAGAGCGAACAGCCTGTTGTTGAGGAGGATGCGATTGGTGAAGAAACTGTATCTTGTTAGGTGGTTCATGAGCCTCACTGTCCACTCGGACCTGGCGGGCTCCACCCGGACTGACTGGACCGCCTCCCCCGCGAGTTCAATGTCCTTCTCGTGGAAGTTCCCGAGTCCCCTCCCGGCCGCCAGCGCGACGTGTCTGCATTTTCCGGGGTCCAGCCCCGCGGTCCGCATGGCCGTGGCGTCGAGCGCCACCGGGTCTGAGCTCCCGAGCAGCAGGTCGAGCCTCACTCCTCGTCCGTTGACCGGGCCCCGCCCCTCCATGCACAGCACGCCGTCCATGAGGCAGACGGAGGGCTTCAAGAGCGCGTTCAAGTCCACTATGAGCTCGTCCAGCCGCTTGTGGAGCAGGATCCTGTCGTGCCTCGGAATGCAGCCCCACTGATTCTTGAGGGCGCCGGTGAAATAGGTCAGTCCGTGAGTCTTCAGCTTGGGCAGCGTCACGAAGACGTCGCAGTGCAGGAGCTCCGACGGGAGCTCGAACCCCCGCAGAGCGGCCACGTCGACCGGTTCGGTCCGCGCCCTGGAGAAGTTCACCCAGCGCGCGCCGTGCCTCTTCACGACCTCCGCGTAACCCGAGGCCTCGAAGCACTCGTCAACCGAGAAACGCGTGCCGTCCGACTCTCCGACGATTATCCGGTCGGTTCGTTCCCCGAGCACCTTGAGGACGGCGTCCAGGACCTCCGCGGACGTGTTGGAGAACGGAGCCTTGTCCTTCCCGGGCCAGGACAGGTTCGGCTTGACGACTACCGACGCGCCTCGCGGCACCCGCGTCTCCCAGTCCAGCTCGCGAAAGAGGCCCCTCACGCAATGCTCGACAGAATTCGAACGTGTCGAGAAGATTGCGACCTTACTCTTCAAACTCTTCCCCCCAAGACCGAAGCATACAGAGAAACAACTTCTTCAACAAGCTGATTCCAGTCGTACCGCCTCACTCGCGCGAGGCCCTCCGAGGCCAGGCGAGACCGCAGATCCTCACTGCCTGCCAGTTCGAGCATTGCCCCGGACAGCGCCGCGGCGTCCCTCGGGGGCACCAGCAGGGCGTTCGCCCCGTGCTCCAGCGTCCCCTCCACGCCCGGAATCCGCGTGGCCACGATCGGCAGGCCGGATGCCATGGCCTCGAGGAACACTATCCCCTGCCCCTCCCACAACGACGGAAGGACGAAGGCGTCCGCGGCGGCGAACTCCTTCTTCAGGCTCGTCCTGTCGAGTCTGCCGGGGAACCTCACAGAATCGGAGACACCGAGTTCGCGCGCCTTCGCCTTCAGCCGGACGAAGTGCGGGCCGTCCCCGACGATGGTGAGACTGACCCTGGCTCGACCGGGCGAGTGTGCGGCGCCCGGTGTTCCCAGCCCGGCGACTTCGTCCCGTGCGAGCGCTCCCCCCACATCCAGCTGCGCGCAAGCCTCCAGCAGGTACTCCAGACCCTTCCGCGCCTGCATGAACGCGACGCAGAGACACCGGAGTTCGCCGTCTCCGCGGAGCGGCCGCGGAGCGGCCGGCGCAAATTCCGAAAGCCGGATTCCGTTCGGGATGACTACTGTCTTGTCCAGCAGGCCGCGGCCGTAGCGGGACACCTCGCTGCGCGCCAGCCGGCTCACGGCGATGATGGCGGACGCCTTTCTGTAGCAAAGAAGGTCCAAAAGGGACAGCGCCGGATACACCGTGTACTTGCCGACCGCTTCCCTGGGAGTGAGCCTGTTCAGGGGACTCAGCGCCAGCAGCTCACCGTAGTGCGTGCCGTGAGCCGTCTCGACCATCGGAGCGCCGCCCAGAGAACGCCGCCCCGCGAACGCGCACGGCCCGAAGTGCGAATGGACGATGTCGAAGTCAAACGTGCGCCGGATGCTCCGGAGGCAGCGCGGGACTTTGGCGGCGAACGACAGGAGTTTGAGCCCGGCGGCGTCCGAGATCGTCGTCGTGAAATGGGTGACGCCGTCCGACCTGCTCTCACTCTCGCTCGGCCCGGGTGAAAGCACGGCGCACTGGACGCCGCGGTCCACCAGGCACCTGGCGAGGTTGAAGACGTGGGAGCCCACACCTCCGAAACTGTGAGGTGGGTACTCCAGCGAGACCAGCAGCGGTTTCATCGCGGTCCACCTCGTCGTGAGAGGACGCGCTCGTAGACTTCCAGGGTCTCGGCCGCCATTCTGTCCGCGGAGAAGCAGACCCGCAGTCTTTCGCGGCCGGCCAGGCCCATGCGGGCCGCGGCCTCGGGGTTGGCCAGCAGCCTCGCGACGGCGCTGGCCAGAGCCGCGTCATCCTCCGGCGGCACCACCAGGCCCGTTTCGCCGTCAATCACCACTTCGCACGAGACCGTCGTCGTCACGACCGGCCTGGCCAGCAGCATCGCTTCCAGGAGGGCGTACGGCATGCCCTCCCACAGGCTCGGGAGCACGAACACGTCAGAGACTGAAACGAGCTCCAGGACGTCCTCCCTGTAGCCGGCGAACACCACGCTCGCGGCCACACCCGATCGCGCCGCCAGGTCCTTGAGCTCCACCTCCAGCTCCCCCTCTCCGGCCACGAGCAACACGGCGCCGGGGATCTCCTCCAGCACCCTCTTCATGGCGATCACAAGATACCGGATGCCCTTCTGGGGGCTGAGCCGCGCCGCCGTCACGACGAGCCCGGCCGAGGGGTCTATGCCGAGCCCGCGCGTCAAGCTCTCCCTGTCGCCGCGCGGCGTGGACGCGGTTCCGATCCCGTTGGCAATGAATTTCACTCTGTCGGGGTGCTTGCCGAAGCCTTCCACCAGGAATCTCGCGTCGGACTTCGAGACGGCGATGGTGAAGTCCACGACCGTCGCCCGCGCTTTCTCGGCCAGGAGCAGAAACAAGCCCGGCTTCTGGATTCCGGCGGACTGCGGGCCGATGAGATGGTAAGTCATCAGGACCGCGGGCACGGCCGCGAGCTTTGCGGCCAGGCACGCTATGCGCTCGGGATGCGCGTGGACCACGTCGAAGGAGCCCTTCCTGAAGAATCGGACCAGGCGGAGGAGCAGCAGAGGGTCGAACCGCGCCCTGCGCCCGAACACGTGCACGCTTATCCCCACCTCCCTGAGTCTGTCCACGAGCGCTCCCTCCGAGAACACCACGACCGTGACGTCGGCCTTCCCGGGAGACAGCGCCCTGGCCATCTCCAGCACGTGGCGCTCGGTGCCGGCCAGCCTGGACCTGCCCACGACGAGCGCCACCCTGAGCGGCCGGACACTAGGTTCGGAGCGTTTCATCTGCGCACGTTTCTCCTGCACCATTGTCAGACCTCGCGCCCCAGAACGGAGAACGCGCGGGCGGTCCGCACCCGTTCGGTGACAAGCTCGAGGTTTCTCACGTATATGGCGTTGACCGCGGAGGAACCCTCGCGCGAGACCTCCACGAGCCGCCTGTCGAACGGAAGATACGAAAACGTCCTGAACCCGTGGTCCAGCATGCGGCGGTGCAGCGCGGCTTCGTCGAAGCCGTACGCGGCGCCGGCGCCGTTCAGCTCCATTATGACCGCGAACAGTTCGTCCCGGCCCAGCACCCTGTCCGCCCCGGACACCACTTCGGTCTCGTATCCCTCCACGTCTATCTTCACGACGGCGGGCCGGCATTCTCCCGCGATCTCGTCCAAAGTCTTCACCGGCACCCGGATGAGCCCGGCGTCGGAGTCGCCCGCGAGCGCCACGCGGTTCACCGTGTCGAGCGTCGACGTGAACGACGCCGTCCCCGGCCTCGCTCCAACAGCCAGATTGAAACACCGCACCTTCGGCCGCACGCGGTTCAGGGCCACGTTGTCGCACAGGCTCTCGAACGCCGACGGCACGGGCTCGATTGCCAGGCAGTCGGCGCCCGCTACCGCCGAGGCCAGGACGGTGTACGAACCCACGTTCGCGCCGGCGTCGATGAACGTGTCACCGGGTCTCAATGCATGGAGCACGAATGACATCTCCTCGAAATCGTGCAGGCCGGCGTACACGTTGCCGGTGGCGCCCGCCATGCCGGGCCGCACGAGCAGCCTGGAGCCGCCCACGAAGTCCACGACCACGGGGCCCGGAGCCAGCCTGCTTCCGAGCTGCCAGCGCGCGAGACGAACGAGCGCCCGCGCCCGTTGTTCTCTGTTGAGGGGGTGGTTCCAGACGAAACGAAGCACGCCCGGCAGGTCACGCAGCTTCATGACGCTCCTTTTCCAGCAGCCGCAGGTAAAGCCGCTCTGTTTGCCGCACGGTGTCCTCGAACCTGAATTCTCTCAGCACTTTCTCGCGAGCTCTGGCGGCAAACGTCCTGGCGGCGCCCTCGTCCATGAGCAAACCTTCTATCAGCGTCGCGAGCTGCTCGTGGTTTTCGCTCTCGAACAGAAGTCCGTTCACTCCGTCGGTGACCAGCTCCGGCACACCGCCCACGTTGGACGCCACGACGGGCGCGCCGGCCGCCATAGCCTCCAGGAGCACCGTGGGGAACCCCTCGGACCGGGAGGAGCAGACGAACACCGCGGACCGCAGCAGCGCGTCCGACATGGACGGGACGTGCCCCGGGAACTTGATGCGTTCGGCGAGACCCATCCTCACGGCCCGCTCCGCCAGCTCCGCGCGCATCGGGCCCTCACCTATCAACACAAAGCTCACTGACGGACGCCGCTTCGCCAGGCTCGCCGCGGCTTCGAAGAAGACGTCCGGTCCCTTGATGGGATGGAGCCTCCCGGCGTAGGCCACGACGGGCCCGGAGCCGAAAAGTCCGTCCATCGCGGCCGACCCCGTCCCCGCTCGAGCAGCCGTCGCGCCCTCCGGCCTGAGCCCTATGTGGATTGCCGAAACCCGGTCCTGGCGATGGGAAGTCAGAGCTCGCCTGTGCCGGCGGCAGGTCTCGCAGTTCGCTATCACGTGTCTGACCCTCAGCCGGGAGAGTCTGAGAAGCGCGCGCGAGGCGCGGCCCTCGGGCACTATTACGTCGTGCTGGCTCGCCACAAGCACCGGTTTCCAGACGAACATCGAGGCCAGCGCAGCCAGGATCTCCGGCCTGTAGTAGACGGTCTGCACCAGGTCGGCCTTCTCTCTGGACATGAGTCTGGCCAGTCCGAACACAGTTGACGCCGTGGAGAAGACCGAGCCCAGCCGCCAGTTCAGAGTCACGACCCGGACGCCGGCGGCCTCGAGCCGTTCGGCCAGCCTGCCCTTCTCGACCAGGCAGCAGACGACGGGCCTGAACTTCGTCTTGTCCAGGCCCAGAACCAGGTCCTTGAGGAAGTTCTCGGACCCTCCCACGTTCAGGGACTCGACGACGAACAGAATGTTGTGAGGTTCAGTCATGCCTTGTTCACCAGGGTGCTGCCGGCTCCGCCGGCTCAAGAAGCGGCCGGGAGCGCGGCGCCTTCCTTTCGCGCGGCCTGGAGCAGGAAGACGGACGCGGCCGGCATGAACCAGAAACTCTGATTGAGCTGGATGCTCGTCAGAAGTCCGCAGACCAAGAAGGCAAGGTAGGACATTTGATAGGCGCGGGCAAGATAGAAAACGGCAGAACCGGCCCGCGCGGTCCTCTCGGCGCGCCGCATCAGGCTGAAGGTGGCCGCGATGACGAACACCATCCCGGCGACCCCCAGGAGCCCGCTTTCGGCCGCGACGTGCAGATACATGTTGTGGGCGACCAGCGACCAGAGGATGTCGCCGTACTCGGTGGACTTGTCCAGGTACGCCCCCAGGCCCACTCCAGTGACCGGATTCTCCGAGAACATCGTCACGCCGGCGCGCATCGCGCCCGAGCGCAGGTACGAGGAGTAGTCTCCCGTGAGGAATCCGCCTCCCGCGAGTCTGAGCCAGAAGCCTGCGGGTATCAGAAGGGGCAGAAGGACGATGAAGGCGGCCACGCCGGCTTTCACCCACGCCCGGCGCCTCTCGCGTACGGCTATCGCGACCAGCACAACGACCATCGAGATGAGGCCGGTTCGCGCCAGAGTTGTGAAGTTGGCCGCTATGAGCGCGAGCGTCACCGCGGCGAGGACGAACCGCAGCGCCTTCTTCCTCGTTAACGCCATCGTGTAGGCCGCGATGGGCATCGCCGTCACCATGATTATGGCCAACTCATTCGCGTTGCCGGCGAGCCCCGACGCCCGGTAGGCCACGCCCAGCTGAACGAGCACGTTTCCCTGGGAGAAGGCCCAGAGCGCCAGGAACGCGCCCAGGCCCGCGCCGGCCACGAGCGAGCAGCTCACGAAAACCGCGCTCCTCGTGTCCCGCACCAGGTTCACCAGCACAAGATACAAGAGAAGGGACTTGGCGATGATAATAAGCGCCGGCCCGCTGGACTCCGGATTGGGAGAGAGCATGACTGACAGCAGTAGCGTCAGGACGTAAACGAGAAGCGCCAGGTCCACTCTGGTGCCGGACACGGTGGAGTCAGACGTCAGCAGCGCCCTCAGGACCATCGCCAGCGCCGCCAGGACCAGGACCACGGAATACAGCCCCGGAACGTAGGCGGAAGACACGTTCCCGTATGCCAGAAAGGTGAGAAGGCAGGTCGCCATAAGCGGGTGCAGTGTGACTGCCGCGGCCGCCCCGATTCCCGCCAGAGCCAGGACCAGGATCAGAAGCACTCTCACCCGGGCCGCGGCCATGATGAGCGCGGCCGTGAGCAGCACGGCCAGCGAAAGACCCCGTTCCAGCGCCGCGCGGCCGGAGACGTTTGTCCTGGCGACGTCCGGCATCAACCCGCCTCTCTGAATCCCTTTATGAGCGCCAGCTTCTCCCTGGCGACAGTGAGCGCCGCCCTGGCCTCGTCCCGACTGACCGAGAATCGCGCCCAGAGCCCTATCAACACCAGGCCGGGAAGCAGGAACACTGGCCTGTCCGGGGGCATGACGCCGCAGACCAAGACCAGGCCGAGCGACATCGCCAGAAGCCGCCTCAACGGTCCTCCGAACGAGAAGCCGATGCTCCTGCGCGCATAGCCGTAGTTGAGCACACAGTGTATCAAATAGGCGACGCAGTGGGCAATCGGCGCGGCCAGCAGAAGGAGCGCCGGGTCGCCGAAATCGCCCAGCCTCGAGAGCAGGAGCAGAAACGCGGCCATCAACGACACGTTCATGACGACGTCCAACCCGACCCACGTCCGGAGCCTGCCCTGAGGCAGCATCCATATCCCCAGCATCCAGGCAACCGCCCTGAGGAAGTCGGCGACGAACTGCGCGGGCAGCAGCCTCTCACCCTGCGCGAACTCCGGAGAAAACAGCAGCGGCACCAGCCAGTGCCTGGCCACGAGCATGACCGAAGCGCACGCGGTGACGAGCAGGACGGACAGTCGTATGGCGCTCCTCATCTCGTGAACGACGGAATCGCGTTCCTTGAGTTCGCTCAGTCTGGGAAAGGCGTAAGCCGAAACCGAATTGAGTATGAGCATCAGGTACTGAAAGGATATTCCGAGCGCCACCTGGTAGATACCGTTCGCGTCAGGTCCCAGTGTCCTCATGACGATGCTCCGCACCGCCAGCAGGTTCACCCAGTAGAGCGCGCCCACGGCCAGACTGCTCACGCCGTAGGCAAGGAGCTCCCTGACGAGCGAGCGGTCGACGCCGGGACTTCCGCCGAATCCGGCGGCGGCGTACAACGGCCTGGCGACGATGCGGATGACGAGATAGCCCAGGGCGGCCGCGAGTACTATGTGGATCACGGCGCCCTTCCACCTGAGGAAATACACGAGCGGGACCAGAACGAGAAGGCCCGCGGCCGCGGCTGCGGCGTTCGATAGCGCGTACCGCCGCATGCTCTTCAGGCCCTGGATCACCGCAAGATGGAAGCTGAACTGAACGAGCAGAGGCACGGCCAGCGCCGCCAGGGCGACCGCCCAGGAAAGCTCGTCGCTGCCGAACACGAGCGTTGCCAGCTGCTTCCTGAAGACGAGCGCCACGGCCAGCGCCACCGCGCTCGCCAACAACGTGGGCACGAGTCCGCTCGCCTTGAGCCGTGACAGTCCGTCCCGGTCCCCCCTGGAAGAGAACTCGGCTACGTACTTCGCCATTCCGACGCTGATTCCGAGTGACGCAAGAGAGCTCAGGATGTTGACGAGGTTCCCGACCTGCGCCAGGAGCCCCACGCCCGCCGTTCCGACAAGCACGGCCAGGAGCTTGTTCCTGAGCACCGCCGTCACTACCCCGAGCAGTGACGACGTCCCGACGAGCGCGGTCGAAGTCACAAGTCTCTTCATCCGCCGACTCCTCTCTTGAGGGCCTTGAGCGCCGCGGCAGGCCGCGGGCCCAGGAGAGAGAGGGCGTAGAAAGGAAGCGCCTCGACTCTGAGCGGGTCGTTTGCCAGCGCCTTCGCGTACAATCTGCGGGCGTCGCCCGCGCGCCCTGAGAAGAGATAGTTTCGGGCGAGCATGGACGCCATTCTGGCTCTGCCCCTGGCGAGACCGGCGCGATTCTCCCGCGATTCCGGCGCGAGCTCGGCCTGGACGATGTCGAGAGCCCGCAGGGCGTCCTCGAACAGGGCCGCCTTGTCACCCGTCATTTCCTGGTGTCCGACCGTGTTCGTGCAGAGCCGCTCGCTCACGAACCCTACCCCGCCCCTCACGGACAGTCTCAACCACAGGCACCAGTCTTCGGCCATCCTGAGCGACTCCTCGAACCCGCCGACGGAGCGCACCGCGTCAGTTTTCGCGAGCGCCGTCGAGAGCGCGATGAAGTTTCTTTGCAGGAGGGCGCTCAGCACGCGCCCGCTCGCGGGACGTTCGCGGCGGCTGTGCAGGTAAAGAAACCTGCCGCTCTCGTCCACGAAGCCCGTGTCCGTGTAGCAAAGGACGAGCTCCGGCTCCCGGAGCATCAGGCCGACCTGACGCTCCAGCTTCTCCGGAGCCCAGGTGTCGTCCGAATCCAGAAAAGCCAGGAATCTTCCGGAGGCCTCATCGATGGCGCTGTTTCTGACAGTGGATGGCCTGCCCTGGTGTTCCAGGCGCAGGACACGAACGCGAGAGTCGTATTTCTTCAGCCGCTCCTGCGTGTCGTCAGTGGAGCCGTCGTCCGCGACGACGACCTCTAAGTCTCTGTATGTTTGGCCGAACACGCTCTCCAGCGCGCGCTCGAGCAGGGCTCCGCGGTTGTACGTGGCCATGACTACGCTGACTTCGGGCATCGCTTTGAGGATCCCCATGGAATTCCGGCGCCCTGGCGCGGGCCGAGGAATCGAGATGCCGCCGTGCTTGACGCTGAGGACAGGAATGCGGGACTCCGCTCGCGGAGAGAGGATTCGCCCGGCTCCGCAGGCACTAGCGTCTCCTGCGCAACAACCTTCGCGCCCCTCCGAAGGCGCCGGACAGGTCCGCCCGGATCTCGGCCGTGGTGTCTCTCAGCGACTCCCAGTCCCGGGGCCTCGTATGCTTCAGTCTGTCCAGATGCTCCGACAGAGAGGCGTAGAAGATGCTCAGGAGGACGCTCAACCCGCCCGCGATCGCCAGTATGATCAGACGTCTGGGCCGGCTCTTCTTCTCGGGAGGCCTGGCCACGTCCAGTATCTGAATCGTGGGGGTGTCTTTCACTTCCTGTATCTTGGCGTGTTCGTGCTGTTCCGTTAGCAGGCCGAAGAGGGTCTCCTGAACTTTCACGTCGCGCAGCAGTCTCCCGTACTCGAGCGCCAGTCCGGGTACGCGGGCGAACGGGACCGACAGTGTGCCGTAGTCGGTCGATTCCCTCGAGCCCTCGTTCATGGTGTTTATCCTGCGTTTCGTCTCTGAGATCTCCATCTGCTTGCGCACGATCTCCGGGTGGCCGGGGGTCATGGTGCGCTGAAGCAGTCCCAGCTCGATCTCCGCCATGGCCAGCCTGCCCTCCAGCTCCGCCACGTTCTGTATTTGAGCCTTCATCTGCTCGTTGATGGAGATGGCTCTGTTCCTCTCCTGGAAGCTCCTCAGGGTGTCCTCGGCCCCGACCAGGGCTTGCGAGGTGGTGTTCAGCCTCTCCTCCAGGAAGATGCGGTTGTTTCGCGCTCTGGCGCTGCTGACCTCGCGGTTGATCCGGTTGAGCGTCTCCACGAAGCTGTTGGCCACGTCGGCTGCTCTCTGCCTGTTTGTGTCCTCGAAGCTGAGGATCACAAAACCCTCCGGCCCCACCCTCACCCTCGTGTGGGAAAGACACTCCTTCACCGCGTCGTCCATCGTCTTGGAGCGGTAGCGCGTCTTTAGATTGTGCTTCTTAATGACGGCCTCCACCACGGTCCTGCTCTTCAGAATGGAGGCGTAGACATGTGATGGGGTGGCGAAGGCCGGCAGGACCATTTCCTGGCCGCCGAGGGCGCCCATGCCCTGGAGCAGTGATGAGGCCAGACCCATGAAGGACGATTCCCGTTCCGGAGGGAGGATGGACGTGGTGGCCCTGTACCAGTTGGGAAGCAGGAGAAGGACTATGACCGCCGCGACGCAGACCGCGAGCACGGTCCTGAGGATGAACCTCCTCCACCGCGCGATCAGAAGATACAGGCCGTAAACGTCGAGCCTTCCGGGTTCCAAGCTGTCTCCTTGTTCCTTCGGCCGCGGGGTCTTCTCCGCCGCGTCGCGGCTCTCGCCGCCGCGACGGGAAGCGCGAGAGCCCGCATGCTATCACGCGGTCAGAGCGGTGTCAACGCGCGCCCGTTCCCGCCAGTCGCGCGCCGTTCGCGCGGGGAACGTCACGCCCGGCTTCAGTCTTTCGTCGCTTCATAGATGACGATGTATATGGTCGCGAGCTGGGCCAGCAGCGCTGCGGTGTCCTTCACTAGCGCCCACCGCGCCCCCTCGGGCTTGGTGGGCACGAAAATCTCGTCGTTTGGCCGCACGTAACCGGCCTCGCCCGAAGACAGCGACTGACCCGTCGAGAATCTCTTTATCAAAGTCTTCCTGCCGGAGGCCTTCTTGGTGAGCCCGCCCGCCTCGCGTATGTAGAAACCGGCCTTCTTGTCGGGCGCGTACTTCACGTAACCCGGCCGGCGCACTTCTCCCGAGACAAGGACGTAGTCCACCTTGCGCGGGATCTCTATGAGGTCGCCGGCTTCCAGTAGAATGTCTTCCTTCTTCTCCCCTCCGGCCAGGAGCTTCACGAAGTCGGTCTTGACCCTCGCGAGCTCGCCGCTGGGCAAGGAGTCCGGCCGGATCACCCTGGCCGAGCTCAGGTCCGCCTGCGCGGTCAGCCCGCCCGCCCTCGCGATGAGCCCGGAGAGAGTGTCCTCGCGCCGGTTGATGGCGTACCAGCCCGGGAACACGACTTCCCCTCCGACGTAGACTTGATGCCGCTCCAGGTAGTGCGTCGGGGTCCTCACAAAAACCCTGTCTCCGTCCCTCACGTCGAAGTCCGTCTCGCCGTTCAGGACCGCGGCCAGCCGGAACTGGACTGACTCACTCCGCTCGTCGTCCACGAAACGGCTTATCTCGCCCTTCTCGAGGTCGGCCTGGGGAGTGACTCCGCCCACCAGTCTGAGCACTCCGGAAAGCTTCTCACCCTCCAGCAGCTCGTAGGCGCCCGGGAACATCACTCCGCCGCTCACCGCGAAGTAGTGCTTGGCCCTGGGCACATGTATGACGTCCCCGTCCGACAGGAAGGGGTTGAGGGACGGGTCCCCCGCCAGGAAAAACGACACGAGGTCAACTCTCATCGTCTTTCCGTCGCGACGCCTCAGCTGTATGTTCCTGAGCGAGGAGCTGTCCCTGAGCCCCGGTCTGCTGAGGCTTTGAGCGGCGTTGTTCAGCAGCTCCGACACCCTGGTGGCGGCCGAAGCGACGTAGGAGCCGGGGCGCTCAACCTCGCCCGAGACGTGCACCTTGAACCTCCTCAGCGTGACAAGCCGCACGTCCACCTCCCCACGCCGAAGCGCGCCCAGCACCACCTTCCCTATCAGGCCTCTCGCGTCCTCGAGGCTCATGCCGGCCACGGCCAGCGTGCCGTAGTCGGGTATCAGCACCTTGCCTTCCGCGTCCACCTGGAGCAGGTAGCCCAGTCTGGCCGCCCCCCAAACCTCGACTCCCAGCACATCACCCGGGCCGAGCAGGTAGACGCGCGGGTCCACCGGGCCTTCCTGGAGCGGCGCCTGCTCGCCCGCGGGCAGGGCCTGGGAGTCGGAATAGCCCGACCGCCCGCCGGAGCTCCCAGCGGAGAGGGGGACCTGCCCGAAAGGATTGGCCCGGACACCGCACGCGAACACGACCAGGAAGACGACCAGAGCCGCGAGAGACAGTCGCATTTTCATGTTGTCAATTCCTCTTTTTCTCGAGCCACGCGGCCAGCACCGCGGCGATGCGCGAGGAGGCCTTGCCGTCCCACAGCGGAGGCACCCTGCCCTGTTTGCCGCGCCCCGCGATTATCTGGCGGGCCTCACTGATTATTCTTGCCGGGTCGGTGCCCACCACCGTGTTCGTACCGTAGGACACCGTGACCGGTCTCTCCGTATTTTCTCTGAGAGTGAGACACGGCACTCCCAGAACCGTGCTTTCCTCCTGTATCCCTCCCGAGTCCGTCAGGATCAGCCTGGAGGAAACAAGCAGCCTCAGAAAATCGAGGTAGCCCAGCGGCTCCGTCAGCAGGAAATCCGGCGCCCGGCCGAGCTGCCTCTTGAGCCTCTCGGCCTGGAGACCCTTCCGGGTGCGCGGGTGGACCGGGAAGACGACTGGAAGCTCCTTCTGGATCTCACACACTGCCTCCACGATGCGCGACAGCGACTCCTCGCTGTCCACGTTGCTGGGTCGATGCAGGGTCAGGACCGCGTAGTTTCGCTCGCTCAGCGAGAGTCTCGATAGCACGTCGGACCGCCGTGCCATCTCAATGTGGTTCCTGAGACTGTCAATCATCACGTTGCCCACGAAATGTATTCTCTCCGGAGGCACGCCCTCGTTTCTCAAGTTTGTGTTGGCCTCCTCGCACGTAGTGAAGAGAAGACTCGAGAGCGAATCGGTGACCATCCGGTTTATCTCTTCGGGCATCGACCTGTCGAAGCTCCTCAGACCCGCCTCCACGTGCGCCACGGGGACGTGGAGCTTGACTGAGGCCAGGGAGCACGCCAGCGTGGAGTTCACGTCGCCGACCACCACCACCAGCGCCGGCTTCTCGGCCAGCAGCACTTTCTCGAACTCCATCATGACGCGGGCCGTCTGCACGGCGTGGGAGCCGGAGCCAACGCCCATGTGCAGGTCCGGGGCCGGTATCCCGAGCTCCTCGAAGAACACGTCCGAGAGCTCTCTGTCGTAGTGCTGGCCGGTGTGCAAGAGAAGGGGCCGGATGACCGGGAACGCCTTCACCTCGTCCAGGATCGGAGCTATCTTCATGAAGTTGGGCCTGGCGGCGCCCACGAAGACCGTCTTCAAATGCCTACCTTCACCGAGAGCCGTACATCCTGTCGTAGTACTGCCTGTACGTGTCCCCGGATTTTATCTTCTCCCACCACCAGCTGTTCTCGACGTACCAGCGCACTGTGGCGGCGACGCCGTCCTCGAACGGAATGCGCGGCGCCCAGCCGAGTGTCTGCCTTATCCTCGTCGTGTCGAGGGCGTAGCGCCTGTCGTGAGACGGCCTGTCTGTCACGTGCTCCAAAAGCTCGGAGGATTTTCCCAACAGCCTGAGAATCCTTTCAGCGATCTCGAGCACCGAGAGCTCGTTGCCGCCGCCGATGTTGAACACGCCGCCTTCCACGCCCTCCCTGCCGATGAGCGCCAGCAGGGCGGAACAGTGGTCGTCCACGTGTATCCAGTCCCTCGTGTTCCGGCCGCTCCCGTAGACGGGCAGTTTCCTGCCTTCGACGGCGTTAGTGATGAAGAGCGGGAACAGCTTCTCGGGATACTGGTTGGGCCCGTAGTTGTTGCTGCACCGGGTTACGACCACCGGGACCTTGAAGCTGGCGTAATACGAGAACGCGAGCCGGTCTGCGCCGGCCTTGCTGGCGGCATACGGGTTCGTGGGCGTGAGCGGCGCGTCCTCGGTGGCCGGCGCTCCGAGTATCTCCCCGTAGACCTCGTCGGTGGATATCTGGACGAATCTCCTCAGACCCAGCTTCCGCGCCGCCTCGAGCAGCACGTGCGTTCCGTAGACGTCCGTGAGCACAAAACTGGAAGGGTCGCCCAGGGACCTGTCCACGTGGGTTTCCGCCGCGAAGTTGACGCAGACGTCGCAGCCGTCCATCGCCCCGGCGACGGCGCCCGGGTCGCATATGTCTCCTTTTATGAAACTGTACCGGGAGTCGCGCTCCAACCCCGTCAAGTTGTCGGGATTCCCGGCGTAGGTCAGCTTGTCCAGCACCGCCACGCGCGCATCCGCGCAGTCGTTCAGGACTCGCTTGACGAAGTGGCTCCCTATGAAGCCCGCGCCGCCGGTGACCAGGTATTTCGCCTTCGCGCTCCAGCCGGCGTCAGCCATCTTTTCTCTCCCAGTTGTACGGGATCTCGCCGCCGTGCGGGTCGATCCTGTGCTCGTCGGGACTCTTGTAGTCGTAGGGCTCGGTCGGGCAGTTGACCAGGTATCCCGGCTGCGTGCCCATGGCCTTCATCCCGTGCACCACGAACGGAGGGATCACCAGCAGCATGGGGTTGAGCTCTCCCATGAAGAACTCGTTCAGCTCGCCGAACGTCGGCGACTCTTTGCGCTGGTCGTACAGCACCACCTTCATCATTCCCTTCACTATGATGAAATAGTCCGTCTGGAGCTTGTGATAGTGCCATCCCTTCACGACGCCCGGATAGGCGACCGACACGTAAACCTGCCCGAACTTCTGGAACAGCGCGTCGTCGCTCCTCAGCATCTCCATCAGGTATCCCCTTTCGTCGGGGATGACTCTCAGCGACTTCGTCTTGACGCCTTCAATCATCGTTCACCTCTCATCGTGCATCCGCTACCGGCCGCGCGGCGGTTTGCCCGCGGAACCGGCCTTCTGCGCCCTGCCGATGCCGTAGTACTTGAAGCCCATCGCGCGCAGCTCGTCGGGCTCGTAGACGTTCCTCAAGTCGACCATGACCGGCTTCTTCATAAGACCCTTCACCCGGGCGAGGTCCAGCCTTCGGAACTCGTTCCATTCGGTGAAGATCACCAGCACGCTCGCTCCCCGGCAGACCTCGTACGCATTCTTACAATACTCGGCCCGTGGAAGCAAGGCGCGCGCCGCCTGCATGGCGGCCGGGTCGAACGCCCTCACTTTCGCTCCCCGGGACAGCATCGCCTTCGCCACGTGGACGGCCGGAGACTCCCTGACGTCGTCGGTCTCGGGCTTGAAAGACAGCCCCAGCACGCCCACGGTCTTTCCCCTGAGACCTCCCGCCGCCTTCTCTATTTTCGCGAGCACGAACTCCCTCTGCGTCCTGTTTATGTCCTGCACCGCCCGCGGTATGAGCAGTCTGTGCCCCGCGGCGTCGGCGAACCTGACCAGAGCCGCCGTGTCCTTGGGCAGGCACGAGCCGCCGATGCCGGGACCGGCGTGCAGGAACTTGGAGCCTATCCTCCTGTCCAGGCCCATGGCCTTGGCCACCACCTGGACGTCCGCACCCAGAGTCTCGCACAGACGCGCCATCTCGTTTATGAAGGAGACCTTGGCGGCGAGGAAGACGTTCGCGGCGTACTTGATCAGCTCCGCGGTCTCCACCGTGGTCTTGACCATCGGGGTCTCTATCAGGTAGAGGGGTGCGTATATCTCCGACAGCAGATTCTCCGCCTTCTTGGTCCAGGTGCCGATGACCACCCTGTCGGGCCTCATGAAGTTCTCTATGGCCGAGCCTTCGCGCAGGAACTCGGGGTTCGAGGCCACGTCGAAACTGACGCCTTTGCGACAGTTTTTCTGCACGACGCGCCTGACCATCGCGCCGGTGCCGACGGGCACGGTGCTCTTCTGAACGATGAGCTTGTAGGCCCTCATGTGCCGGGCTATCTCACTGGCGACGGCCTTGACGCCGGATAGGTCCGCCTCTCCGTTGCGGCTGGCGGGCGTCCCTACGGCTATGAACACCACCTCGGCCCGGCCGACCGCGTCGGCAAGGGACGTGGAGAACGACAGACGCGACTCCGCCGTGTT
>CAZMZP010000004.1:0-41989 GCA_964570935.1 uncultured bacterium
GCAACGGAGTGTCTTCCCAGGGCTGGAGTAGCTCAGCTGGTAGAGCAGCGCACTCGTAATGCGCAGGCCAGCGGTTCGATTCCGCTCTCCAGCTCCATCACTTCCCAGGGCGCCGCTGCGGCGCCCTGGGGCAGGGTCCAGAGCGAGGGAAGGCCGGACGGCGCAAACGCAGACCCGTCATTGTGTGATGGGATGCCTGCCGCACCGGTCGCATCAGCAGGGAATGGCGAGGAGTCCACAGTGAAAGGTCTGATGATAGGCGTATCGGGCGTCAGGGGAGTGGTGGGCGAGACGTTCACCCCCGAGCTTGCCAGCCGTTTCGCGTCGGCCTTCTCGACGTTCGCTAAGCGCGGGAAGGTAATCGTCGGGAAGGACTCGCGGCTCTCGGGCGAGATGATTAAACACGCGGTGATATCCGGGCTCGTGGCCGGCGGCTCCGACGTTGTGGACATAGGCATCTGCCCGACGCCCACGATTCAGATGGCGGTCGAGGACGCGGGCGCGGCGGGCGGCATTGCCGTCACGGCCAGCCACAACCCCGAGCAGTGGAACGCCCTCAAGTTCATCTCCTCGACTGGCGTTTTTCTGAATGACGACGAGGGCGGCGAGCTCCTGCGGCTCTACAAGAAGAAGGGCGCGATAAACTACGCCGGATACCGGGAGCTGGGGAAGGTCTCCAAAGACAGCGATGCTATCAGCAGGCACGTGTCCAGCATCCTCCAACTCGACCTCATCAACAAAGACGCCATCTCCGCGAGGCACTTCCGGGTCGCAGTCGACTGCTGTAACGGAGCCGGCGGCGAGGCGGCAAGGCAGCTTCTGGCTGCGTTGGGCTGTGAAGTCCTGGAAATCGCCTGCGAACCGACGGGTATCTTTCCCAGGGGCGCTGAGCCGATCGCAGAGAATCTGTCCACGCTGTCCGGCAAGGTGTGCGGGGAGAGAATGGACGTTGGTTTTGCCCTGGACCCGGACGCGGACCGGCTCTCGATGGTGACTGAGAAGGGGAACGCGCTGGGCGAGGAAAGGACCATCTGTCTCGCGACGGCGTTCGTGCTTTCGAAGAAGAAGGGGCCTGTCTCCACGAACGTGTCGACCACTGCCGCCCTGGAAGACATCACCCGCTCCAAACGCTGCAGGCTCCACAGGACGAAGGTGGGCGAGGCCCACGTAGTCGCCAAGATGAAGAAGACCAACAGCATCGTGGGCGGCGAGGGCAACGGCGGGGTCATCCTGCCTGCGCTGCATTACGGCAGGGACGGACTTGTGGGCATTGCGCTGGCGCTTCAGTACATGGCTGAGACGCAGAAGCCGCTCTCGGAGCTGGACGCGGCCTTCCCGCGCTACCACATGGTCAAGAAGAAAGTTGACGCTGAAGGCGTCCCCATGGCCTCGGTTAAAACGATTCTGCTCAATAGATTCCAGGGGGCGACGATAAGTAACATAGACGGGGTCAGGATGTCCTGGTCGGGCAAGTGGTTCCACGTCCGGAAGTCCCGGACGGAACCCATAGTGAGAGTGATTGTAGAGAGTTCTGACGCGCACGAGGCGGTGTCCCTGGCTGAGGAGATCTCGACTCTGGTCAGAGGCGCCAAGTAGCCGGGCGCGTGCGGGCGCAGGCAGGGCTCCGGCCGGCGACGCCCCGATCTCGAACCGGAATGAGAGGCGAGCGTTAACCATGTGTGGCATAATAGGATACGTCGGCAAGAAGGACGCGGTCCCCATCCTCCTCGAGGGTCTGCACCGGATGGAGTACCGGGGCTACGACTCGGCCGGTATCGCAATCCTGGCGCACGACGGCGTCATCGTTGAGAAGACTGCCGGGAAGATCGCCCTTCTGGAAAAGAAGGTGAAGGACGTTCTCCCCAGCGGTACCACCGGAATAGCCCACACGCGCTGGGCCACTCACGGCGAGCCCACTACGGAAAACGCGCATCCTCATCTCGACTGCACCGGCAAGATCGCGGTCATCCACAACGGCATCATCGAGAACTTCACTGTGCTCAAGAGCAAGCTCCTGGACGAAGGTCACGTTTTTACGACTGAGACCGACACCGAGGTTCTGGCGCATCTCATCGAGAAATACTACGAAGGGAACCTGGAAGAGGCGGTCGGAAGCGCGCTCTCCCTGGTGGAGGGCACGTACGGCATAGCAGTCATCTGCGCGGACAGCCCGGGCAAGATAGTGGGTGCCAGGAAGGGCAGCCCGTTGGTGGTGGGAGTGGGGAAGAACGAGTACTTCCTGGCCTCGGACGTGGCAGCCATGCTCCGACACACGAAGCAGGTCATCTACCTGGACGACGGCGAGATGGTGGTGCTGGAGGAAAGCGGATTCCGGACGACCACCATCAGCCACGAGAGAGTGTCCAAGAAGATCGAGGAGATCTCCTGGAATCTCGAGATGGTGGAAAAGGCCGGGTTCAAGCATTTCATGCTGAAGGAGATCTTCGAGCAGCCCCAGTCGCTACGGAACGGGCTCAGGGGAAGGCTCATCCCCGAAGAGGGTATGGCGCGCCTGGGCGGCCTGAACATGTCAGAGAAGGAGCTCCGGAAGATCGACCGCATCATAATCACCGCCTGCGGCACGTCGTGGCACGCGGCGCTTGTCGGCGAGTACATGCTGGAAGAACACGCGCGAGTGCCGGTGGAGGTTGAGTACGCCTCTGAGTTCAGGTACCGGAACCCGGTCTTGAGAGAAGGCACGGTGGTCATCGTAATCAGTCAGTCTGGCGAGACCGCCGACACTCTGGCCGCGATGAGAGAAGCCAAGAAGAAGGGCGCCAAGGCGCTCGGTATCTGTAACGTGGTAGGGAGCACCATCGCGCGCGAGTCGGACGGCGGCGTTTACATCCACGCGGGCCCAGAGATAGGAGTCGCCTCCACCAAGGCGTTCACGTCTCAGCTCGCGGTGCTGGCGATTCTGACGTTGTACCTGGGCCGGCTGAGGTCCATGTCCATCGACAGGGGCAAGAGCATCGTGAGCGAGCTCCATCGCATCCCGGAGAAGGTGGAGCGGATACTGGCCGAGAGTTCCAAAATAGAAGACATCGCCAAGGAATACTTCACGCACTCGAACTTCCTCTACCTGGGCAGGGGCTGCAACTTCCCGGTGGCCCTGGAAGGGGCGCTCAAGCTCAAGGAAATATCCTACATCCACGCCGAAGGGTACCCGGCGGCCGAGATGAAGCACGGGCCCATCGCCCTCATAGACGAGAACATGCCCGTCGTGTTCGTCTGCCTCAAGGACAGCGCATACGACAAGATCATGAGCAACATGGAGGAAGTGCGCGCCAGGCGCGGGAAGATCATCGCGGTGGGCACGGAGGGCGATACCGAGCTTCAGAAGAAGGCCGACCACGTGCTCTACGTGCCTCAAACCCTGGGAATCCTCACTCCTCTCCTCACAGTTGTGCCGCTTCAGCTTCTGGCCTACTATATCGCGGTCCACAGGGGCTGCGACGTGGACCAGCCGCGCAACCTTGCCAAGAGTGTCACTGTCGAGTAGAATGGCTGTGCCGTTTTTTGTCTGGGCGGGCTTCCGGCGCCGTGCGTACTGTGCCGGACCAGTGGCGTGCCGGCCGTGCGCCGTGTGAACGGCGGCGGTGACGCAATGCGCGCCTGGCGGCGTGCTTGTCCCGGCCGGCGCAGTTTGACGAGTAATCGATTTCTCACGGAGGACAGATGGCAAAGGCAGTAAGGTCTGATTCGGCGCCCGCTCCTGTGGGGCCATACAGCCAGGCGATCGTCGTGAAGCCGCTGGAGACGCTTTTCAGCGCGGGCCAGATTCCGCTCGACCCCGGTACTGCCACGATGGTGGCGGGCGGGATCAAGGAGCAGACGCGCCGCGTCATGGAGAACTTGAAGGCGGTGCTTGGCGCGGCGGGTTACAGCTTCAAGGACGTGGTCAAAACCACGGTTTTCATGATTGACCTGGGCGAGTTCGGGGCGATGAACGAGGTCTACGGCGAATACTTGTCGGAGCCGTTCCCGGCGCGCTCGACTGTCCAGGTGGGAGCCCTGCCCAAGGGGGCGAGGGTCGAGATAGACGTCGTTGCGGTGAAGGAAGGGCCATCGTGCTGCAAGTGAGCGGCGACCGCATGCGGAGAAGGGGCCGCGGCCCGGTGCACCGGAGCGGCCTCGGAGACAAAGAGGACAGATGACCAGGAAAGAGATCATAAGACTCACGTCCAAAGTGTCCTGCGCTGGGTGAGCGTCCAAGATAGGTCCGGGTGACCTAGAGAAAGTGATGGCGCGCATTCAGCGGAAGACGAGAAGCCGGAAAGTCCTGGCCGGACTTGACGTGCTGGACGACGCCGGGGTGTACCTGATCCGGAAAGACCTGGCGCTCGTTCACACGGTGGACTTCTTTACGCCCATAGTGGACGACCCGTACGACTACGGCGCGGTCGCCGCCGCAAACGCGGTCAGCGACATATACGCCATGGGCGGGACGCCGGTGAGCGCTCTTTCGGTAGTGTGTTTTCCGTCCGACGACATGGACATGCGCATCCTGGGCAAGATACTGACCGGAGGACTGGATAAGCTCCGGGAGGCCGGTGTTGAGCTCCTGGGAGGGCATTCGGTCAGGGACAAAGAAATGAAATTCGGGTTCGCGGTCACCGGTACAGTCGACCCGAAGAGAATCCTGCTCAAGTCCGGCGCCATGCCGGGTGACGCTCTCGTGCTGACGAAGCCGCTGGGCATAGGCGTCATGAGCACCGCTCTCAGGGCCGGGAAGCTCCCGGCGAAATGGGAAAAGATCATCACAAAACAAATGACCAGACTCAACAAGTGGGCGTCGGCGGCCGTGGTCAGGGCGGGCGTGAATGCCTGCACGGACGTGACCGGCTTCGGACTCCTCGGCCACGCTTGCGAAATGGCGCAGGCCAGCAAGCAGACTCTGAGGATAGACTCGATCGCGGTTCCGCTCTTGGAGCCCGTCCTGGGTCTCATCGGGAACGGAGTGTTCCCGGGAGGGTTGACGTCCGTGCACAAGTTCCTGTCCGGGAAGGTAGGGGTGAGGCCGGGCGTGACGGACGAGCTCGTCTACGCCATGTGCGACCCGCAGACCTCGGGCGGCCTGCTGGTGAGCGTGCCGGCCAGGAAGGCGCCTGCACTCGTAAAGAGCATCAGGAGAAACGGAGACACGGCCGAGGTCATAGGAGAAGTGGTTCGTCGAGAGAGAACGCCGCTTGTGGTGTACTAGCGTGGTGAGGTTCCGGCGCGCGCGGACGCGGCGGAGTAGGGAATGGTGGTCGGTCGCGCAGACGCGCGGCCGGGCAAAGTTGTGATGCGGGAGCGGATGAGTTCTGGTGGACTCCAAGGACTTCAAATCCTTACGTCGGGCGCTAATAACGTCCGAGGTGGGTTCGATTCCCACACGTTCCCGCCAAATATGTGATGAAGAGGTGACGGTAGCTGAAAGATCTCCCTAGCACACGAATTCGTCCGGCGACACAGCGCCCGCTGCGGACACGACTCCTCCTTCGGTTCTGCCTGCCTGCGGTTTTCCCGGCGATTTTGCTGACCTCCGCGCCCTTGTCGGCCGAGTTCGTGCCGGCGGCGTCGGAGTCTACGGCAGTCGCGCAGCCGCCGGCTGTGACGGACTCTGCCGCGGTTGGGGAGGCGGTGCCCGAGTCGACTGTGGTTGTGCCGGTCGCCTCCGACTCGAGTGTCGTGTTGAAGGTGCCGGCTGGAACCGCGGCCGCCGAGTCGGTCGCCGTTTGGCAGGTGACGGCGGAGAAGCGCGCCAAGGCGACGAAGGCCGGGAAGGAGCGACACGTTGAGCCGTCGTACCGCGTAGTGCTGCGCTCGCTCGTGTACCCGGGCTGGGGACAGCTCTGCAACGGGAAGTCTCTGAAGGCGCTCGCCATGTTCGTGGCGGAAGGCGCGTTTCTGGGCATGATATACACGGAGTCGCGGGCGGCGTCGAGGGCCTACGACAAGCACCTCGCCGAGTCCGACGACGTCCGTGCGGCCGAGTTGTATGCGGAGTACGAAAGGCATTTCGAGAGACAGGAGTCATTCACCTGGTGGACAGTGGGGCTTGTGCTGTTCAGTCTCGCGGACGCATACGTGGACGCCAACCTCATCACCTTCGAGGATGAGTTCCGCGACCCCGGGCCCGGTAGCGGCAAGCAGGGTGACCCAGGGCAGGGGGGCGCCGGACGGGGCGCGGCAGACGGGCGCCGCGAGAAAGTGACGGTTTCGTTTCAGCCGGGCCAGTTCTCCGCCGGCGGCTTCGTGTGCCTGAATTACGGGTTCTGACGCCGCGGCAGTGGCCGCCAGCCGCGCCGGCTGTTCAATCGCATCGGACAGGACGAAAACAATGACGAATCGTTCCGAGAACGTAAGGAACTTCTGCATCATCGCCCACATAGACCACGGGAAGTCTACTCTGGCGGACAGGTTCCTGGAGCTGACCGGCACCATCGCCAAGGATAAGATGCGCGAGCAGGTGCTGGACGACATGGACCTGGAGCGCGAGAGGGGCATCACCATCAAGTCGCATCCGGTGACGATGCACTACGCCGTGGGCGGCGTGGAGTATGTCCTGAACCTTATAGACACGCCGGGACACGTGGACTTCTCCTACGAGGTCTCGAGGAGTCTGGCCGCGTGCGAGGGCGCTCTTCTGCTGGTGGACGCGACCCAGGGCGTCCAGGCGCAGACCCTGAGCAACCTCAACATGGCCAGGGAAGTGGGGCTCAAGATCATCCCGGTCATCAACAAGATAGACGCGCCCGCGGCCAGGGCGGACCTTGCCACGAAGCAGCTTTCGTCGCTTCTGGGGGCCGACATGGAGGTCGGCCTCTGCAGCGCGAGGACGGGGCAGGGCGTGAGAGAGGTGCTGGATAGAGTGGTGCGCGAGGTGCCTCATCCGACGGGTTCGGACAGGGCCCACTTGCGGGCGCTGGTGTTCGACTCCGAGTTCGACCAGTTCAGGGGTGTCGTCACCTACCTGAGGGTGATGGAAGGGTCTCTGAGCGTGGGCAAGAAGGTGAGGTTCATCGCCAGCGGGGCGGAGTTCGAGGTCACAGAGCTGGGAGTGTTCAAACCCTCCATGCTCTCCACGAAGGCCCTGCGCGCCGGAGACGTGGGCTACTTGATGGCGGGCATAAAGCGCGTCATGGACGCCAAGGTGGGGGACACCGTGACCGGCGCCGAGTCCCTGGACGTGGCTCCGCTTCCGGGCTACCGGCAGGTCAAGCCGATGGTGTTCTGCGGCATACACCCGGTCGAGAACGCTGAGTTCGAGCCGCTCAGAGACGCGCTTGGCAAGCTCCAGCTCAACGACGCGTCGCTGATATACGAGCCGGAGAGGTCTGAGGCGCTGGGCCTGGGGTTCAGGTGTGGGTTCCTGGGGCTTCTCCACATGGAGATAGTGAAGGAGAGGCTGGAGCGGGAGTACGGAGTGTCGCTCATCGCGACGGCTCCGAACGTGGAGGTGCGGGTAAACCTCAAAGAAGGCGGGTCCGTGTACGTCGAGAACCCGAGCAAGATGCCGGCTCAGGGGGACATCCTGTCCGTGGAGGAGCCGTACGTGATTGCGGAAGTGCTTACGCCTTCCGATTACTTGGGGAACGTCCTGCAACTTTGCTCCGAGAAGCGGGGTATACACTGTGGGATGCACTACTTGAGCGAGACCACGGTCCAGATGGCCTACGAGCTCCCGCTTTCAGAGATTGTGTTGGACTTTCACGATAGGCTAAAATCAGTATCGAGGGGTTACGCCTCCTTCGACTATGAATTCTGTGGATACAGAGAGTCGAAACTGGTAAAGATGGACATACTGTTGAACGGCGACCCCATCGACGCGTTCTCCGCCATCATCCACCAGGACAAGGCTTACGCGTGGGCCAGGGACATGGCCGCCCGCCTGAAGGAGCTGATACCGAAGCAGATGTTCCTGGTGGCGATTCAGGCGGCAGTCGGAAACAAGGTCATCGCCAGGGAGACGATAGGAGCCCTCAGGAAGAACGTCACCGGCAAGTGCTATGGCGGCGACATCACCAGGAAGAGGAAGCTCCTCGAAAAGCAGAAGGCCGGGAAGAAGAAGATGAAACAGCTGGGGCACGTACACGTGCCGCAGGAGGCGTTCCTGGCCGTGCTGAAGGTCGGAGACAAGACGTAGCCCGGCCGTGGGGGCCGCGGGCTTGGCGGTTCGGCCGGCGGCGTCGGCCGCGAATCGTCTGGAGAGTCCGACCGCACGAACAAACGAATGGATCTCGGGGGTCTGCGAAATGGCTGATAAGGCAACTGCAAAGTCAAACAGGAAATCAACGCTCAGAGAATACGCCGAGGCGATTGTCATAGCCGTCGTTCTCACTCTGGTCGTGAGGGCGTTCGTGGTCCAGGCGTTCAGGATCCCGACGGGCTCCATGCAGGACACTCTGCTCGTGGGTGACTTCCTGTTCGTCAATAAGTTCATCTATGGCGCCAGGGTCCCGTTTACGGACGTGAGATTCCCCGAGGTGCGTCCGCCCCTGCCGGGTGACGTGATAGTGTTCAAGTATCCCCTCGACTTGAGGAGAGACTTCATAAAGAGGTGCGTCGCGATCCCGGGGCAGACGGTCGAGATCAGGAACAAGGTGGTGTACGTTGACGGGGTGCCGCTGGACGAGCCCTACACACTCCACACCGACGCCCGGGTGTTTCCCAAAGAGATCTCGCCAAGAGACAACATGGACCCGATCTACGTCCCCCAGGGTTACTTTTTCATGATGGGGGACAACAGGGACAACAGTCACGACAGCCGGTTCTGGGGGCCGCTCGACGCCAACCTGATAAAGGGCAAGGCCCTTATACTGTACTGGTCCTGGAACAACGAGAAGCACTTCCCGAGGTTTGACAGGCTGTTCCATCTCGTGCGGTAGGCGCCTGCTCACGGGACGGCAAGGCGGGCGGAGCTCCAGCGCCGCGGCAAGGCTCCCGGGGCAGGACCCCAATAGAGAAATGACGAAAAAGAGAGACTACTACGACATCCTCGGCCTTCCCCGAGAGGCCTCGGTCGAAGAGGTCAAGAAGGCCTACAGGGCGCTCGCCCTGAAGTACCACCCTGACAGAAACCCCGGCGACACATCCTCAGAGGAAAAGTTCAAAGAGGCCACCCAGGCCTACGAAATCCTGCGCGACGCGGACAAGAGGTCGCTGTACGACACGTACGGGCACGCCGGCTTGTCCAGGGGCGCCGGAGTCGACTTCGGGTTCGGAGGGTTCGACCTTGCCGACGCGCTCCGCGCCTTCATGCGCGACTTCGGCGACTTCGGGTTCGGCGACATTTTCGGCGGACAGTCGAGCGCCTCGGTCGACACGCGCGGCAGCGACATCCGCATCACGCTGTCACTCACCCTGGAGGAGATCGCGGACGGAACCCGAAAGACGGTCCGGCTGAAGCGGCTCGGGAAATGTGACGAGTGCGGCGGTTCGGGCGCGGCCCCGGGCACGGGCAAGACCACCTGTCAGGCGTGTCAGGGAACGGGCCAGATCAAGCACGTGCAGCGCACGTTCTTCGGGCAGTTCATGAGCGTGGCCCCGTGCGCAAGGTGCGGAGGCAGGGGCAGCGTCGTCAAGGACCCCTGCCACAAGTGCCGCGGCCAGGGGCGCACGCAGACGCAGGAGACAGTCGAGGTCGAGATCCCCGGCGGAGTGTCCACTGGTAACTACATTCCGAAGAGGGGACTCGGGAACGCGGGTCCGCAGGGCGGCCCGGCCGGAGACCTCATCGTTTTCCTGGAAGAGAGTCCGCACGACGTGTTCGAGAGGGACGGCGACAGCGTCCTCTGCGACGTCGAGATATCGTTCAGCCAGGCGGCCCTGGGCACAAAGCTGGAAGTCCCGTCCCTGCGCGGAACCGAAGAGGTGAAGGTGTCGGCCGGCACACAGTCGGGGAGCGTGCTCAAGCTCTCGGGAAAGGGCATCCGGAGTCTCCACGGGCACAGACGCGGAGACCAGCTCGTGCGAGTGCAGGTGAGGACACCCTCGAAGCTGAGCGGCAGGGAAAAGGAGCTCATGGAAGAGCTGTCCCGGAACGACAAGACCGGGCCGGGAAGAGACGGAGGCTCGGTGCGGCGCAGACACGGCGCTCCGCGCTCCGAATCCGAGGAAGAGTCATAAATCGCGGTTCGCGCAAGTCGAATGTCCGGCCGCCGGAGTCCGAATGGAAGGCAGCAGTAAGTTCGGGGAGAGCTTCTACGCTCCGCCGGACGCCTTTGAGAGCTCGAAGGTCGTGATCAGCGGGCCCGAGGCAAAGCACATCTCGGTTGTGCTTCGCCGCAGGCCCGGAGACGTTCTCCACGTCGTGGACGGAGAGGGCGCGAGGCACGCGGTCGAGCTCGTCGAGTGCACGCCTGGCCGCGTGACAGGCGAGATACGCTCGACTGAACGAGTCGAAGCGCCCGTTCCCGAGCTGTGGGTAGCGGCGGGCCTCATTCGGGCCACGCGCATGGACGACCTGGTGGAGAAATGCGCGGAACTGGGAGCGCGCGCGGTGGTGCCGCTTCTCACTTCGAGGTCGCTTTCGGCCAAGGGAGTCTCGGCGGCGAGGCTGGACAGATGGCGGCGCATCGCGGCCGGGGCCATGACTCAATCGTCGAGGGTTTTCCTGCCGCGCGTTGAAGACCCGCTGCCGGTCGAGTCGCTGGCCGGACTGGCCGGACCAGATTCCGCGTTCGTTGTGGCGGACCCCTCCGGCGGAAGCCTGCTGGCGCTCACGCTCGAGGGACTCAAGAAAAAGAGGCTGGTGGCCTGCGTGGGTCCGGAGGGCGGGTTCACACCGGAGGAGGTCCTGCGTCTGATGAGCCTCCCCGGAACGCGGGTCTCGCTCGGGCGAGCACGGCTGCGGACCGAGACTGCCGCGGCAGTCCTGGTAGACAGACTGTCTTTCCTGTTGGGACTCTGAGGGTTACGGGCTGCTCCAAGCCGCAGGGGAGACGCGCTCTGACGCGCCGGCCTTGCCGAACAGCCCTAATGCATTGTGATAGATATAGATAGAGAATATATGTCTCCTCTGTGGCGATTTTTGACACACAGGGGTTGACAGATGTGTATTTGGATGCTACATTGTAAATAGAGACTTTCGGGGTCTCATTTTTTTGCCCACGTCACAACCTCGTTGTGGTCCATAACGCGTGCTGAGGAGGGTGATCTGTTGCATGCCGGGTATTCGGCTAAGGGATAACGAGTCTTTTGAGAGTGCGTTGCGGCGTTTCAAAAAGAAGTGCGAAAAGGCGGGAATTCTCTCCGACCTCAGAAAACATCAGCATTTTGAGAAACCGAGTGAAAGACGCAAGCGAAAGATGAACGCTGCCAGGAGAAAAGAGAGCGCCAGGCGCCAGGATTACTGACAGTAGGAGAGGGCCCCGGGGTTCGGCAACCGAACAGGGTTCTTCGCTGACAACTTGTCCCGTTTTCTCCGTCCCAGAAGGCAACAAACTACGTCCATGGGCTGCGCGCCAGTGGCGCAGCGTGGGGTTTCTATACCCAGGAGCTGACCTGGTTATCTGCTTTTTGTGTTGCTTTCCCTTGAGTGTTTCTGGGTCTCCTAACGAATCGTGCGTCTTTGAGAGCTCTTCCTAGTTGCTCATGAGCATTGCTTTGGGGGCGGCGTCGAGTTGCAGGAAGAACTGAACCAGCTTGATTCACATTCCCTGGAAGTTCTCGAGCTTCCAAAGACGGTGGCCCTCGCCGCGCAGAAGGCCCAGTCGGTCCCGGGCGCCGAAGCAGTTCGCAGGCTGGACCTCTCGTCCGACCCCGCGCACATCGAAAGAGAGTTGGCCTGGACCTCGGAGCTCCGCTCCGCGTTGATGTCCTCGTCCGGCGTTCCCGGGCTGGCGTTCGCGGACATCCGGCCGCAGCTGGAAAAGGTGAGGGTCGAAGGTTCGGTCCTCGAACCCCGCCAGCTGCTGGAGGTGGCGCAGTTTCTTCACGTCGCATCGAGAGCGCTGAAGTTCTTCAAGTCCGCGAGAGCGGGATGTCCTCTTTCACACGAGCTGGTGGAGCCCATCTCCCTGGAGGAGGACCTCGCGCACAGGATAGACCGGTGCATCGACCCGGCGGGCGAGGTGCTGGACGGGGCGAGCCCCGCGCTCAAAGCGCTCAGACACGACATCGAAAAGAACAGGGAAAAGGCGCGGACACTCCTGACCGCGTTTCTGGAGTCGATGGGCTCTCCTTTGGAGTCGTTTCCGACTCTGAGGAGCGACAGGTACATGGTGCTCATCCCCGCGCAGTCGAAAAAGAGACAGAAGGGGATCGTCCACGATCAGTCCGCCAGCGGCGCGGGCCTATACTTCGAGCCCCTGCAGGCGGTGGAAGTGAACAACACCCTGAGTCGTCTCAGGGCCGAGGAAAAGGACGAAATACTCAGGATCCTGAAAGAACTGTCGTCCTCGGTGAGACAGTGCTCGCCGGAGCTGGTGCGGGCGCTGGCGGCCATGACGAAGCTGGACGCGGTGCTGGCCAGGGCGCGGCTCGCGATGGAGCTGTCGGCGGTCTGCCCGGTCATCGCGCGCGACGGACGTCTCAGGATGCGGGGCGCGCGGCACCCGATTCTGCTCCTGCAGGGCAAGGAAAGGGGTTTCGACGTGTGCCCGCTCGACCTGGAAATGGAAACGGGCGAGAGGGTGCTCCTCATCAGCGGGCCAAACATGGGCGGAAAGACTGTCGCGCTCAAGACGCTGGGGCTGCTCGCGCTGATGATGAAGGCCGGGTTTCACGTGCCGGGACTGGACGGGACAGAGATCCCGGTGTTCACCCGCGTGTTCTGTGACATAGGAGACGAACAGTCAATAGAAGAACAGTTGAGCACTTTCGCGTCTCACATGAGGCAGGTCGCGACGGCGCTGGACGAGTCTGATTCGTCGTCCCTGGTCCTCATAGACGAGCTGGGCGCCGGAACGGACCCCATCGAGGGCGCTGCGCTAGCCAAGTCGGTCCTTGAGGAGCTCGAGGAGAAGGGCGCGATGAGTATCGCGACCACGCACCTGGGCTCGCTCAAGAGTTTTGTGGCGTCGAGCAAGGGAATGCGGAACGCCTCGATGGCCTTCGACCCGCTGACACTGAAGCCGCTCTACCGGCTGGAGGTCGGGATTCCCGGACAGAGCCGCGCGATAGAGACGGCGGCCAAGATGGGGCTCAGCGAGCGAGTGGTGGACCGGGCCAGGGCGTCGCTCAGCAGGGAGGACCGGCAGACTGCGGACCTCCTGGCGGAGCTGGAGGCGCTCAAGCGCGAGGCCCAGAGGGAGAAGGACACCCTCTCGAGCGGGACCAGGAAGCTGGGCGAGCTCGTAAAGGAATACGAGACGAAACTGGCCCAGTACGAGGAAGAGAGGAAGGAGCTCAAGGCAAGGGCGGCCAGAGAGGCCAGGGCGCTCCTCAACGAGGCCAGAACCCTGGCCCGAAGCGTCAAGGAGGAGCTCAAGTCGGCGGCTGCGAAGCCGGCGGAGCTTGCACGGCTCAAGCGCACCATCGACGAGGCGGACCAGGTGCTGGCCATGGACGAAAGCCCCCGCAGCAGGCCCGTGCCGGCGGTGAAACCTTTGAGCGTGGAAGAGGGTATGAAGGTCTGGGCGCAGGACATCGATTCAGTGGTCACGGTTGTTTCTGCGCCGGACCGCGAGGGCAGGGTGAAGGTCGAGAGAAAGGGTGTGCGCATCGACACCCACGTCTCGAGGCTGGGGCCCGCTCCAGACGAAAAAGAGCACACTGAAAGGGTCGTGGCCGCGGGGCCCGCGTCGGACGAAACTTTCTCGGCGTCGCTCGACCTCCGTGGGTTCCTGGCGGACGAGGCCCTTGATTCTCTGGATAAATACCTGGACGGCGCGATGCTCAGGGGGATAGCCCGGGTGACGATCATCCACGGCAAGGGCAAGGGCATCCTTAGGGAGAGAGTGCAGGAAGCGCTTTCCGCGTGTACGTTCGTCAAGAAATACAGACTGGGAGAGCTGAACGAGGGCGGCGCCGGCGTCACGGTTGTGGAGCTTGCGACATGATGCGGTTTTCTCAGGAGATAATCGAGAAGGTCAGGGAAGCCTGCGACGTGGTGGAGATCGTGGGCGAGCACGTCTCGCTCAAGAAGTCGGGGCAGAACTTCAAGGGGCTCTGCCCGTTTCACTCCGAGCGTACGCCGTCCTTCACCGTGAGCCCGGCGAAGCAGGTCTACCACTGCTTCGGATGCGGGGCCGGCGGAAACGTGATCTCATTCGTGATGCAGGTGGAGAACCTCTCTTTCGTCGAGGCCCTGCGCTCACTGGCCAAGAGAAAGGGAATAGAGCTTCCGCGCGAGCGCTCCGAGACGGACAGTCTGACAGCGAGCCTCCTGTCGGCTCTGGAGTACGCCACCAGCTTCTACAGTAAACAGCTGGCGTCTCCTGCCGGGAAGAAGGCCAAAGAATACCTGGAAACGCGGGGAGTGGCGCAGAACACTCAGGAGGAGTTCTCGCTGGGTTACGCCCAGCCCGGTTGGGACGGGTTTCTGAGCACGGCCCGAAAGTACTTTCCCGAGGCGATACTCGTCCAGGCAGGGCTCCTTGTCCCGCGCGAAAGCGGGAGCGGGGTCTACGACAGGTTTAGGGACAGGCTGATGTTTCCCATACTCAGCCCCGGCGGAAAGGCCATAGGGTTCGGAGGCCGCGCGTTCGACGAGGCGCAGCCCAAGTACATCAACTCTTCCGATTCGCCGGTGTTTCAGAAGGGCAACGTGCTGTACGGGCTGTACCAGGCCAAGCGCTCGATGCGAGCCAGGGAATCTGCGCTAGTGGTGGAAGGGTACATGGACCTCCTGGCCCTCTTCCAGTGCGGCTTCCAGCACGTGGTGGCGAGCTGCGGCACCGCCTTTACGGCCGAGCAGGCGAAGGTCCTGAGGCGCTACACGACGGACGCGGTGCTCATCTACGACGGCGACGATGCGGGCATAAACGCCGCCCGCAGGGCGCTTCGGGTGTTCGTGGAGTCGGGCCTCAAGGCGCGGCTGGTGTGCCTGCCGTCCGGGCACGACCCGGACAGCTTCGTCAGGGACGAGGGTGCCGAGGCGATGCAGAAGCTCGTGGACGGCGCCTGGAGCGTGACCGAATTCGCGCTGCGGACCGCGCCGGAGGGCACGGACCGGGAGAGCAACATACGGTCTTTGATAGAAGTCTACGCGCTGATCGATGACCCCATATACAGAAGGCTCCAGATTCAGGAAGGGTCCGAGAGTCTCCGGTTCGACGAGAACACCATCGCCTACGAGGCAAACCGCCTGCGTAAGAAGGTGCTCGTAGGCGCGGAGGGAGGGCGTCTGGCCGCCGGGTCCGTGGACAGAGTGGAGCGGGAGCTCGTGAAGCTCATTCTGGAAAACGAGTCCCTGCTCAAGGCGGCCCGGGAGTCCCTGAACGAGCAGTATTTCAAGTGCGTCCCGTGCAGGGAGGCGTTCGTCCTGCTCAAAAGCATGAAGAGCTTGAAAGAGCCGGACCTGGCGAGGCTGCTCAACGCGGCCCAGAACGCCGAGGTCAGGAACCTGCTTTCTTCGGTCATGCTGGAGGAAGACTACGGCTACGAGGAGCCGCTTGACGTTTTCGCGGATTACGTGAGGAAACTGCGGATTCGTTGGCTCAACGAGTCCATAAAGAGCACCGAGGAGGAAATCAGGAAGAAAGAGATGTCCTCTGACTCGAAGGAGATGCACGTGCTTCTCTCGAAACTGCAGGAGCTTGTCGTCGAGAGAAGCTCGCTTAACGGCGCCCGCGAGGAAGCCCTCGGTTGATCACGTTCGGCCCAGGAGGAGACCGCTAGATGGACAAGGACAAGGAGAAGAAGAAACAGCAGACACTCGACGAGGTCAGGACTCTGGCGTTGAAGCAGAGCTTCATAACGCACGACCAGATAGAGTCCTTGCTGGACGAGGACGCTTCTCCTGACGAAATGGACGAGATCTATATTTCGCTCACTTCGATGAAGATCGAAGTGTTCGACACGGTCGACGCGGCGCAGGAGAAGCTGAAGAAGCAGAAGCGGTTCGAGCAACGAAAGGCCGAGAGCCGAATGATGGCGGCCCAGCCGGTGCGCTTCGACGACCCCGTCCGGATGTACCTGCGGGAGATGGGCAGAGTGCCGCTGCTGGACAGGGAAGGCGAGGTCGAGATCGCCAAGCGGATAGAGCAGGGCGAGGCCATGGTGGTGAACGCGATGTTCCGGACGGCCACCGCGGTGAACGAGCTTTCCGCCATGGCGAAGAAACTGGGCGTCGGTAAGATGAAGGTCGAGGACTTCATACAGGTGGATGTGGGGAGCTGGAGCCCGGATTTCTCGGCCAAGCGCGAGAAGCAGAAGGTCATGACGGCGGTGAGGAGGGTCGTGCGGTGCCACGCCGCCCTGGAGAAATGCAAGGCCAGGGTGACGAAGAAGACGCCCGAGAAGAAGCGGGCGCTGCTCAACGTCAATATCGCGAAACTGCAGGAGAAGATACAGGCCGAGCTGAACAGACTTACGTTCAACCCGAGGCTGGTGGAGAGGTTCGCGCTGCGGCTCAAAGGGCTGGCCGCGCGTATTGTGGAGGCGGACGAGGAGGTGGCCGCGACCCTGGCCGAGGTCGGGCTCACTATGGAGGGGCTGAACGTTTACGCCAGGAGGATTCGGAAGGGGAAGAAAGAAGCTTCCAAGGTGGCCAGGCAGGCCAGGAAATCGCC
The DNA here is from genome assembly GCA_964570935.1 of uncultured bacterium. Classification (GTDB taxonomy): domain Bacteria; phylum Eisenbacteria; class RBG-16-71-46; order JAFGJU01; family JAFGJU01; genus JAFGJU01. The sequence continues at coordinate 16,662 of CAZMZP010000004.1, forward strand.
CGAGGTGCTCCTGTCGGCCGTGAAGCGCATAAAGAACAGCAAGCGCAAAGTGAGGAGGGTCGAACTGGAGGCCAGGATGTCCAGGGAGGCCCTGATCACCGTTGTGGGCCAGATAAGGGACGGAGAGCATCTCAGGGACAAGGCCAAGAAAGAGATGATTGAGGCCAACGTGAGGCTCGTCATCAGCATCGCCAAGCGCTACACGAACAGGGGGCTGGAGTTCCTGGACCTCATCCAGGAGGGCAACAGCGGCCTGATGAGAGCCGTGGACAAGTTCGACTACCGGAAGGGCTACAAGTTCAGCACGTACGCCACGTGGTGGATAAGACAGGCCATCACCAGGGCCATCGCCGACCAGGCCAGGACCATCCGCGTCCCGGTCCACATGATCGAGGCCATAAACAAGGTGATGCGCACTTCGCGCAGACTGGTGCAGGAGTTCGGCCGGGAGCCGGCTCCGGAAGAGATCGCGGAGAAGCTGGACTATCCTCTGGACAAGGTCAAGAGCATCCTCAAGGCGTCGCAGGAGCCGGTCTCGCTCGACAGGCCGATGGGAGAGGACGACGACAGCAGTCTCGGAGACATAATCGAAGATACGAGCGTGGTTTCGCCCGCGAGGTCGGCCACGTATTCCATGCTGAAAGACGAGGTGAGCGAGGTCCTCGAGACTTTGAGCAAGAGGGAGGCCAAGGTCATCAGGCTGCGATTCGGCCTGACTGAAGACGGCTGTCCCAGGACCCTGGAGGAAGTGGGCGCTTTCTTCAACGTCACGAGGGAGCGAATCAGGCAGATAGAGGCCAAGGCGCTCCGCAAGCTCAGGCACCCCACGCGCAGCAGGAGGCTCCGAGCCTACATGGAGATGACGACCTAGGGCCGGGCTCGTCGGGCACGGCCCGAACGCGCGGGCAGCCCTTTTGTTGACTGGCGGCTTGACGCGCCAGACCGGGTTGTGATAAGTTGACCAGATGCGCACGATGGGCCCATAGCTCAGCTGGTCAGAGCTACCGGCTCATAACCGGTCGGTCCTTGGTTCGAATCCAAGTGGGCCCACCAAAAAGGGCGGATAGCTCAGTTGGGAGAGCACCGGCGTCACAAGCCGGGGGCCACAGGTTCAAGCCCTGTTCCGCCCACCATGACAATAACGAGGTGTTCGACGTCTGAATGAAGAATGTCCTCACAAGATTCGGCTCTCACACGAGAGCCCGGTCCCGAGAGAGGTGTGCGCTCCCCCGCACGCCTTTTCTGTTTATGGAAGGAGTTGGTCCGTCAGATGACAGACGAGATTGCCGCTCTCGTTCGGCTCAAGGACGTTGACGCCAGAATCGGAAGCCTCAGCACCCTGATCGAGCTCGTCCCGGAGCAGCTCGCGGAGCTCACAAGGAAGGTCGAGCTGATGCGGGAGGACGCCGGGAAGAAGCGGACGAGGCAGGAAGAGCTGAAAGTGAAGAGGCGGTCCAAGGAGAAAGAGGTCGAGGACTTCACCGCGAGAATCCACAAGTTCGAGCTGGATCAGTACGCGGTCAACGACAACAAGCAGTACCAGGCCCTTCTTCGCGAGATAGCGCTCCTGAAGGAGAAACGCTCGCAGGCGGAGGGCGAGATCATAGAGATAATGGAACAGGAAGAGAGCTCCGTGAAGGAACTGAAGGAGTTCGAGGGCAAGATAGCGCGTGAGGAAGCCGCGGCGGCCGAGGAGAAACGGCAGCGCGAGGCGGAGCTGGAGCAGGCGAAGCGGGGGCTGGCGGTCGAGGAAAGCGAGAGGTCGGCGCTTGTGGCGAAGCTGAGCTCTCCGGTGCGCTCGCGGTACGAGAGAGTGTCTGAGGGCAAGGGTGGGATGGCCGTGACGTCCGTGAGAGACAAGGCGTGCGGCACCTGCCGCACGAACCTGCCACCGCAGACATTGAACGAAATCCGCAAGGGCCTCCAGGTCAGAACGTGCGAGACTTGCGGGAGACTGCTCGTCTGGACCGAGGAGAGCGGGCAGTGACAGCGGCGGGCGCGGCAGACTCCGCATGGAGCGCTGCGCGGTGACCGGCACGGTCGCGGCCCGCTAGTCAAGGAGCGAACGTTTGCAGATTGGCCAGAGACTTTGGCAGGAAGGGCCTCAGAAGGTGTCGATTCTGACGGACGGATGCGCCAGGGGCAACCCCGGCCCGGCCGGCAGCGGCGTCATCATCCTGGACGCCGACGGCAGGACTATTCTGGAGAAGGCCAGGTACCTGGGAACCGCGACGAACAACGTGGCCGAATACACGGCGCTCATAGACGGCCTGCGTGAGGCCGCCGGCATGGGAGCGCGCGAGGTGGCCGTCAGGACAGACAGCGAGCTCGTGGTGAGGCAGATGAAGGGGGAGTACAAGGTCAAGGACGTGAAGCTGAAGGAGCTTTTCGCGGAGGCACGGAGGTTGGCGCAAGGTTTCGCCGTCGTGGGCTTCACGCACGTCCAACGCGAGAACAACAGGGATGCGGACCGGCTGGCCAACAGGGCGGTCGACAGCTTCCTGGGTGTGAAGGACGAGCGAGGGGCGGGCGCCGACACTGCTCAGCCATTGAGCTGAGATTCCTCTCGGCGCGCGGCTTGGCCGGCGGGAGAGGTCGGCACCGGGGAGATTCTCCAGGGAGGCAGGAAGTGACATCACACAAGAAAGAGACCACGGGACTGATAGCCGCGTTGGCGTTGGTGTCCTTGGGCGGATGGCTGCTGCATTATCGAATCCATTCGGTCGTGCCGGACGCCGCGGGCATCAGAGAGGCCGAGAACTTTGTTCCGTTTTCAGTGGGGCTGGTGAGCGTACTGCTGACGCCCGTCCTTCTGTGGTTCCGCAGGACGCTGATACTGGGTTACCTCCTCAACGGCATGAGCGCGGTCATCGGGATGGTGCTGATGACCTATGTCAGCGTGGAGGGGCTTCAGGCACCTCTCACTTTGGGTAGTGTGTTCACCCGCACTCTTCTCCCGGACGTGCTGATAGCGTTCGCCAAGCTGTTCATCGGCCAGCGAATACTGCTTACATATCTTCCGTCCGGAATGGGCAGGATGTTCACGCCCGGCTGGTGGACTCGCCACATAATCTACATCTCGGTGGTGTTCACGCTGGGCCATCTCATCTGGAGGTGATCGTGAGGTATTTCGTCAGGGGCGGACCCGGCTGGATCATCCTGCACGCTGTCGCCATAGCCTTCTTCCTGTGGCTGGGTCACTTCGTGTAGCGCATCCGGCGTCGCAATTCACGGCTCGACGCTTGCCGTAACCCTCTCCGCGTGTTAGAATCCAAGGGCCGGTGGAAGGCAGGTGACCGCTGGCTGGCCGCAGGGTCAGCCGGAGGAAAGTCCGGGCTCCGTAGGGCAGGGTGCTGGGTAACACCCAGTGGGAGAAATCCCAAGGAAAGTGCCACAGAAAATAGACCGCCCGCGGCGTTAGCCGCGGGTAAGGGTGAAACGGCGAGGTAAGAGCTCACCAGTGCTGGCGGCGACGCCGGCAGCTAGGCAAACCCCACCCGGAGCAAGACCGAATAGGAGAGAAGAGGTGGCCCGCCTCGCATGACTCTCGGGTAGGTTGCTCGAGGCGCGCGGCAACGCGCGTCCCAGATAAATGGTCACCACGGTTCGCGTCCTCGTTCGGCTCTCGAGGCCTCGAGGAGGCGTCCGACAGAACCCGGCTTACGACTTCCGCCGGCCTGTTTGTTATTGGGGCACTTCGCACCGACTCGAAGGGCACATCTGGAGGTTCGCTTGGTCTATTCGGGCAGACATTCCGTTAGCGCGGCGGGAGGATTGAGGCCGCGGTGGGTCAGGCCCACCGAGCCGTCCCAGAACACCGTGAACGAGCTCGCCGGCGCGCTCTGCTCGCCCCGGGCTTTCGCCGCGATTCTGGTGGCCAGGGGAGTAGAAACCCCCGAGAGCGCGGCGCAGTTTCTGAATCCCAGCATTTCCTCTCTCCACGACCCGTTCCTGCTCCCGGACATGGACAAGGCGGTGGACAGGATCCTGCGCGCCGTGCGCGACCACGAGCGAATGATGGTCTTCGGCGACTACGACGTGGACGGCATCACGGCGGTGTACCTGCTGACGTCCTATCTCAAGGAGCTGGGAGGAGAAGTTCATCACGTCATCCCTCACAGGCTGCGTGACGGCTACGGCCTGTCCGAGAAGGGAGTCAGCTGCGCGAAGAAGCTTGGAGCCACTCTCATCGTCACAGTGGACAACGGCATCGGCGCGATAGACGAGGTCGCGCTGGCGAAGTCGATGGGCATAGACGTCATCGTGGCGGACCATCACGAACCCGGACCCAGGATGCCCGAGGCCAGCGCGGTCATCGACCCGAAGCGGGCCGATTCAAAGTATCCGTTCGCCGACCTTGCCGGGGTCGGAGTGGCCTACAAATTGGTTCAGGCCCTTCTCGAGAAGGCCGGCGAAGGCGTCTCCAGGGACCTGAATGAGGACCTGGACGTGGTGGCCCTCGGGACCGTGGCGGACGTGGTTCCTCTCACGGGCGAGAACAGAGTGTTCACCAAGCTGGGGCTTCGAGCTATAGAGTCGAGCAAGAAGCCGGGTCTCGTGGCGCTGAAAGAGATCTCCGGCCTGAGCAGGCGCCGCATAGAGAGCGAGCACGTGGCGTTCCTCCTCGCGCCGCGCATAAACGCGGCCGGCCGTATGGGAGATTCCGACTCGGGGATACGACTGCTGTTCTCCCAGGACACGGACGAGGCAAAGGCAATCGCCGAGGGGCTCGAGGACGACAACGCGCGAAGGCGTCAGGTGGATGAGGAGACACTCCACCAGGCGCTCGGAAAGATCGAGAAGACTTACGGAACCGACCTGCCTCCGGGCATCGTGCTGTGGTCCAGGAAATGGCACCCCGGAGTGCTGGGCATCGTCGCGTCCAGACTGGCCGAGAGATACAGAAGGCCTGCGGTCCTGATCTCGGTCGAGGGTGAGAGCGCGAGAGGGTCGTGCAGGAGCGTCGAGGGTTTCGACGTGTACGGGGCCCTGTCCAGATGCAAGGGGTTCCTGACCGGGTACGGCGGCCACAGCCACGCGGCGGGTATCACCCTTAACAAGTCGGACCTGGAGCAGTTCAGGGATGCGTTCATGCCTCTCGTGGACGAGAGCCTGAGGAGCATCGACGTCACCCCGAAACTCTACCTGGATTACGAGCTGCACCTGTCGGAGGTCAACGAGAACCTCGCGCAGATGCTGGGGCAGCTCGCCCCGTTCGGCATAGGGAACCCCGAGCCGGTGTTCCTGACGTCCAACGTACAGGTGTTGGACAGGTCCGTCGTGGGCGGGGGCAGCCATCTGAGGCTCTCCGTTAAGCAGGGCAGTTTCTTCGCCGAGTGCATTGGTTTCAACCTGGCGCATCTGGAGAAAGAGATAGCTTGTGCGGACGGAGACGTCTCGCTGGCCCACATCCCGTGGCTCAGCACCTGGCAGGGCAGGACGAGACTCCAACTGCGGCTCAAGGACGTGAAGGGCCCGTGACGCGCCCCTCCTGAGCCGCCGCCTCTTTCAGAGCATTGCGCCTCTCCTTCCGCCCCGGATGAATGTGGCAATGAATCAAGCTTCCGAACAGACCGAGCCTCTCCTGACTTCGTTCCTGGAAAAGGTGCGGAAGAGATGCCCGCGCGCGAACCTCGCGATCGTCGAGAAAGCGCTCAGGTACTCGGCCGCCGCGCACAGCGGACAGCTGAGGAAGTCCGGAGAGCCGTTCATCACTCACTGCGTCGAGGTGGCCTCCATCCAGATCGACATGCTCGAGAGGCGGATGGACACGCTCCTGCTGTGCTCCTCTCTCCTCCACGACGTGATAGAGGACGTGGGGGTCAGCGTCGAAGAGATCGGCCGCGAGTTCGGCGCCGACGTCGCCAGCCTGGTCAACGGCGTGACCAAGATCAGCGGGATCAAGTTCCGCAGCAAGGAAACCGAACAGGCCGAGTACTTCCGCAAGATGATCCTGTCAATGGCCGCGGACGTGCGGGTGGTCCTGATAAAGCTGGCGGACCGGCTGCACAACATGCGCACCCTGGGCTCCCTGGACGAGAAGAGAATCCTGGATACGGCCGAGGAAACCCGGGACATATACGCGCCGCTCGCGCACCGTCTAGGCATCTGGAAGCTCAAGTGGGAGCTGGAGGACCTGGCGTTCAAGTTCCTCGAGCCGGGCGTATACCGCGAGATCTCGGACAAGGTGGCGCAGGCCAGAGAGGACAGAGAGCGCTACATCCAGGAGCTGGTGGACGCGGTGTCGAAGAGACTGACGACGGCCGGCATCAAGGCGGAGGTTGAGGGGCGGCCCAAGCATTTCGCCAGCATCTACAGAAAGATGAAGGAGGACAACGTCCCGTTCGAGCAGATATACGACTTGATCGGAGTCAGGATCGTCACCACGAGCAAGGCGGACTGCTACAGAATCCTGGGCCTGGTGCACGACCTGTACCCGCCCATGCTCGAGAGGTTCAAGGACTACATAGCCACGCCCAAGAGCAACATGTACCAGTCGCTCCACACGACCGTGTTCGGGCCGGGCGGCGAGCACGTGGAGTTCCAGATCCGGAGCAGGGAAATGCACAGGACCGCGGAGCTGGGAATTGCGGCTCACTATTCGTACAAGGAAGGCGTGCGGGTCGGGGGAGAGCTTCAGAAGGTACGCGAGCTGGTCAAGCAGGCCACCGAATGGCAGGAAGCGACCACGGACCCCGTCGAGTTCATGTCCCTGGTGAAGGAGTCGCTGTATCATGATGAGGTGTTCGTGTTCACGCCGCGCGGGGACCTGAAGCACCTTCCCAGGGGTTCCACGGCGCTGGACTTCGCCTACGCCGTACACACCGAGGTCGGGGACCACTGCGTCTCCGCGAAGGTGAACGGAAGGCTGGTTCCGCTCAGGCACGTGCTCGACAGCGGGGATAAGGTCGAGATAGTCACGTCGCCGTCGGCCAGACCGAGCGAGGACTGGCTCAAGATCGCCAAGAGCCCCGCGGGGCTCGGGAAGATACGCCACTGGCTGCGGGCGGCCAGGCAGGACGGGAGCGTGGTCCTGGGCCGCGAGATTCTGGAGAAGGAGCTGAAGAAGCTTCGCAGGAAGATGCCGGCGGACCTGGCCGAGGCCGCAACGCGGGCCGGGTTTCAGTCCGACGAGCAGATGCTGGCCGCGATCGGAAGGGGAGACTCCAGCGCCGAGCACGTCGTGTCCAGGCTCTTTCCCAAGCCCCGGTCAGTGCTGCAGCGCGCTCTGCCGTTAGACAGACTGAGGGAGCTCACCGAGAGACGCAGGCATTGTGTGCGGATAGAGGGAATATCCAACCTGATGGTGTCGTTCGCGCACTGCTGCGAGCCGATACCGGGTGACAGTATAACCGGCATCATCACCAGGGGGAGAGGCGTGTCGGTCCACCGCCGGGACTGCCCCAACGCGTTCAACGAGCGCGTGGAGAAGGGCAGGCGCATCAACGTGGACTGGAACGTGGGCAAGCACACGGTGTTCCTGGTGAACCTGTCCATCACCGCTACGGACAGACACAATCTGCTGATGGAAATTGCGAAGGCCATCTCGGACACGGACACTGAGATAAGGCAGTCCGACATGACGAGCCTCGGCCGTCGGGTCAAGGGCAAGTTCGTTGTGGAGGTGAAGAACCTGGACCACCTGGACATAGTCATGAAGGCGATCTCCGCGGTCAGGGGTGTGGCCAGGGTCGAGCGCGGTCCGTTCCTGGCCGACGCGGGCCCGGACGCCGAGCGGGGCGGGGGTGGAGGAGGCGGAAGATGAGGGCGGTCGTCCAGAGAGTCGCGGCGGCGTCGGTGAGCGTGGACGGCATGGAGGTCTCGGCCGTGGGCCGCGGGCTCATGATACTGCTGGCGGTCAAGAGCGGGGACACCGAGCAGGACGCGAGATGGATGGCCGGGAAATGTGCCGAGCTCAGGATATTCGAGGACGACGACGGGAAGCTGAACAGGTCCGTGCGAGACGTGAGTGGTTCTGCGCTCGTCGTGTCCCAGTTCACGTTGTACGGAGATTGCTCCAAGGGCAGGCGGCCCAGTTTCAGCTCTGCCGCCGCTCCGGAGCGGGCCAGGGCGGTGTTCGGGGCGTTCTGCGCGCTGCTGGCCGAAACCGGAATAGAAGTGCGGACGGGGGTGTTCAGGGAGAAGATGCAGGTCAGTCTGGTCAACGACGGACCGGTGACGCTGGTCATCGACAGGGAGCCCCGGGACACAGCAGCGGCGCCGCCAGGCGGCCGGGCCACCGGCTCGGGCCTTCTGACGCTGCCCAGGGAGAGGCTGGTGCTCGCGTCGGGTTCTCCGCGCAGGCGCGAGCTTCTGGAGATGATAGGCCTGGACTTCGAGCTCGTCGTGCCCGACGTGCACGAGGAGTCTCTGCACCAAAACGAACCGTCACGTTTCGTGACTGAGATCGCCCTGGTCAAGGCGCAGTCCGTTTCGTCCGGGGTGAGGGAGGCGCTCGTGCTGGGGGCGGACACCATAGTCGTGCTGGACGGCAGGATTCTTGGAAAGCCGCGCGACGAATCCGACGCTGCCGAAATGCTGCGAACACTCAGCGGAAGGACACACGAAGTGTACACGGGGATGGCTCTCGTGGACACTCAGACCGGCATAGCTAAGACGGGCTTCGAGCGGAGCGAGGTGACGATGAAGATGCTCACGGAAGAGGAGATCGCCCGGTACGTCGCCACCCGCGAGCCCGCGGACAAGGCTGGAAGCTACGGGATTCAGGGTCTGGGCGCCGTCTTCATACAGCACATTAGGGGATGCTATTTTAACGTTATGGGACTGCCACTTGCGAGGTTTTATCAGATGCTTGAGGAACTGTCGCTGGAGCTCGGGGCCGGGCGCGGCGGCAAGGAGGTTCCGTGAGGCAGGACGACAAAGAGCGGAAGACGAGCGACGTCCCGCGCACGGTGGACTGGACCGGAGCGGCAGTCAGAATAATCGACCAGACCGCGCTTCCCGCGGAGCTCAAGTACCTTGAGCTCAACTCCGCGGAAGAGGTGGCCGAGGCCATACGTAAGCTGAAGGTCCGCGGGGCTCCGGCCATAGGCGTTGTGGCCGCGCTGGGCGTGGCCGTGGCAGTCCGTGACTGCGCGGATTCAGCGCTGGAGGATACGGCCCTCGAGGCCATCGGGCTCCTGGCCGGGACGAGACCCACGGCCGTGAACCTCTCCTGGGCTCTGAAGAGGATGAGGAAGGCCCTGGATTCCGCCGCCGGCGATGGCGCCGGCGGGCGCGCGGCCGCGAACGCTGCGACAATCGAACCCGCAGCCGCGGCGCGGGAGAGACTTCTGAGCGAAGCGCTGGACATCATGGAAGAGGACAGGGAGCTTTGCGCGAGAATGGGCCGGAACGGCGAAGCGCTGCTCAGGGACGGCGACACCGTCCTCACGCACTGTAACGCGGGCGCGCTGGCCACGGCAGGCGTGGGCACGGCGCTGGCCGTCGTCTACGCGGCGGTCGAGAACGGCAAGCAGATACGAGTCATCGCGGACGAGACAAGGCCGCTCCTGCAGGGGGCGCGGCTCACGGCGTGGGAGCTGGTCGCGCGCGGCATCGACGTCACGGTCATCTGCGATTCGGCCGCTGCCTGGATGATGAAGCAGGGAAGAGTGAGCTGCGTCCTGGTCGGAGCCGACAGAGTGGCGGCGAACGGCGACGTGGCCAACAAAATCGGGTCCTATTCACTGGCAGTCGTGGCCAGGGAGCACGGCGTCCCTTTCTATGTCGTCTGCCCGTATTCGACTATCGACCTTTCCCTGCACGACGGGACGGGCATCCCGATCGAGGTCAGGGCCGGGGACGAGGTGGCGTTGTTCTGCGGGAACCGCACGGTACCCGTGGGAGCCCGGACGGAGAACCCGGCGTTTGACGTCGTGCCCAGCCGGTTCGTTTCTGCCATAATCACCGAAAAGGGCGTTATCAAGCCTCCGTACGAGGGACGGCTGGCCTGACGGGCAGAAGCGCAATTCGCGACTATTGTGTTGACAGGCCTTGCATTGGCTAGTAGAATTCGAAGATTGCGCGGCCTCTGTGGGCCGCGCATCTTGAATGGCCGTCGGGGAGAAGACCCCGGGGTGGTCGTAAGTCGAAATTCCATATGAAGTTGTGAGGTGTTTTGTTAATGAGGACAGTTTTCGTAAAGAGGGAGAATGTTCCAGCGGAGTGGCTGGTTGTTGACGCGGCCGGTATGACTCTCGGCAGGCTCTCCAGCCGCATAGCGCACGCGCTCATGGGCAAGGGGAAGCCTGAGTTCAGCCGCCAGTCGGACGTCGGCGATCACGTCGTCGTCATCAATGCGGAGAAGGTGCACCTGACGGGCAGCAAAGCTGAGACGAAGACTTACTTCAGATTCAGCGGTTATCCCGGCGGAGCGAAGTTCACGTCGTTCAAGGAGCTCATCGAGAAGGACCCGGCAGAGGTGCTGATGCACGCCGTCAAGGGGATGCTTCCTCACAACCGGCTCGGAAGGAAGTTGTTCAAGAAGCTCCACGTTTACAAGGGGCCCAGCCATCCCCACTCGGCTCAGAACCCCAGGACCTGGAGTCCGGGGAAATTGACGTAGGTTAATGGAGGTTTGTGATGGCGTCCGTAGCTTTCATCGGGACGGGTAGACGAAAGGAAGCGGTGGCCAGGGTGAGGATCGCCCCGGGCACCGGCCAGAAGTCGGTCAACACGAAGAGTTTTGAAGACTACTTCATGCGTAAGAATCTGGTGACCGAGGCCGAGCAGCCGATGGTGGCGACCGGCACTCTGGCCAGGTACGACGTCGTGGTGAGCGTGAACGGCGGGGGCCTCAGCGGCCAGGCCGGCGCGGTCAGCATGGGGATAGCCAGAGCTCTGAAGTCGGCTCAGCCCGAGCTTGCCGGCGCGCTCCGCAAGGGGGGATTCCTGACGAGGGATTCCAGGATGAAAGAGCGCAAGAAATACGGACAGCCGGGAGCCCGGAAGAGGTTCCAGTTCTCGAAGAGGTAGCAGGGAGGCTACCGAACACACACGTCTCCCGGAACTGCGCGGTGGCTCACAGCGCTGCCTGAGAGCCTTCTGGAGACGGAGGACCAAAACCGCGACGCAAGGAGGAGTGATGTCTCAGATCGGTATGAAGGAGCTGCTCGAGGCGGGCGTGCACTTCGGGCATCAGACCAGGCGATGGAATCCGAAGATGAAGGACTACATCTTCATCGAGAGGAGCGGCATCTACATCATCGACCTGCAGCAGACTCTGAAGTGCATAGAGGAAGCCACAGAGACAATCAGGGGAATTGCAAGGGGCGGCGGCCGCGTGCTCTTCGTCGGCACCAAGAAGCAGGCGAAGGACGCGGTCGTGCAGGAGGCCCTTCGTTGCGGCATGTTCTACGTCTCCGAGCGCTGGCTGGGCGGTATGCTCACCAACTTCAGGACGATCCGGTCGAACATCAAGAGACTGAAAGAGCTCGACAGGATGAGCCAGGACGGCACGTACGAGAAGCTCTCGAAGAAAGAGGTCGCGCAGCTGGAGAAACAGAGACTGCGTCTCGAGAAGATATTCAGCGGCATCAAGGAGCTGGACGTGCTGCCCAAGCTGCTGTTCATCATCGACACCAAGAAAGAGAAGATCGCTGTTCAGGAAGCGAACAAGCTGAAGATACCCATCGTCGGGATCGTGGACACCAACTGTGACCCAGACGTCATAGACTACCCCATCCCCGGCAACGACGACGCGATAAGGGCGATACGGCTGTTCTGCCGGATGGTCGGTGACACCGTCATAGAGGGACTGCAGGAGGCCAGCGAGGGCCAGGACGCCGAACTGGCGGCGGCCGCCGACAAGGCGGGGACCGACGGCGGCGAAGGTGTCGCCGAGACAGCCGGAGCCGAGGCCGTGGCCGCGAAGGCGCAGCACGAAGCGAGAAAGCCTCGCGGTGAGGCGACGGCGCAGGGCGCCAGGCCGCCCAGAAGGGACAAGAGAACGAACCCGGAGGCTGTGGATGGAAATTAGCACCGAGTTGATAAGAGAGCTCAGGGAGAGGACCGGGGCGGGGATGATGGACTGCAAGAAGGCCCTCACCGAGTGCAGCTGCGACTTGGAAAAAGCCATAGAGCATCTTCGCAAGACGGGAATAGCGGCCGCGGCCAAGAAGGCGTCCAGAGTCGCGTCGGAAGGCCTCGTGGAGGCCTACATACATCCGGGCAACAGAGTCGGCGCCATCGTTGAAGTGAACTGCGAGACCGACTTCGTTGCCAGGACGTGCGACTTCAAGGCGTTGGTGCGTGACGTGGCCATGCAGGTCGTCGCCAGCGAACCGCTGGTGGTTTTGCGCGACCAGGTGCCGGCGGACGTGCTCGAGAAGGAGAAGGAAATTCTGGCGGCTCAGATCAAGGATTCGGGCAAACCGCCGCAGGTGATAGAGAAGATCGTGCAGGGGCGGCTCGACAAGTTCTACAAGGAGAACTGTCTGATGGAGCAGGTCTTCATCAAAGACCCGAAGAAGACCATGGAAGACGTGGTCAAGGAAGCCACCGCCAAGTTCGGTGAGAACATTGTGATTAGGAGATTCTCGCGTTTCCGTCTGGGCCAGTGTTCCTAGCAGGCGCGTAGATGCCTAAGATCCGATACGAACGAATACTCCTCAAGCTCAGCGGGCAGATCCTCGCCGGCGAGAGAGGGCATGGGATCTCTCAGAGCCGGCTTGCCGCTCTGGGCTCCGAGATTGCCGAGATCGCCGGCCTGGGTGTCCAGGTCGGTGTCGTCGTTGGCGGCGGCAACATCTTCAGGGGCTCCGAGGCGGAACACAGCGGCATGGACAGGGTCAACGCCGACTACATGGGCATGCTCGCCACCATCATCAACGCCCTCGCCATCCAGGACCACCTCGAAAAACGCGGCCTTCAGACAAGAGTGCTCTCGGCCATCACCATGGCCCAACTGGCGGAGCCCTACATCAGGCGGAGAGCCGTCAGGCATCTGGAGAAGGGCCGCGTGACAATAATGGCGGGTGGCACGGGCAACCCCTACTTCACGACCGACACGGCGGCAGTGCTGCGAGCCATAGAAATCGGCGCGCAGGTGCTGCTCAAGGCCACAAGGGTCAAGGGTGTCTACACGGCCGACCCGGCCAAGGACCCGAACGCGGTGTTCCTGGAGAGGGTGGGCTACATGGACGTCCTGAACAGGGGACTCAGGGTGATGGATTCCACCGCCATAACGCTCTGCATGGAGAACAGGCTGCCCATAGTCGTGTTCGACGTGAACACTCCGGGCAACTTCAAGAAGGCAGTTTTCGGTGAGACTGTCGGGACTCTAGTCGGAGAGTGCTAGCATGGACAAACAGGTAATCGCGAGCGTAGAACAGAGAATGAGGAAGGCCGTGGAACGTCTGCGGCAGGAGTTGGCCAGTGTGCGTACCGGCAAGGCCACTACGGCTCTCCTCGACCCGATCAGGGTCGAGTACTACGGCTCTCAGGTGCCGCTGAGCCAGGTGGGCGGACTGAGCGCGCCCGAGCCCAGACTGCTGATCGTGCAGCCGTGGGACAAGGCGCTGGTCGGGGAGATCGCGAAGGCCATCCAGAAGTCAGACCTCGGGCTGAATCCCATCAGCGACGGCAACGTGCTCAGGATCCCCATACCGCCGCTCAACGAGGAGCGCAGACGCGACCTCGTGAAAGTGGTGAAGAAGATGGTGGAAGAAGGCCGCGTCGCTGTCAGGAACGTCAGACGCGACGGGAACGAGGAGCTCAAGAAGCTGCAGAAGGACAAGAAGATCTCCGAAGACGCCGAGAAGAAATCGCAGGCCGAGGTCCAGAAACTGACCGACAAGCACATCGCGCAGATGGACGAGCTGCTCTCGAAGAAGGAAGCCGAGATCATGGAGGTGTAGGGGCGGCCCGAGCGACGGGAGCGGCTTCTTTTGTGCGTCACCTTGGCGGCTGGCAGTTCGAAGGCCAGCCGCGTTTTGTGAACGGAAAGTCCCGGGGAGTGAAGGCGTTTGAGGAAGACAGGACCTGACGACACCGCCGACAGAATCAAGCGCGACGGGAGCGTCCCGAGGCACGTGGCCGTCATAATGGACGGCAACGGAAGATGGGCCAGGCGCCGGGGATTGCCCCGCATACACGGCCACAGGGCGGGGCGCAAGGCGGTGCGGGAAGCGGTCGAGGGATGCGTGGAGCTGGGCGTCGAGGTGCTCACCCTCTACACTTTCTCGGTTGAAAACTGGAGCCGGCCGCGGGCGGAGGTTGCCGCCTTGATGCGGTTTCTGGAGCAGACTTTGAGAGAAGAGCGCGCGGAACTTAGGGAGAGCAACGTCAGGCTGGGGGCGATCGGTCGCCTGGCGGACCTGCCGGACCGGGTGCAGGCCACGCTGGCGGAGACCATCGATTTTCTGAAGGGAGGCAGGGGCCTCCTTCTCAACCTGGCCATAAGCTACGGAGGCCGGGCCGAGATAGTGGACGCGGTGAAGAAGATTGTGGCCGAGACCCGGGAGCGGACGAGGGGCCCGCACGACGTCGACGAGCGCCTGTTCGAGAGCCATCTGTACACGGCGGGGCTGCCGGACCCGGACCTCTTGATCCGGACCAGCGGCGAGCTCAGAATCAGCAATTTCCTGCTCTGGCAGTTGGCCTACTCCGAGATATGGGTGACCGACACGCTCTGGCCAGATTTCAGGAAGAAGCACCTGTTCGAGGCGGTCAGGGATTATCAGAAGAGGGACCGTCGGTTCGGGAAGGTGGACTGAAGTTGAACGAGTTTCTTCAGACAGTGGGTCGTGTGAAGGAGAACAGGTCCTTTCGCGTGAGATTCCTGATGGCCGTGATATTCGTCCCGCTCCTCATCTTGATTTCGGCCGAGGGGCGGTTCTATTTCTTGGCCTTAGTGGACGTGATTCTTCTTTTCAGCATCCTGGAGTTCTACCGGATGATGAGAAAGGCCGGCTACCAGGCATACAGGGCGATCGGCGTTGGAACGACTCTGGTGCTGACCTGGTACGTATATTTCAGGAGCGAGCTTTACTCCGACTTCCTTCTGACTGCCGCCCTGGTGCTGATAGCCACTCTGGAGCTGTTCCGCGAGGGCGAGCGCTTCTCGGTGAAACACATGGCCGTGACCATCTTCGGAGTCCTCTACGTGGGATGGCTTGGAGGGCACCTCGTGTCTCTCCGCGAGCTGCCGCTCAGGTTCGGCACGGACTACAGCGACGGCGCCAGGTACGCCTTCCTGCCGTTCTTTCTGGCCTGGACCTCCGACACGGCCGCCTACCTCGGCGGCAGGTTCTTCGGGAAGACGAAGCTGTTCCCGAGGGTGAGCCCGGGCAAATCGGTCGAAGGTTCGCTATCCGCACTGATCACAGCTCCGTTCTTGGCCTGGCTGGCCAAGCTGACTTTCGCTCCCTTCCTGAGCGTCCCGGACGTCTTCGCCCTGGGTCTGATCGCGTGCGTGGCGTCCCAGCTTGGTGACCTCGTGGAGTCGATGATAAAGAGGGAGGCGGACGTGAAGGATTCCTCCAACATGATACCCGGACACGGCGGGCTCCTGGACAGGTTCGACAGCCTCTTCTTCGCCGCGCCGGCCGTGTACTACTACCTCGCCATCGCAGTGTTGTGAGCCTCCCGAAGGGATCAGGCATGACCAGCGTCGTCGTTCTCGGAAGCACCGGCTCGATTGGCGGAAACTGCCTTTCCGTCGTCAGAGACAACTTGTCCCGCTTCAAGGTCATCGGACTGGCCGCGTGGTCGAACATAGACGCCCTGGCGGAACAGGTTAGGGAATTCGCGCCCGAAGTGGTTTCGGTCGGCGACGCGGCGGCCGGAGCGGAGTTCTCGCGGCGGTACTCGTTCCCGGGACTCACCGTGCTTGGCGGGCCAGAGGGGCTGAGAGAGCTTTCCTCGTTGCGGACCGTGGACGTGGTCGTGAACGGCCTCGTTGGTGCCTGCGGATTGGTGCCGACTCTCGAGGCCGTGAAAGCGGGGAAGCGGGTCGCCCTGGCCAACAAGGAGTCCATCGTGCTGGCCGGAGAAATCGTGATGAACGCGGCGGCGGAGTACGGCGCCACGGTGCTGCCTGTGGACAGCGAGCACAGCGGGGTTCATCAGTGCGTGTCCGGGAGGAACGGCGAGGTGAGGAGGATCGTGCTGACTGCCTCCGGCGGGCCGTTTCTGGGCAGGAGCACGGACCAACTCCGGGACGTCACGCCCGAGGACGTCATGCGCCACCCCGTCTGGAAGATGGGGCGGCGGATATGCGCCGACAGCGCGACTCTGCTGAACAAGGGCTTTGAGGTCATCGAGGCGCGATGGCTGTTCGGAGTCGAGCTCGAGAAGATAGGCGTCCTGATACACCCGCAGTGCGCGGTGCACTCCCTGGTCGAGTTCGGCGACGGCACCACCCTGGCGCAGATAAGCCGGCCCGACATGAGAATCCCCATTCTGTACGCAATGTCGTACCCCGAGAGGCTTCCTGGACCGCTTCCGGCGTGCGACCTGTCTCTGGCCGGGCCGCTCGTTTTCTCGGAGCCCGACCTGGACCAGTTTCCGTGCCTGCGCCTGGCGTACGCGGCCGCGGCGGAGGGCGGAACACGGCCCGCCCAACTGAACGCGGCGGACGAAGTGGCCGTGAGGGCCTTTTTCGAAAGAGACATACACTTCACGGACATCCCCGCGGTCCTGGAGAAATCCCTGGAGCGATTGAAGGCTGGACCGGCGCGGTCCGTCGAGGTAATACTGGACGCTGACGCCGAGGCGCGGGACACGGCCCGGCGCGTGATAGCCGAACTCAGTTAGAAGGAGTGCGTATGCGGCTTGACAGTCCGGACAGGGCCAGGCTGAAGAAGATTATCCACGGGTTCCGGGGCAAGAAGGTGCTCGTGGTGGGCGACCTGATGCTGGACGAGTACGTCTACGGAAGCACCGACCGGATATCCCGCGAGGCGCCGGTTCTGATACTCAATTTCAGCGGCAGCACGGTCATGCCCGGCGGCGCCGGCAACGCCTGCGCCAACGTGTCCTCGCTGGGCGCCGTCGCCGTGCCTATCGGTGTGGTCGGGGACGACCCGGCGGGCGCGAGGCTCCTGGGCCTGCTTCAGAGCTGCGGCATAGACACCCGCTCCGTCGAGTGCGTCAGGGGGCTGGAGACAATTCAGAAGACCCGGATACTGGCGGGCGGGTTCCACTGCGCAAAACAGCAGGTGATCCGCCTGGACGTCGGGAAGAGGGTGAAGCTGCAGGGCAAAATCGTGGCCCGACTGTTGGACAGAGCCCGTTCCGCCATGCCGTCGGTGGCCGCCGTGCTCTTCTCGGACTACGGGTATGGAGCCGTCGCGGACGAGCTCAGGACGGAAGTGATAAAGATGGCGAGGGCGCGCAAGAAGACGGTCTGCGTGGACTCCCGTTTCGAGCTCGTGAAGTTCAAGGGCGCGACCGTCGCGACGCCGAACGAGGCCGAGGCGGGCCCGGCCGCCGGAGTCCACATCCGTGACACGGCGTCGCTCCTGTCGGCCGGGAAGAAACTCGTTAAACTGATGTCTCTCGAGTCCCTGATAGTGACCCAGGGTGGCTCGGGCATGACCGTGTTCGGGCCGGGCAAAGCCCCGGTGCACGTCCCGATCTTCGGTTCGGACGAGATCGCTGACGTTACGGGCGCCGGCGACACCGTGGCCGCCGCTGTTTCCTTGTCTTTGGCCTCGGGGGCGGACGTCGTCGAGGCCTCTTGCGTCGCCACGTACGCGGGCTCGATAGTCGTGATGAAGAGGGGCACTGCCGTGGTGAGCTCCGAGGAGCTTCTGGCGGCCGTGTCCCGGGGTCGCATCAAGGGTGTGGCCGCGTTAAAGTAGTCCGGCATTGCGCCGCGGTGGCCCGCCTCTGCGTCGCCGCCCGGCTGGGAGAGAGAGCAGGTGCAAGGCGCTTCCAAACTGAGGACTCTGGGCGAGCTGGCCGGTATAGTGGAGCAAGCCAGGGCAGAGGGCAGGCGGGTCGTGATGGCCAACGGGTGCTTCGACCTCCTTCACGTCGGGCACGTCAGGTATCTGGCTGCCGCGAGAAGGCTCGGAGACGTCCTCATAGTCGCCATCAACAGCGACCGGAGTGCGCGGGCCCTCAAAGGTGAGGGCAGGCCCATCGTGAGCGCCGAGGAGAGGGCGGAGATACTCAGCGCGCTGGAGTGCGTGGATTACTGCTTCGTGTTCGATGAGCTGACACTGGACCATAGTATCCGCAGGCTCAGGCCCGACGTTCACGCCAAGGGAACGGACTACACGCGAGACAGTGTCCCCGAGCGTTCGACGGTGCTGGAAGTGGGAGGCAGGGTGGAGATAGCCGGAGACGACAAGGACCATTCCACGAAGGACCTGGTCCGGATCATACTCGACAGGTTCTCCCGGCCTGCGTGACGCGATGGAATATCCGCCCGGACGCCGGGAGAAGCTAACATCGTGGCTGACAGAATCCTCATCTCACGGCTCAGGTACATGGGGGACGTGGTCCTCACTACCCCCTGCGTGCGCCGCCTCAAGGACAGCTTCCCGGGAACCAGGATAGACTATCTGACCGAAGCTCCTTACGGCGAGCTACTGCGCGAAAACCCGTTCCTGGACAACGTGATCTCCGTCGATTTTCGGGCCGCCGGCACTTCGGGTTCGCTCAGGCTGATGTGGAAGCTCATGCGCGCGCGCTACGACCTCGCGATAGACCTTCTGTCCAACCCCAGAAGCGCGCTGCTCACGGCGTCGACTATGGCGCGGAAGCGTGCGGGGACCTATCATCTGTCCAGAAGTTGGGCGTACAACGTCAACGTGAGAGTCCCTGTGAGCGTGAGGAGCGCGGTGGAGCACCACCTGGAGCACCTGAGGGCCCTGGGTCTTGACGCGCCGGTGTCCCGACCCGAGCTATTCGTCACTCAAGAGGAAATCAGGCAGGGCGAACGACTGCTCAGGGCGGTAGGCGCGGAGGCCCCAGCCAGGACAGTACTCCTCCAGCCGGGAGCCAAGTGGCAGGCCAAGCGCTGGCCCGCGCGGAGGTTCGCGGAACTTGCCCGTCTGCTTTCCGCGGAGGGGTTCGACGTGGCCATTCTGGCTGGACCGGGCGAAGAGCCGTACGTCGGGTCGGTGTTTTCCGGAAGGCCGGAATTCCCGGTCGTGTCGGGCCTCAGTCTGAGGCAGCTCGTGTGCGCGCTGTCCGCGGCAGCGGCGTACGCTGGCAACGACGGAGGACCCGCCCACGTGTCGGCCGCCCTGGGGAAGCCCACGGTGGTCATCTTCGGGCCGAGCGAACCCGACATTTGGTTTCCATACGGAGCAGGGACCCCGGCCAGGTGCGTGTTCGAGGAGACTCCGTGCAGACCGTGCCATCTTCATTTCTGTGAGCACGTGCGGTGTCTGGAGAGGATAAGTGTCGAACGAGTCGCATCAGAAATCGAAAGGGCCGTGGGGGCGGCGTGACGGACCGGCCTCCATACTTGTGCTGCGCCCCGGCGCAATGGGAGACGTGCTGCTGACCACGCCCGCTCTGAGCGCGCTCAGGAACGCGTTTCCGAAAAGCCGGCTGACGGCGCTGGTGACCAGGCCCGGAAAGGAAGTCTTGGCCGGGAACCCCGACGTGGACGAGGTCATGGTGCTGGACAAGAGCTCCTGGCGGCCTCAGGTGGACATCGTCAGTGCGGTGAGGCGGAAGAAGTTCGACCTGGTCATAGATTTTCTGTGCAATCCGAGGACTGCCTTGATCACGATTTTGTCTGGCGCCAGGTTGAGGGTGGGCTACAATGTCGGGTTGAGGCGATTCGCGTACAACGTCGTCAAGCCCAGGGACGAGTTCCGAGACGGCGCGAAGGTCGCGAAGTACGCGGCCGAGGTCAACCTGGACGTGGTGAGGTACCTGGGTGTCGAGGCACAGAGCTCGGGACTTGTGTTCAGAGTCGACGCGAAGTCGCGCGAGGTTGTGGACGGGTTCCTGGCTGCGAACGGACTGGAGGCCGGCGGATTCGTCTGCCTGTCGCCCTCCGGTTCGTGGCCGGCGAAGACCTGGGAGCTGGAGAAGTTCGCGGCGCTGGCGGACCTCGTCGCCACCCGCGCAGGGCTGCGTGTTGTCGTCCTGTGGGGACCCGGTGAGAGGGGGCTGGCCGAGAGCATGCTGGGTCTCATGAAGATGCCGGGCGTGGCGGCCTGCGACACCAGCGTCCGGGAGGCCGGCGCCCTGCTGGAGAGCTCGGCCCTGTTCATCTCGAACGATTCCGGGCTCAAGCACATAGCGGTCGCAGTTGGCACGCCCACCGTGACCGTTTTCGGCCCGACGAACCCGAAGACGTGGAATCCGGTCTCGCCGAAACACGGGGCCGTGTCCGCGGACGTGGCCTGCCTGTGCTGTGACAAGAACACATGCGAAAACACGGACTGCATGAGGAAACTCTCGGCGGAGATGGTGTTCAGCGCAGTCGAGGAAGTGCTCAGATGGGTGAGAAGCTCACGGCAATAGTGCCCGCCTTCAACGAAGAGGCGAACATCCTCGGGTGTCTGGAGTCGGTGAGTTGGGCCGACGAGGTGATAGTCGTGGATTCGTTCAGCACCGACTCGACCGTGGAGCTTTGTCGAAGCCGCGGTGTCAAGCTGGTCCAGCACGAATACCTGAACTCCGCCGCTCAGAAGAACTGGATCCTCCCGCAGACCCGGCACAGATGGGTGTTGATCGTGGACGCGGACGAGAGAGTGACTCCTGCCCTTCGGGAGGAGATAGCGGCCGTGATGTCCGGCGTGCCGGGATGCGACGGCTACTGGATCCGGCGCAGAAATCGTTTCATGGGCAAAGAGATCAGGTTTTGCGGCTGGCAGAGGGACAAAGTGCTGAGACTGTTCGACAGGGACAAGGGACGTTACGAGGAGAAGCACGTTCACGCCGAAGTCCAACTGAACGGCAGGGTCGGGTTACTCAAGACTCCACTCGTTCACGACAGCTACAAGGACTTTTCGGGGTACTTGCGCAAACTGGACAAATACACCGACTGGGGAGCCGAGGACCTGAGGGGGAGGGGAAGGCGCGCTTCGGTCCTGCATCTGCTCGTCAAGCCGCCTGGGCGATTCATCAGAATGTACGTGCTCCAGCTGGGTGTACTGGACGGTGTCCGTGGCCTCATCGTCTGCACACTGGGGGCGACGAGCGTTTTCCTCAAGTACGCGAAGTTGTGGCGGCTTTCGGCGAGCGGCGGAGCCAGGTAAGGGAAAGCCCCAACACACGGAGAATCTTCGGTCGATGCGAATAGTGTTCCTGGACAGCGGAAAGGAGTGGAGGGGAGGCCAGTACCAGGTGCTCAACCTGGGTTTGGAGCTCCAGAAGCGGGGGCACGAGCTTCTGCTCGTCTGCCAGAAGCAGAGCCCGCTCCACTCGAGGGCCAAAACCAGAGGTCTCCCTGTCGAGGCCGTGCGGATGAGGGGGGACCTGGACTTCCGGGCCTGGGTCCGCGTCGCCGGCATACTCCGGATGTTCAAGCCGGAGCTCGTTCACGCACACGCCGGACGCGCTCACGCCGTGGGCCTGGGGGCCACCTTCTTCCAGGACGTGGACGCCTTTGTGGTCACCCGCAGGGTGGGAACCCCGCTCAAGATAAACGTCATCAACAGGATCAAGTATTCCAGGCTGGTGTCGTCGCATGTGGCGATCTCCGAGCACGTGGCCGAGACCCTCAAGCTGGCCGGTGTGTCGCCGACCAGAATACGGGTCATCCCCAGCGCGGTGGCGCTGGAGGAGTTTGAAGTCGGCGAGCAGGGAAGCGTGGAGGCCGCCGGACCGGGCGCGGTGAGCGGCGCGATTAGCGCAGGGGCGAAGATCCGGGCTGGACTGGGACTCGCCGACGGGACCCCCTTGGTGTTGAACGTCGGCTCGCTGTCCAAGGAGAAGTCGCAGCAGGACGTGCTGAGGGTGGCCAGCGTGGTGACCAGGGCAGCGCCCGATGCGCGCTTCCTGATAGCCGGCGCCGGCCCCCTGCGGCACAGGCTGGAGAGAATATCCAAGGACCTGGAAGTGGATTCTGTCGTCCGCTTCCTGGGATTCAGAGACGACGTCCCGGCGCTGATGATGGGCGCCTCCGTATTCTTGTTCCCGTCTGAATCAGAAGGTCTCGGGAGCGTGGTGCTTCAGGCGATGGTAGCAGGGCTTCCAGTAGTGGCCACCGACAGCGGGGGCATCCGGGAGATCGTGAAGCACGGTGAAACCGGCTTCCTGTTCGCCAGGCGAGACGTCGCCTCCATGGCGGACGCCGTAGCGAAGCTGCTGAAAGAACGTGATCTGGCGAAGGAGATGGGCGCTAATGCCCGCCGGATTGCGGCGGAATTCTCGTTTCAGCACTGCTGCGCCAGGCACGAGGAGTTGTACAGGGAGCTACTGGGGTAGGACGAAAAGGCCGGGGAGCATGAAGTCCCCGGCCCCGTGCGTGGTTCGGACTCCTGCTCTACCTAGCCTCCAATGGGGCGTGCGTGGGTCCCGCCCGGTTTGTGGCCGGGCGCTCCGTCGGTCCCCTTCAATGCGTCCGCTATTGTCACGAATGTCCGCGTCAGTTCTTCGCGGAACAGGATTATCACGGATATGACGGCGATGGCCACGAGGGCCAGGAGCAGCGCATACTCCGTGGTGGAAGCGCCGCTATTCCCCTTCAACATCCTCTTGAGTGTGTTCATCTGTTTCCTCCTTCCGGAAAGGTGCCCTGATCCCTGATAAGAGGGTACAGCAAGACATGTGCCACGACGCTCAAGACTCAGCAACTATCTAATTGCTGTAACGGGTTAAGGTTGGGCGTTCCTGCGTGCGCGGACCGCTCCCTCGGAGACGCCGCTGCTCCCAGCGGTCGGGTGCTTTTCCGCAGCCGGGGCGCAATCTCGCGCTGGAAGCGGCAACGAAGCGCTTGCGTGGGCATCTGTCGTGGTTCGAGCGCGAGGATCTGGCTGCTCAGGTAGGACTCGAACCTACTGCTCCTCGCGCGCCCCGGCCGGAAGCAGTTGAGCCGGGACCCCGCGAACGGTGGGGATCCCGGCTGTTGTGTGCTTTCTCGTTATATGTGCGAAACCCTGCGCTTAGACTACCGTGCCGATAAGCCTCTTGACGGGCCTGCTGAAGATGAGGAACAGGAAGCCCGTGGAGGCGACGATCACGGCCACCATCAGGAACAGCCTCGGCAGCGGCAGTGTTTCGAACTGTCCGGCGACGAGGCCCGCTATCAGGTTGCCAAGCGCGGCGCCCATGAACCACGTGCCCATCATCTGACTGACGAGACGCTTGGGGGCGAGCTTGGTCACGCTGCTGAGCCCCACGGGGCTCAGGCAGAGCTCTCCAAGTGTGTGCACGAAATAGGTGACCACCAGCCACACGGGGCTCACGCCCGGGCCGCCGTCGGCAGCCGCGTACAGCGACCCCCACGCCATCACCAAAAAGCCCACGCCCAGGAGCACGAGCCCGAAGGCGAACTTGACCGGAATTGACGGTTCCCTCTTCCTGCAGGAGAGAGCGACCCAGAGCCAGCCGAACACCGGCGCCAGGGCGATGATGAAGACAGGGTTCACGGACTGGAGCCAGCTGGCGGGCATCTCCCAGCCGAAGTAGGTGCGGTCGGTCAGGCGCTCGGCGAAGAGGTTCATGGACGAACCGGCCTGCTCGAACCCCGACCAAAAAAGCGCGGCGGCGATGAACAGGAAGAAGATGACGGCGACGCGCTTCCGCTCGGCCTTCTCGAGCTTGCTCACGAAGATGATGAAGGAGAAATAAAGAATGGCGAGCACGATCACAAAGTAACCCAGTCCCTTCGCAAACCCCTGGATTGTGAAGCTGAACACTGAGGCGTGAAGTGCCGCGATGATGGCGATGATGGCGAGCACCACCCCTATCCCGAGGGCAAGCTTGCGCACCGAACGCTTGAACTTTTCGCGGTCTTCGTGATGCATTACGCCGACAGTGTGGAAGTACTTGTAGCCCAGCCGGTACTGGATGAGTCCGAGCACCATTCCCACGCCGGCTGCGCCGAAACCGTAATGCCAATTGACGTTCTCACCCAGGTAGCCGCAGATGAGCGGGCCGAACAGGGCGCCGATGTTGATGCCCATGTAGAAAATGGAGAACCCGGCGTCGCGCCGCGCCCCGCCCTCGGGGTAGAGGCCACCGACAATCGCGCTGACGTTCGGCTTGAGAAGCCCCGTGCCCAGGATGATTAGAATGAGGCCCTGGTAGAACGTGTACGTGGTCGGAATTGCCATGCTGAAGTGACCGCACGCGATGACGACTCCGCCCGTGAATATGGCGTTCCGCTGTCCCGTCAGGTTGTCCGCTATCCACCCACCGGGCAGGGCGACCAGATAGACCATCGAGGTGTAGAGGCCGTAGATGGCGGCGGCGGTGGCGGTGCTCATGCCGAAGCCGCCGCGCATGGCGTCCACGAGGAACAGCACCAGTATTCCGCGCATGCCGTAGTAGCTGAAGCGCTCCCAAAGCTCGGTGAAGAAGAGGGTCATGAGGCCGCGCGGATGCCCCATCCAACATCCGTCGGCGGTCTGCGGCACAGCTGGGTTAGTCATCCGAAGCTCCGTTGCTGGGGTGCAGGTGCCAGTCTGGCTGTGTGATTGAAAACGTGCCGGGAAGTATAAGTGTCAGCCCGAGATGAGTCAAGAAAAGTTGACGGAGCCGGGTGGAGCGGTGGGTGTGTCCGGCGGTTCGCCTCGGCCAAAGGGTAGAGGGCCTGTGCAAAGGCCGGGGTGGTCGTGCGCGGTGCAAGGCAGGCAGCACAGGGAGCTCAAGTTGCAGGCTCGCGCAGGCGCGATTCTCAACGCACCAGCTGTTTGTTCGCGTTGAGGACGCTCTCGATGACCTCGTTGTAGTATGGCTTCTCCTTCAGGCTCGCGTAGGTGCCGGGGAACAGCACCAGCGTGATGTCCGCCGACTGGTCGGACATGCTGTTCAGCACGACCGAGCAGCGCTGGCCGCCGGCCAGGCGCGTGTTGTCTATCATCGGGAAATCGAAGTGGGTGATGCCGAACGTGGCCACCTTGGTCTCCCGTCCCTGCTCGGGGTCCGGGGTCTCGATGGCCAGACTGACCCGTATCTCGCGGTTTTCGCGGTCGACGTCCAGGATGTCAATCGCGAAAGTCGTGGGGATGCCCTCCAGCGTGAGGGTGGCCGGCTCCAGGCTGGTGCCGCCGGGGTCCTCGGTCAGGTCTATCGTGCGGTCGAATCGTTTGCCGACGCCCTCCAGGACTATCATTTGACGCCGGACGATCTCCCGCGCCATGGACTCCAAACGGTCCAGGTACTGAGCGTTCTCGGCCAGGGCCGCCGGAGTCCTCGCCTCGGAACGTTCGTGCACCACACGACGCCGCATCTCCTCGAACAGC
>CAZMZP010000005.1:0-31700 GCA_964570935.1 uncultured bacterium
ACAACGCCAAGAAGATGATAGAGGACGGTCAGCTGAAGGACGAGAAGGGCAACGTCATCTTGAAGGGCAGCTTCACCCATGCCGCTGCGGTGGTTGGAGACACGGTCGGCGACCCGTTCAAGGACACGGCGGGGCCCTCGCTGCACGTTTTGGTGAAACTGTTGAGCACCATCACTCTCGTGATGTGTCCGCTGTTTATCTAGGTCTCGCTGCGGCACGGCCGCAGAACACTTTCGGCCGGCTGGGGGCGCCGCACACTCAGCGCGACTTCCGGCCGGCCTCGTCCCCGGGGCAACGGCGGCGCAACGAACCGGCTGTGACCCCGGCAGGCCGCTCCCGGCAGGGCCTGCCGGAAAGGGGTTCCCATGGAGCATCTCGAGGTTGACGCGATAGACAGAGAACTCATCGCCGCGGCCGCCGACGTAATTCGGAGTAACTTTCGTGAGGACAGGCACACCGTGGGCGCTGCCGTGCGATGCTCTTCCGGCAAGACTTACGCGGGAGTGAACGTGGACTCGTGCGGCTACGGCCCGTGCGCCGAACCCATCGCGGTGGGAGCGGCAATAAGCGCCGGTGAGAGGGACATCCTGACAATAGTCGCGGTGGAGGGCAGGAGCGGCCAGTATCAGGTCCTCTCGCCGTGCGGGAACTGCCGGCAGCTTCTCCTGGACTACGCGCCGCGTGCCGCGGTCATCCTCCAGCTCGAGGGAAGCGTGGTCAAGGTCAACGTCCGGGACCTCCTACCCGCGCCGTACAGGAGCTTCTGAGAACGCTTCCCCGCTTCTCCAGCCGTCCCGGTCCGCGTACTATTTCAGCCTCTTCACCAGCCCCGTGACCTTCCGGCCCACGTTCATGGCCGCCGGCGGGTCGTAGTTTGACAACACGACAACCACATGGCCGGTCTTGGGCAGCGTCTCCACGTACGCGTTGATGCCCGGCGCGCCGCCCGCAACGGCTGCACCCGACTCGGCAACGCTCCGGGACACGCCGGACGCGCCAAGCACGCCCGCTTTCAGGGCGACCACAAGCTTCAGGAGATCGTCCGCCGTGGAGTACCCGCCCCCGGCCGAACTTCCCCGAGCCGGCCGCGTGTAGATGTTGTTCCGCCGCGACTCACCCGGATGCTCCTTTCCGTCCCAGTCGCGCGTGTAGCCGCTGGCCACACCCCGAGCGGGAAAGTCCGCCTCCAGATGTTCCGTGCTTTTCATGCCCGTTGGGTCGCAAATGTGCTCCCGGACATAGTCGAAGTAGCCTTGTCCGCTGGCCTTTTCCACGATCATACCCAACACCACGTACCCCCCGTTCGAGTACGCGTTCGAAGTCCCAGGAGTGAAAGCCAGTGGTTCGGAGCCAAACAGCTGCAAATAGTCAGCCAGGTCTCTTATCCGGTCCTTGGGCGTGCTCTCGTACCTGTCCCCGAAGAAGTCGCCTATTCCGGAGCTCATGTCCAGCAGATGACTTACCGTCACCTTCGCGGCGGCCTCCTTGTTCGGATAGTCGGGCAGGAACTTCCCTATTGTGTCGTCCATGCTCACGGCGCCCCCCGCCACCAGCTGCTCTATCGCGATGCGCGTGAAGAACTTGTTGATCGAGCCCAGGTTGAAACGGGTGTCCACGGTGTTCGGCACTTCATACTCCTTGCTCGCCAGACCGTATGCCTTCCTGAAGATCGGGCCGTCCGACCCGGCCAACAGGACCACGCCTGAGAATTCGTCGCGCGCCGCCAGCGAGTCCAGGTACGCCGACAACTCAGCCACCAGCTGTGTTTCATCCATCGGCGGGCCTGTCGATTCGAGGGAAGGCGGGCCATCCCGCAACTCGAAGCGCGCGCCCAGCAGCCGGTGCGGAGCTCCCGGTTCGAACGCGAATGATATCTCCAGCCACTTCCCAGTCGTTCCGCTGGCTAAGACCGTCAGGGCGTCCTCTTCCGCCTCAGTGACCTTCTCCAGTTGAAGCGCGCCCGCGTCGGTCTTAATCCGTCGCAGGGCCTCCAGTCGGCCCTCCACCGGTCTCTGCCTGGCAGCTTCAGGGGACAGGTTGGACGTCAGGTATTGCCGCATAACGTCCTCGTTCTCGCTGTTGAAAGCCTCGAAGTAGTCGGCCACTCGTCTTCCCGCGGCCGTGTCCGGCAGCCGTGACGTCTGGGCTGCGCCAGACACCGGGCTCACGGGGCCGGCATGCGCGTCGGTCTCGGAGGTCTCGGCCCAGCTTGTTCCGTGCTCCTCTGACGGCACTGTCAACAGGCAGCAAAGCAGCAGCACTGTCAGGTAAGACCCGGTCTTCATGCGCTCCTCCTTTTGAGCAGGTTCGTGCCAGTGCCTTCTCCCGTCTATTATACGTATGGAGCCCGATACTGTTCCGTGGACCCCAAGTCCGCGCAGAGCTGTGCTCGTTCGGCGTCCCGGCTCCCGGCCCCGCGACCGGCCTGCTTTGTGATTGACACTTCCGACTTCCCGTGTCTAGACTATTGGTTCGCGGCTTTAACATCCACACTGGCTCGCGCATCCTCACTCGCTGAGGAGCGTAAAGGCCTGGACATACATGCGCTGCGTCACCCCTAACCGAGGCTCCTGGACATAGCGACCTCTGCACAGTAAGGAGGAAAGATGGCTGGAAAGAAAACGACCATCAGTGTCATCAAGGCCGACGTGGGAGGATACGTCGGACACTCGAGCATGCATCCGGACCTTGTCGCGAAGGCCAACGAGATGCTGGAGGCCGCCGCCGAGAAGGGACGCGTCGTCGACTTCCATGTTACTTCGTGCGGGGATGACCTCGAGCTCATCATGACCCACAACAAGGGCCCGGAGGCGGCCGACATCCACAAGCTCGCGTGGGACATCTTCCTCGCCGGCACGGAGGTGGCCAAGAAACTCGGGCTGTACGGCGCCGGACAGGACATACTTAAGGACGCCTTCAGCGGCAATGTGAAGGGAATGGGTCCAGGCGTTGCGGAGATGGAAATCACCGAGAGGAAGAGCGAGCCGATCATCGTGTTCATGGCTGACAAGACCTCTCCCGGCGCGTGGAACCTTCCGCTGTACAAGATGTTCGCGGACCCGTTCAATACCGCCGGCCTGGTCATAGACCCGAGCATGCACGACGGCTTTAATTTCCTGATCCTCGACGTGCTGGAATCAAAGGAGATCATGCTCTCGGCGCCGGACGAGCTCTACGACATACTCGCTCTGATAGGTTCGCACTCCAGGTACATGATAAAGGCCATATACAGGCGCGCGGACGGAGAGATCGGAGCCAGCGCCTCCACCCAGAAATTGAGCCTCATCGCCGGCAAGTACGTCGGGAAGGACGATCCAGTGCTGATAGTACGCTCTCAGAGCGGCCTGCCCGCGGTCGGCGAAGTGCTTGAACCGTTTGCGTTTCCACACATCGTCGAAGGTTGGATGAGAGGCTCACACAACGGGCCTCTCATGCCGGTCAGCTTTGGCAACGCCACCCCGACCAGGTTCGACGGGCCGCCCAGGGTCATCGCCGCCGGCTTCCAGGTAACGGACAGCCACCTGGTGGGTCCCGTTGACATGTTTGACGACCCGGCCTTCGACATGACCAGGGACAAGGCCAACGAGATCGGCGAATACATGAGGAGGCACGGCCCGTTTGAGCCGCACAGACTGCCCGCGGACCAGATGGAGTACACGACTCTTCCGAGCCTTCTCGCGAAGCTTAAGGACAGGTTCAAGAACGCAACGTAACCTGCCGGCCGTGATCACTCGCGCCCGCGGCCCCTACTCGCGGAGAGCAGAGCAAGGACACGCAGAGTCCGCTCTGCTCTCCACTTCTTTGCCTTTCGGACGAAAGGATGCGACGCGGTGGGGTCTGCCGTGCTCACGGCCAGGAGGCCCGCACCGCTAATCTCGAACGTCACGCATCCGACTTCGTCGGTTCGAAACACCCGTGCCCCGGCTTGCTCATACGACTCGACCACCCTGCGCGAAGGATGGCCGAATCTGTTTCTCCGTCCCACGCTGAACACCACAAAGTCCGGCCTCACGGCTTCAACGAAGCGCCGGCTGAGCGTCGCGGCCGCGCCGTGATGGGGCGCCTTCACGACGGTGACCACTCGACGCTCGGGCCCGGAGCCGTTTCCTCCTTTGGCGAGCCTGCCCGCCAGTGCGTCCAGGACCTCGGCGCCGACGTCCCCGGTCAGTATGAATCGCACGTTCCCGTGTTCCATGACACAAACGATGGATGAGTCGTTGAGCGAGGAGGACGAAGTGTCGAATGCGGTGCCGCCTGTGGGATGCACGAAGTAGATCGACGCACTCCGGCCGTGCCGCGAGACTTCGGCCGTGTCACCGAGCGACTTCCCGGAGCGCCCGGCCGTGTCGAGAGCAATCCGCTGTTTCCGGCAGGCCCGCGCGACCGACTTCCGGAGGCAGCTTGTGCCGTCCGCCGCTGACGTCACGACCCGGCCGATCCTCCCCTTTTCCACGAGCCACATCAAACCCCCGGCATGGTCGGAATGGAAGTGGGACACTAGCGCCAAGTCGACCCTGCGGAGCCCCACGGCCCTGAGAAACGGCGCCAGCACCTTCTGCCCGGAGTCCCACCCCTCCTTGGCTTCGCCCGCGTCCACCAGCACAGACCCTCCGTCCGGGAAGCGTATCAAAGCGGCGTCGCCCTGCCCGACGTCCAGAAAATCCACGGTCAGGCGCGACGCACCCCCCGTCCCGCGTCCTGCCGGTAGTTTCGCCGGTATCGCGCCGACGAAACGCGCCAGCAGGATCGCCACGCACGAAATTGTCAGCAACATCGCGGTCCAATGCATTTTCGAGGAACGCCGTTCGGCTCCGGCGGTTAGGCTCAGGGCCGCGAAGAAACATATCACGAACACCACCACCTCGGCCGCGTGCGGCCGTGAAAGCTCCAAAACCGCGCGCGGCATGGAGGAGGTCAGGCCCGCCACTAGGTTGCAGAGCCTCAGAAGAAGCCAGGTAAGGTCGAACGCCCACCCGGCCGCCCACGGGAACACGCCCGCCAGGACCAGCGCGAAGAACCCGCAGACCAGTCCTCCGGACGCGAGGGGGATCCCCAAGAGATTGGCCGGTACGGCCACCATAGACACGCTGCCGAACTGGAGCGCAAGAAGCGGCAGGACACCCAGCTGCGCGACGCAGGTCGTGAGAGCGGTGGCGCCCACGTATTTCCAGAGTCGGTCCGGCACTCGCACGACCTGTTTCAGACGCCGCGCCAATTTCACCGACATGATGACGGAACCCGTGGCCAGGTAAGACAGCTGAAAGCCCGGGTCCCAGAAGTAGCGCGGGCTCACGAGCAGCAGAGCAGCGCAGCTCGCGAATAGAGGGGCCAGGAGCTCCGTGCTCCGCCCGAACAGGCGGGAACAGGTCATCCAGGTCAGCATCAGGGCCGCCCGGACAGTCGGCGGCTGGAAGCCCGACAGGCCGCAGTAGAACCACACCAGTACCACCGCTCCCACCAGCGCGGCCCGCTCCCGGAATCCAGCGCCCTTCAGCAGGATGAGTGCCGCCAGGCCCACCAGGGCGGTGTGGAGCCCCGACACCGACAGTATGTGCACCAGACCGGAGTCCCTGAACGCGGCCTTGGTCTCCTCAGAGAACTCTCCTCTCTCGCCCAGGGTAAGCGCGAGCAAGAACGCTCTCTCTTCACCGGTCATCCGCTTCCGGATCGACTCCCGTATCCATTGACGCAGCGGAGCTACGTACGTACCGACGA
Source organism: uncultured bacterium (assembly GCA_964570935.1). Classification (GTDB taxonomy): domain Bacteria; phylum Eisenbacteria; class RBG-16-71-46; order JAFGJU01; family JAFGJU01; genus JAFGJU01. Next base: position 5,716 of record CAZMZP010000005.1, read on the forward strand.
CGCCCCTGGATCCGTCGGCCCTCTTGAGCGAGGGCCGGAGGAAGCCCGGCACTTCCAGCACGTGCCAGACTCCCTGCTGGAAGAGGTACGCCGCCTCGCTGTACCCACTCTGGTTGCGCGCACCGAGTGAAGTTCGAAGGCTGCCCGTAACAGTCAGCGTGTCGCCCGGGCTCATGTCGTCGGGAAGTTTCCTCAGCCTGACAAGCACCTTCCGCCCTGACGCCCGCACCAAGACTGACCCGCCCGTGCGCGCCGGCTGGGGAAACGCGCAAACTCGCCCGCGGACGGTCGCTGTCCTTTCCGCCAGGAGTGTCACGCCAGCCGACTCCGCGCTGACTCTTTCTGATGCCGCGAACCCGACCGTCGCGACCACCGCCGACGCCGTCAGCAAATCACGAAGGGTCACCCAGAAGCCGGACGGCCCGCCCCTTCGCGCGGCCAACAGCGTGACCAAAAGAGCCACGACCAGCAGCAGCCAACTGTCTGGACACAGGCACATCGACAACCCGGTGCCCGTCACGACGCAGAGACAAAACCTGGCGCTGCCGCAATTCCACACAGTCCACCACCCCACCCACTGCCGGGGGCAACGCCCGTGCCAGTATGAGTAGCCCGGTGTTCCGCCCTGAGCGGGCGCCGGCTTCAAAGGGTATGTGGACACAGTCAACGGAAACGAACGAGAAGTTGGCAGGCGCAGTCTGTGCGAGCGCAAAGATGTGCCATGCGGAAATGTGCGAGAGCAGGCTCGGAAATGTCTCGGCGGGGCGCCGCCCCCTAGGGAACAGTTCTCACTTCCGAGTAGTACTCAATGCCTTCAGAGGTCCTGGCCCGCGCGAAATACTTGAGCACGCCTTCTCCGGCCAGAATGCTCTCCGGAATCACTGAAGCGTACACTCCGCGTGAGCCGGGCACCAGAACCATGGGCTGCCAGCGCACCTGCGTACCCCCGGATTTCTCCAGGTACAGCGATACGTCTGACAGAATGGCCTCTCGCTTATTCACGAGGGAGGCATACACCATGAGCTCGCCTCCCGGGGCCCGCGTTTCGGAGCAGTCGATTACGATCGGTTCTCCGCCACCGAACTCGGCGCGTATGAAGTGCTTGCCGCCGGGCCTCACGTCTATGACGAAGACTGATGCAGAATGGCCTTGCAAGCCGCCCACCTTGATGCTGTGCAGTCCGGGCTTGGTGTCTATCTTGGCGGGGGTGGTGCCTGCCCTCTTGCCGTCAACGAAGACCGGAGCGCCGCCGGCATCGTCGAAGCCTTCCTCGGTCATTACTCGCGAGGTGACGCGCACCTGTCCCGTCGCCGGGAGCTTGCCAGGCTTCACCTCGACCTCCGCGATCCCCCCGTAGCTGACCACCACTTCTTCCTGCCAGGGGCTGAAACCCTCCCCCTCGACCTTCACCACATGGAGGCCCGCGGGGATGCTCTCCAGGAGACACGGAGTGTAACCCCTGAGCTCGTCGTCCAAATACACCGAAAGGCCTTCTTTCGTCCCGGAGCTCACTGACACGCCGCCTATGAAGGCCACGCTTACGTCTGCCGTGTCACCCGGCTGCACCGACACACTCCCCGCCCATTCACCCAACTCGCCAAGCCGCAGTTTCACCTCGTGGGTTCCGGGAGAAAGCGTCACGGTCGAAACCGGCGTGCGGGAAGATATGATTCTGTTGTCTATCATGACCTCGGCGCCCGACGGAATAGAACCCAGGACCAGGGTGCCCGCGGACGCATTCGAGCCGGCGGCGGCAGCCTTGTTGTCGCCGCGGCCCACCCAGGAGAAAAGACGCACATCCCGGCCGTGAGCCGACCACAGACCGTACGCAGCGACACACACCGCGACCGCGGCAATCACCAACCCCAGACCCCGGACAGGGACGGTCACCGTGCGCCGCTTCACCTTCGGCGGCACCGGCTCCAGGAGCGGAGCGCCCTCCAGAAACCGCGGCGCTACCGGGGGCGTCTCGGCCGCCGCAGCTATCTCTTCTCGCGCTTCCTCTTTCGGTTCCTGCGGACCCTCTACGGCGCTTGCCTCCGGCTGCGCTTCCGCCGCTGCATCCGGCGCAGGCACCGCCTTCTCATACGTTCTTTCGGGAACAACCTCCGGCTCCGCGCACGGAACCGCGTCCGATACTGTCGACTCCCGCTCCTCGCGTCTTTCATCCCGGAACAGAGCGCTCGCGCCCTTTTTGATCTCTTCCCTGAGGGTCGTGTACCACGCCACTCCCGCCGCCCCCGGCTGCGTCTCAGGCACGGCAAGAGATTTCAGAGCGGGCTCGGTCCCGACCAGCGTAAACCCGCCACCGGCGCCTCCAAACATTGCGGCGCAGCACTCCTGGGCGTTGACGCCGGCGCTCCGGACCGCCAGTCTCAGGGTATCCGCCCACCCTGCCCCTGTTTCTAAATGGGTGCTGGCCAGGACATAAACCGCGTCGTCGGAGATGGTTTTCTTCACCATCTCCATGCTCACCTTGAGGGAAGTCCCCAACCCGGACTGTTCGACTCCGCCCTCCTCCGTGGAAAGAATCCGCCTGACGTCCGAGGCGAAAACCTTGTAGACGGCGCATCGTCCCGCTCCGGCCACCTCAATCAGGTCGTCCGCGACCCGGGCGGCAACCAGTGAGACCTCCCCGATCTCCAGGGCCGCTCCCTGTTTCTCGCCAAAAAGGCCCGCGTGAACTGCCTGGAAAAAACGAACGAGGAGGCCTGCATCTCCGGCGTTCTCCTGCATTCGTGCCGCGGCAAAGCACTCCGTCAGGAATGCCCTCAGCCAGGCCACGTTCTCCTGGTTCAGTTCCTTGTGGGCGGAAGCCACGAACCCGCACGTTCCGCTCTCATCACCAAGAGCGAAAGTCCCGGTGCTCTCCGAGAAACACGAGATGAACCTGGTCTCCAACTATCTCTCCCTCATTCAGTCATGTTCTTCTTGACGTCTTCGAGCTCGGCGTCTTCCTGAGCTCTCTCCAGATACGCCTTCCAGGCGCGGCGCGCCTTTTCCTTCTGTCCCTTTGCCTGGTACGCCAGCCCCAGCTGGTAGTAGGCGGGCGCGTAGTCCGAGTTGAGCGAAATCGCTCTGTCAAAAGAGTCGATGGCCTTGTCCAGAGTTCCCTTCTCCCTGAACATGATACCCATGTTCACGAGGATGTCGGAAGAACAGAGGCCGCCTGCCACGACCGTACGGTATTCTTCCAGGGCCGCGTCCAGCTCCCCTCTCTTGAACAACGCGAAAGCCAGGCTGTTCCGGGCGAACAGGTAGCCGGGGTTAGTCTTCAGGGCAGCCCGCAGCTCGTCCACTGCCTCGTTCTGTCGCCCCATCTCCAGATACAGGAGACTCAAGTTGTAGCGCACGTCAGGGTACTGCGGCTTCAGGGCCCTGGCCGCCTCAAACTGCTCCACCGCCTCAAGGGCGAGACCCCTGGCCGAGTACTCGAACGCAAGAGACACGCGCGCCTTGACCGAATCAGGTTCGGCCTCGACCGCGTTCCGGAGATGCGTCAGCGACTCCTCCTCCTTGTCCTGAGCAGACTCGATCAGGGCGAGGTTTCCGTAGTAGTTGGCCAGACTGGGCATCGTGCGCACGCTCAGCCGGTACTCCGCCTCGGCCTCCGTGAAAAGCCCGTTGGCCGCGTAGGCATGTCCCAGATGATCGTGCAGCTCGTGCATGAACGGGTTGAGCTCCTGCCGGGACACGTATTCACGGAAAGCGTCCACACACAGCGTTCCTCCGGCCACGAGCCCGGCCTCAGCGAAGATCTCCCCGTACGGAGGGCACAATCCCTCGGCCTCCTTGAGGTGCGCCAGAGCCTCCTGATGCTTTCCCTGCAGGAAGCACACGATGCTCAGGTTGTGCGGGTAGAGCGCGCTTCCCGGGCTGGAGGCCGCCGCTTCATTCAAACGCGACGCGGCATCGTCGAACTGCCTTTCCTTCATCCTGAGGCAGGCAATCCCGGCCAGGGCATACGGCCTCGTGTCCGCCTCGAGCGCCTCCGCAAAAAGAGACTCGGCCTCCGCCATCTTGCCCAACTCCATTAGCGCGTACGCGAGGTTCGACCTGGCGGCGAAGTACGCCCGGTTCAACGACACCGCCGAATCGAACGACTCCCGGGCCACCGAGAACTTGCCCTGTTTGAAACGGATCAGACCGAGGCGGTTGTGCAGGTCGGGGAAGCGAGGGTGTATCTCCAGCTCGTCGGTGACGACTCGCTCGACCTCGTTCATGATGTCGAGCACGACGTGGAGCCCGCTCGCCATCACGCTAACGTCGTGACCTTTCTTATCCATCTGCCGCCCTTCTTCTCAAAATTGCTCAGTCTGAACACGACGTCCTTGACGCCGCTGATGGAGCGGATGTCCTTTTCCAGCCTGTGGACCACAGACAGCAAGTCGTCCACTCCCTCTTCCTCTTCGGAAAGCTTCCTCCGGTATGTCTGCCGGAATATCCCCTTCAGATACACGACTCCGTTGGACGTTCCGAAGTCCACCCTGGAGGTGTCTATCCACCTCCGGACGAGGACACTCCTCACGAACGCGTTGATCCTGTAGTCCTCAACAGACACGCGGCCCTCCCAGGCCTCCTTCACCACGCGCCCCGCGCGCGTCCGGTTCCCGTCGCATGTAGAAGGCCTTCTATTGATATTTTCGGCCGCAACATACTACACCACCAGTGAGTTGTCAACATTCTCCCCCCGAAACCCGATGTCGCGGGCCCCGGCCGCGGCCCGTGCCGCCGCGGCGGCTGAAAGACCGGGTGACGCGGCAACGCCTTCTCTGACGTGGCGATTCCGGCACAGTCAGTTTTCCTCATGGCGGCTGGCCCGCCCTCCGATAACACACCTATGAGATTCATGACTGCGTAGCCGCCGCCACGAATCGCAAAAGAAGCCGGCAGCTGGAAGCTCCCTTTCCGCCCCCGCGCACGGAAACTCGGTCCGGGGTTGCGGTGTAATACGGATAACTGACGACAAGTCAACGTATTGACTTCTTACGAGGCTCGCCGGGACGCCCGCGGGTGTCCCGGCCGGGGGGCAAGAAAAGGCTTGCGGCGCGGGCGGGGGTCTAGTACGATGCCCGCAATCAACGGCTTGAACCTTGGAGGTCTGATTACCTTGGTCTCTCCTCGTTCGCTCATACTGTCGGCGGCGTACACCGTAATGGCACTCACCATGCTATCTGTTGGGGTGGGTCTGGCCGGCCCACGACAGATGGGGGACGCCCAGAACAGCCGGGCCATCCAAAGGGCAAACGCCCTGTATGACTCAGGCCTGCGCTTGCTTGCTCAGGGAGACTACGAGAAGGCCTCTGACAGCTTCCACTCCGCCTTGCTCGAAGCCCAGGAGCTTCTGGCCGAGGGCGCCCTGACCGGCGACGAGGTCCAGGCCATGAGGACGCTGTCCGGAAAGGCCGAACACCTGTCGTCCCGGAGCCTGCACCGGGAGCTGTTCCTGGACTACACAGGGCCCTCCGGAGACCAGATTGCAGGGGACGAGTCCTCCTACGCTGGCTACGATTCCGTGGCAGCTCCAGCCTCCCTACCCTCTGTGCAGCCGGAGATGAACGCCAAGGTCAAGAAATGGATAGACTTCTATGGGAATCCTGGCAGCAAGGTCTTTGTCAACTGGCTTAAGAGGTCTGCTCAGTACATGGGCCTTGTGAAGGGCATCCTCAGGCAGGAGGGTGTTCCGGAAGAGCTGGCCTACCTGATCCTGGTGGAGAGTGGCTTCAACCTCCAGGCCAGGAGCTGGGCTCACGCGGTCGGGCCGTGGCAGTTTATCCTGGGCACCGCTCGTCTGTTCGGCCTGAAAGTTGACCCCTGGCTGGACGAGAGGTGTGACCCGGAGAAATCCACTGTGGCGGCGGCAAGATACCTGAAGCACCTGTATTCCATGTTTAAATCCTGGCCCCTGGCGATAGCCGCCTACAACAGCGGTGAGGGGACCATAACGAGAGCCCTGGCGCGCCAGAAGACCGATAATTTCTGGTCGCTCAGGCTGCCCCGGCAGACAGAGGAATACGTGCCGCAGTTCATGGCCGCCCTCCACATCGCGAAAGACCCTGCCAAGTATGGGTTTACGCAGGAAGTGCCCGCGGCCCTGGCCTACGACGAGGTGTTGGTCAGTGGGCCGGTTGACCTGAAGACCATAGCGAAGGCATGCGAAATCCCCCTGGACACCGTGCAGCTCCTCAACCCGTCGTTCAGGAAGGCCAAGAGCCCGGCGCGCAGCGGCGGAATCAGGGTTCGGGTTCCGCAGACGAAGACCGCCGACTACATCGCTGCCCTTGCCGGGCAGGGCATAGAAGCTAAACCGAAGACTCACTCCCGGCAGGCCGGCGAGCCCCTGGCTTATTTGCAGTCGTCCGGTACGCCGGACCGCTCCCGGGACACAGACGCCGAAACAACCTCCGGCCTGACAGCTTCGGGATCAGTAACGCCTGACGTGTCCTCGAAAGCCGAGGACGAGCTCTACCTCACCTACAAGGTTCGAAGGGGCGACTCGCTGTACAGAATCGCCAGGAACTTCGGTGTCACCATCGACCGGATCCAGGAATACAACGACATCGGACGCGCCAGTGTCATAAAGCCCGGCCAGAGACTCCTCATACCGAGAGACGCCGTCAAACTGGACGCGTCTCCTTCTCCGAGAGAGGTCAGTCGTTCCAACAGACTGGAGCACGTCGTGGGCCGCGGCGACACCCTTCACGGCATCGCCAAGGCGTATGGTGTGAGAGTGGATGAAATCGTGAAGTGGAACGGCCTCAGGTCAGCCCGCCTCATCCGACCCGGCCAGAGACTTCTGATACTGCCCGATCAGACCCGGGAGCAGCCCGCCGGCTCATCTACCAGATAGGCCTTCAGAATCTCGCGCTCGCCGACACTCTGTGGGAATTGTCCAGGTCTTTGTGGCTTAAGAAGGCGTAGTCGAACCCAAACCTCGAGAATCTCGCTCCGGCGCCTGCCGTGAAGCGGCCGGCGTCCAGTCCCGCGCGCAGAGCCACCGTGCGCTTTACCCAGTACTCCAATCCCGCCCTGACGTCAGCCGTGAGCGGACCCGCCCAGAACTGGCTGGCCAGGCGCCTCTTCTCGAAGCCCACGTCCAAGTCCAGGCATCCCGTGGCCACTCCGTCCAGCGGCCCCATCGCACGGGTGTACTGGCCGCCCAGGCGAAGCGTGGGTGCGACGAACTCATGGTGCCCGGTATCCCACACGAGCTGGGTGGTAGTCGCGTCCGACAGAACCGCTCCGAGGGACGCGGACTTGTTGATGGAATATATGACCCCAAGGTCCACACCGGCACCCAGGCTGCTGTTGTCCATCAGCTCCTGCCTCACGAGCTTGAAAGTGCCGCCGATGCGGAACCGATTGTTCAGCTGAGTGGCGTACGAAAGCAGCAGCGCCATGTCGGCGTTGTTCTTCCAGACTATCTTACCCTCGTCGAGCAGTATCCTCTCGCCCGGGTCCCATTCGCCGTTGGCCTCACCCGTGTCCGATGTGCCCTGCACGCCGTCCAGCCCGAAATCCTCCCACTCGAGATCCTTCGTGTACGGGATGTCGTCCACGGCAAGCCTGATTAGAGCCACGCCGATGGCGGATTTCCTCTCGTCGAGCGAGGACGACGGAAAGCCCGCCGCCAGAAAGTCGTAGTTGACAATGTCGCCGAACTGCTCCGCGTGCATGGCTTCCACTTCAGTGTCTACCAGCGACACAAGTCCAGCGGGATTCCAGTAAACGGCGCTCGCGTCGTCGGCCAGCGCCACGAACGCGCCCCCCATGCCCAGGGCCCTGGCCCCGGCGCCCACTTTGAGAAACTCCGCCGCGTACTTGTCCGCGCCGGCGCCCGGAGCCAAGCCGCACAACACGATCAAGGCCACACAGACTGGAACTCCCCTGACGAGGAACATCCTGCTCACTACCGTCCCCTCCTGTCGGCGAAACACCTGCCTCCCGACCCCGGCCTAAACGCTACCGCTCAACCGGGTCAGGAGCCGCCATACTATGTACTCTCTTATCAGCTCTTTCTCGTTCTCTTCCATGTTGGTGAAGGAACACGCTACGCGATACCTGACTATCTTCCTGCCCTGCTTCTCTGGCATCGTCCTCACGACCACGCCCTCGGCAGTAATCTCGCGCGGACGGCTGATCCTCTCCCCAAACGCAGGTAGAAGCAAGCTTATGCCCACCCTCGTCAGGGGCGCCAGGTACTTCTCAACATCACAATACACCCCACCTTCGCTTAAGTTCGCACTTTGGCCGGGTATCGCCTTTCCTCGGAGCTCCTCCTCACGTTCCTCCAGCCTGACAGGCACCCTGACCTCGACTCGGTGGCTCCTTCTCCTCTCTTCCAAGGACTTCGTCATCTGCACCGCCTTTCAGTTCGAGGGGCAGCGAGCTAGCATGGCGTGATTATCTGACCAGGACCAGGTCCATTGCGCGCGCCAGGGGGTCCACCCTGGCGACCTGCACCCGCACCACCTGTCCCAGGGCGTACCGCCTGCCCCTTCTCATTCCTACAAGAGAGAGGCCGTCTTCGTCAAGATGGTATGAGTCGTCCCGAAGAGATTCCCTGGACACCATGCCCTCCACCCAGTGTCCCGAAATCTCCACGAAGAACCCTGAATTTAGCACACCCACCACCATGCCTTCAAACACTTCTCCCAGGAAAGGTTGCATGTAGCGGAGGGTCTTTATCTTCACTGCTTCCCGCTCCGCCTGGTCCGCTCGGATCTCCTTTTCCGTGCAGAGCTCCGCGGCCAAAGGCAGCTTCGCCTCGAGCGAAGCCGGCAGCTTTTTTGCCCTTCTCACAAGGCATCGCTTCACGACCCTGTGGTTCAGCAGGTCGGCGTACCTCCGGATGGGAGAGGTGAAGTGACAGTAGCCTTCCAGCGCCAGACCGTAGTGCCCGGTGTCCGCAACGTCGTACCGGGCCTTCTCCATGGCCCTTATGTACAGGTAGCTCAGCAGACGCTGTCTGGCCGGACCGTGCGGCCCGCCGTTAACTGAAAGCTTGAGCTTTCTGAAGTCACCCCTGCCGAGCTTGAGGTCGTGCGCTCCGATTGTCCTGGCCGCCTTCAGAAACACCTCTATCTTCTCCTTCTTGGCACGGGGATGGACTCTGAAGATAAGGGGCAGGCCTGCCCCGGCGGCGTGGCGGCCTATTTCAGCGTTGGCCAGGATCATCAGCTCTTCTATAAGGGAATGCGACGCCAGTTTTTGCTCCAGAAAGACCCTCCGCGGCAGCCCCCTGTCCGTGAGCTCCACCCGGAGCTCGGGCAGCTCGAGGTCCACCGCGTTCCGCATCAGTCTCTGTTCGTTCAGCGCGTGCGCCAGGGCGTTCAGCGTCTTCAGACTCCGTTCGAGCACGGCCGGCGCTCCGGCCCTGCCGTCCAGCACGTCCTGGACTTCCTCGTACGTGAAACGCCGCGAGCTGGTGATCCTCGTCTCCATGAACCTGGTGCGCACAGGCCGCCCGTCGGCGGTGACCTCCATGAGGACGCTGACGCAGAGCTTGGGCGCCCCAGGAGAGAGGCTGCACAGGTGGCTCGAGAGCCTCTCCGGAAGCATCGGAAACACCGTGTCGGGCAGATAGACGCTGTTGCCACGCTCCATCGCCTCAGTGTCGAGAGCCCCTCCTTCCTTCAGGAAGGAAGAGACGTCGGCGATGTGCACCCCCACCTCGAGCGTGTCGCGCGACAGCTCCCTGACGGAAACCGCGTCGTCAAAATCGTGGGCCCGGGCCGGGTCGATGGTGAAGATGGTGTGGTCATTGAGCTCCTGGCGGGGGTCCGCGTCCTGCGCCGCCCGCTCCGCCTCCTCACGAGCGAGCTCTCCGAATTCAGTCGGAACCCCCAGCTCACACGCCACGATGGCACTGTCCAGTCCGGCGTCGTCCGCGTCGCCCAATACCCGGACGACCCTGCATCTGTTTAGGTCCCCGGACTGCTTTCCTTCCAGCGACGCCAGCACTCTGTCTCCCTCGTCGAAGGCTCCGCCCTTTCCGCGGCAAACCGCCATCACCGCCGGGAACCTGGGATTGTCCGGTACGAGGGCGTACCCTGTCTTGGTCCTGGTCACCCTGCCCGTGATCTCCCTAAACGGACGGTGCACCACCCGCATGACCCTGCCCTCCAGAAGGCCCGACCTCAGACTGCGTCTGACTTCGATTTCCACTTCGTCTCCGTCCAGCGCGCCCGTGAGGTGTCTGGACGGCACGTAGACGTCGTCGTGGCCGCCTTCCGAAACCACAAACCCGAACCTGGCGTTGGCTCTTTGGAGCCTGCCCACGGTCTTCCACGTCCTGCCGCGCCTCTTGTTATTTCTCGGCACTGCGGCGTCCCCTCATCCTCGCGCCGACTGCTCGGCCGCAATAAAGACGCCGGAGGCGGGCCTCACTCGAAAAGGCTCTACTCTCCGGCGTCCGTATGCATTCAATCTTCATCAACAGATTCTGACTCGAGCCGAGACGGCCACTCAGTTATCTGAGTCTCTTCTTGTGGCGGTCTCTTCGAAGTCTCTTCTTCCTCTTGTGCGTCGCGATCTTCTTCCTCTTTCTCTTTCTGCCACAGCCCATTAACGTTACCTCCGTCTCCTGCTCAGAACCGCTTATTGCTCCGACACTATCGATTTCAGGGCCGACGCCGGCTTGAAAACGGGCACAAGCCTTGCCGGCACGATCAGGTCCGCGCCGGTCCTGGGGTTCTTACCCATGGCCAGCGCCTTCTCCGCGACCGAAAAAGTCCCGAATCCCCGCAGCTTGACTTCCGCGCCTTCGCTCAGCGCTCTCGAGATGGAACCGAATATCTGCTCCACCACCTCGGCCGTCTGAGCTCGGGGCATGTTTGTCCTTCTGGACACATCGGCTACTATCTCATGCTTGGTCATGGCAGCTCCTTCGGCCTGTCTGAACCGCTACCTACACGTGGAGCAACTCCGGCTGCCGCACGTGCCGCAGGACGACTTCGACCCGGAAGCAGCCGTCGCTCTCCCAGACGAACGCACTCCGAACAGCGAGAAGAGCCGTTCCGACTTGCGGCCGCCGCACCGGGGGCACCTTATGCCCCGATCCTTTCCGACCGCGCAGAGCTTGTCGAACTCCTTCCCGCATGCGCCGCACTTGAACTCGTATATCGGCATCGATAACACCCGCACCAAACCTAGCACGGAGCCCGGCAAGTGTCAACTCACTTCACGCCAACGGACTCCGTGCCGCGAGCGGGGCTGCCTCCCGCTCCTCGCGGCCCGCGCCAGCCCGGCTCCCCCGGCTATGCCCCGCCTTCGTCGGGCGTCACGTCGTCCGGTATTCCAACGATCGTCGCGTCGGACGGATTGAAACTGTCCGCAAGGGCGCTGGCCGCTTCCCTGCCCTTCACGAAGAACACGACCTGGCCCGGCGCCGCGCTGACGGTGTCCACGGCCACGATGGGCGAACCAGTGACCTGACCCTTCTCGTCCAGCGGCTCCACAACCAGCAATCTGTGGCCCCTCAGGGAATCCACCTTGGCCGTCGCCACAACCGTCCCTATGACTCTGCCCAGATGCAACGCCCGTCACTCCAGTCTATAGAATCTTCTGAAACAGCGATTCGTCCGGCCGCGGGATTACTACGCTCCTCACCAACAACCCCTTCTTGCTGGCGTAGGCGCTCCCGGCGCCGACGGCCGCCTCGACGTCACTCACGGCTCCGGTCATTGTCACGAACGCCTTCCCGCCCAGCCCCTTGGCCAGACGTATCTCTATCATCTTCACCTGCGCCGCCTTCCCCGCCAGGTCAGCCGACACGACGGTCGAGGCCACGGAAAACGTCTCTATGACTCCCAGCGAGTCGATGTGCTCCACGTCCGAGGTCCCGGTCAGGGCCGGGAATATCCCCGGGTGGGGGTTGGGCAGAAAAAGCGTGTCCACGACGCTGTCCGCGCCGACGGACTCGCCCCTGGCCACGCTCGCGTCCACGCTGGCGACGTCGCCCTTGACTATCACCACGTACTTGCCCGAACACACGGGTGTGCCCTCGACGAGCTCCACCGGCGCCACCTTCAGCATTTCGTCCATCACCAGTATGCCGATGGCGACGCTGTTGAGCTCAACGAGCCCCAGGGCCACCGCTTCCGAGACTCGCCCCGCCAGCTCCGGTCCGCTTTCCGGTCCAACCTTGCCGCGCTTGTTTCGGTCTACACTCATGTCCTCTCTCGCTGTTTGTCATTCCCGCTTTCGGCTTCGCGGCCTCACGCCCGCGTTTGTCTCCGCCGCGTCTCCGGGCGTCCGCCGGCCGTTCCCGCGCCAATCATCTGACGATATGGAGATAGTCCTCTGTTATCAGAGTCACCGTTCCGTCTATGCTCGCGTGTGCCACGGCTCCCGGTCCGGGCCCGACAGGCTCGCCCACCACGGTCCCTCGCGCGACCTTTGCGCCCCTGGACACAGTGGGTTTGAGCCGGCCCCACTTCTCCACCAGCGGGATCTTCACCCCGCTCACTTCGACCAGGCTTTCCGACACCGGGTGTCTCCCATCGTACTTTGCCAGACCGAATCGGGCCGTCAGCCGTTCCACTGGCACCCGCCTGCCGCGGCGCTCGGGCAGCGGCTTCGTCGCTTCGTCCTTCACCTTGAGCCTCACACCCTTCCTGGCCAGGTCCTGCTTGATGGCCTGGTATATCAGAACCGGTGACAGCTCCATCGGGCAGACGAAATGCCCGCACAGCCCGCACTCGCAGCAGAGCGACGCGCAGGCCAGCTCCTGCTCCGGAGCCTCAATCCAGAACGCTACCGAACGCATCATCCTGTGCGGAAACAGCCGATGCCCCAGAAGGTATCGGGGACACATCAGCGTGCAGTCCATGCACTGCATGCACGAGGCCATCGCACGCCTGACGCTGAAGGACAGTTTCACTCTCCTCCTTCTGAGCAGAGGACTGTCCGCCGGGAGGACGATGACCGCGGTCGTCGTCTTTCTGACCGGCGCCTCAGCGTCCTCCGTGATGTCACCCATCATGGGCCCGCCCATCACGACCACGAAAGGCCGCACCAGCGCTCCGCCGCACGCCTCTACCAGCGCGGTCACGCTCGTCCCTATCGGGACCAGCAGAGTGCCGGGCCTCCGCACCTCGCCGGCGACCGTCACGTATCTCTCGGTGAAGGCTCTGTCTTCGTTCGCCAGTGCCACCCGCCATAGGGTCGTGGCGTTGCTCACGACCACCGAGACTTGAGGCGGTATGCCTCCCTGGGGCACCACGCGCCCCGTCACCTCCTCCACCAGAAGGTGTTCGTCTCCGGCCGGGTAAACGTCATCCAGCAGATGCAGAGTGAAATCGCCTCTTTTCCTGGAAAGCTCCTCCAGTGCTGCGACCTGCTCCTTCCTCTTCCGCTTAAGGGCCACTATCGCTGTCGCGGCGCCAGTGGCCCCGCGCATGAGCGCCAACCCCTCCAGCATCCTCTCGGGGTCCACGGAAACGACGGCGCTGTCGGACGCCACCAGCGGCTCGCATTCGGCGTAGTTGGCCACAACGATCTCCGCCCTCGTGGCCGCCTTCACGTGGGTCGGAAAGCCGGCGCCGCCCGCGCCGACGACTCCCGCGTGCTCTATCTTCCGTGCGATGTCGATGGCCAAACCGTCCCCGTCACGTTCTGCCGCGCGGCCTCTCGCCGGCCGGGCGGGTGTGCCCGGGCGGACGGCCGACTCAAGGCGGCTCACACAATCCTGAAATAATCCACCAGCACGCAACGGCGCATTCTGGCGAAATGCCTTGCCGACGTCAGCCCTTCCCCGGTCGGACTCGCTATGGTGAAGCTCGTGTATCCCTCGCCGCCGAACCCCAGTCCCGCGTACGAGGGGCCGTTCTTCACGAATATGGAAACGTCCATCTCTCTGGCCATCCGGCTCAGATGCTCGATGTTCTTCGAGTGCATCACCGCGGTGTGCCCCAGGCCCCGCTCGACTCTCTTCGCCAGAGTGATCGCCTCTCCGGCGTCTCTCACCCTGACCAGAGGGACGATAGGCATCAGCATCTCGGTCCACACGAAGGGGTGGTCCCACCCGACCTCGATAAAACCGAGGCGCGCGTCGTCACCCACCCGGACCCCGACTTCGGCGAGGATCACGGACAGGTTCTTTCCCACGAAATCCCTGTTCACGACCGAGGGCCGCGCCGGCCCGCGGTTCTCCGAGAGCAGAAGACCCGACAGCTTGGACTCCAGGCCGCCGTCCAGCTCCACACCGCCCGCATTGACCAGCGCCCGCTTCAGGTCGGCCGCGACCGAATCCACGGCGATGATCTCCTTTTCCGAGATGCACACTATGTTGTTATCCAGTGAGGCGCCGGCCAGGATGTCCCTGCCCGCCTTCTCCACGTCCGCGGTGTCGTCCACGACCGCAGGCGGATTGCCCGGTCCCCCGGCTATCACTTTCTTTCCGCAGTCCATGGCCGCCCTCACCACCGCCGGGCCGCCGGTGACGACCAGGAGGTCGATCCCCTTGTGCCTCATCAGTTCCTGTGACAGCTCTATGGAAGGCTCCTCGAACGTGACGAGGAGGTTCTTTATGCCGGATACGGATGCAATCGCGTCGTTCAACAGCTGAACTGTGGCCAGCGTGGTCCGCTTCGCGGAGGGGTGAGGACAGAACACCACCGAATTCCCGGCGGCCACCATGCCGATCGCGTTGTTGATTACGGTCTCGGAAGGGTTCGTGGAGGGAGTTATCGACGCGATTACGCCGTAGGGTGCCCACTCGGTCAGTGTGAGTCCCCTGTCGCCGGACCACGACACCGGCACGAGGTCCTCCACACCCGGAGTCTTCTCCGCCACGAGAAGGTTCTTCTTGACCTTGTCGTCCACCCTCCCCAGCCCGGTCTCCTTCACCGCCATCCGGGAAAGCAGCAAGGCGTTCCTGGTCGAGACTTCCCGCATGGCGGAGATCATCTTCTTCCGTGTCTCTAGAGGGGTGCTCGACAGCGACTCCCAGGCTCTGTTGGCCGCCCCCGCGGCGGAGTCGGCATCCCGGAAAACAGACTCGGACCTGGGCCCTTCCACACCGGCGGCGGTCATCCTGAAGTTGCCCTTGATCGAGGAATCCTCGCGCGTCGAGAACGCCTCCGGCCTCGCGCGCCCGGAAACCGGTCCGGCGTCGGACTCCCCCTTCAGTCTGTTGAGGACTGAATCCACCAGCGCCGAGATTCTGTCTTCGTCAGACACCATGACATCCATCTCGCGATTGGCTCAAGCCCCGTCGCGGCTGCTCAGCCGGAGACCCGCTTCTGGTACGTTTCCTTACCGCCGATCTCCAGCGTGTCGACAATGCCCATGATCACAGAATCCACAGGCTTGTCCCTGGTCACGTCCGTAAGCCTCGCGGAACTGCCCGACGCGTACAGGACCACTTCCCCTACTCCGGCGCCCACCGCGTCCGCGGCCACCACGAAACCCGGCTTGAGCTTCATCTCGATGTCCAGCTCTCTCACGACCAGGAGCTTGATTCCGTTGAGGGTTTCTTCTTTCCGCGTGGACACAACTGTGCCCACGACCCTGCCAAGGATCACTGCGCCTCCAGACTATCTTCTTGACTCGGTGGCTCTGCCTATGGGCAGGACGTCCTCGAGGTTCGTGTGCGGTCTCGGTATGATGTGGACCGACACTACCTCGCCGACCTTGCTCGCTGCGCTGCCTCCGGCTTCAGTCGCGGCCCGCACCGCGGCCACGTCGCCCCGCACGATCGCGGTAACGTAACCGCCCCCGATCTTCTCGTACCCGACGAGCCTGACCTTCGCGGCCTTGACCATCGCGTCCGCGGCCTCGACCATCGCGACAAGACCCCGCGTTTCAATTAAACCAAGAGCTTCTTCCATCTCATTCCCTCCGTTTGGGGCCCGGCGAGGGCTATTTCAACAATGGTTCCTCGAGCTGAGAGTGAGGACTGGGTATCACGTGAGAAGACACCAGTTCCCCCACCCTCTCCGCCGCTGCCGCTCCGGCCTGCACCGCGGCCTTGACGGCACCGACGTCGCCCCTCACCAGTGTGGTCACGAACCCGCCGCCGACCTTCTCGTACTTGACGAGACTGACCTTGGCGGCCTTGACCATCGCGTCAGACGCCTCCACCATCCCCACAAATCCCCTGGTCTCGATCATCCCAAGAGCTTCTCCTTGCAACGCAATCACCTCCTGCCGACAACGGCGTTAGTCTTTTCCCATCCGACAGGCCCACGGCGACCTCAGAGCACCTCGACCAGCATGCCGCAGTGCACGTCCGCGGCGTTGGCGTCGTCCGTGTCCAGATGCATCTCCAGGACGTAAGACGGGTTCACCCGCACTAGCACATTGTCGAAAACGACCCCCTTCTCGCCGCGGACCCGCACGGACACGCTCTGCCCGTCCGCCAGCCCCAGTCTCTTCGCGTCGTCGGGGCCGGCGTGCAGGTGCCTCAGCGCCCGTATGCCACCTTCCTCAAGACTCACCGCGCCCCTGGGTCCGACCAGCACAATCGGCGCGGAGCCGGCGAGCTTCCCCGAATCTCTCACGGGCAGCTCCAGTCCGAGTGTCACTCCGTCCGTTCTGGACAGTTCCGCCTGAGTGTACTCCCTCACGGGTCCCAGGATGCGGACTTCCTGTATGGAGTGCATCCTCGGACCAAGGACAGTCAGAGTCTCGTTCGCAGAAAACTCGCCCGGCTGGCTCAAGTCTCTGAGCCTTGTGAGCTCGTACCCGGGACCGTACGTAACGTTCAGCACCTGCCTGGTCAGGTGAACGTGTCTCGCGGACACCGCGACCGGCACCAGTCGTGACGCAGCGCCGCTAAGTCGCTCCCTGACCCTGGCGAGAACGGCAGTCGTGATCTGGCTTAAGTCGGCTTGCGCCAGCCCCTGGAGCTCGCCTGCTGTCCCACCCGTCCATCCGACGCCCGGACAGTAGCCGCACTCCTGGCAGGCGGCGCTTCTGCGTTCCACTCCGACCTCCGCTGACTATCGACCGCTAGCGCAACTGATTAGGTGAGGGAAAATTAGCAGAGGGCCGCAATCACTGTCAACCCTTAAAGAGACTCGAAGTTGCGGCTGCCGCGGTGCCGGCTGCCGCCGTCTTATGCGGGCTATCTCCTGTCAATCGCGATGGACAATGGGGCACGGTCGAAGGTTGCGGGGCTGCCATCTGCCTGAGGCCAGAGGCCTCGTGCAGCCGGCGTGTTCGTGTAACTCTCGAATAGAGAAGCGCGGGGAGCCTCCCGGGCACAAGATCCCTCCCTTGCGACGACGGAGGAAATCGCAAGGCGAGTTTCTCGCTGAGGCAGAAGTCGGAAGGATTGTTGATGAGAAGAACGGGACCCTTTGCCGCGTTAGTCTCCCCGGCCTCTTAACCAGCTCTGTTGTTCGCACCGGGACACAAATACAAGTTCCGTGCCACTAGGCCGGCGGACGTGATTGCCGGATTTCCTCCTGTGTTTCAATGAGTTCCCGGCCTCGACGGCCGCTCCGGCCCGGCCGCGTCCCGGTCAGGCCGTGAACCAGGTGCACGGCCGCCTCCGCCCTTCCGGGCGTGGACCAAGCCGCCGCTTGAGTTATCGCCGGGAACTCCGTTCACGGCGCTGCAACCGCCATGTCCTGCGCCGTGCGGGCAAAAGCGCACGGCTCCGTCCAACGACTTTCAAGTTGTCACCGGAGTCAAAGAGGTGACTACCTGTCGGACGGAGCCGCGTTCCCGACCCCAACTACCCCGAAATCTGGGGGTTAGCGTGAGCCCAGTTCTTCGTCGAGCTTTTCCAGGTGTTCCTTGAGCTTCTCCAACTCCTTGGAAAGTTCCTCCATACGCCGCTCCAGGTCAGCGTCCCTTTTTAGGGTGCCCACCCTCGGCATCACAAACTCTTCCTTGAACTTCGCGCCCTTGTCCCCGACACCCTCCATCCACGCCCAGAATGGACCCTCCTCGAGCGTCACGGGGAGCCGCATCGGCTTGCCTTTCCTCAGGAGTGACACCTCGACCTTCTCGCCTTCCTCTTTCTTCTGCAGAATCCCGGTGAGTTCCTCTCTGTCGGCCACCTTCTTGCCGTCGACCGCCGTGATCACATCGCCGGCCTTCATGCCGGCCTTCTCCCCGGCGCGGCCTTCCAGAACCTCGGTCACCAGCACGCCCTTCTGAACGCCGAAGTATCCGCCCAGGTCTTCGTCCAGGTCCAGCACGTTGACACCGAGGTAACCGCGGTCAACTTGCAGCTTGAGATGCCGAAGGGGCGGCATGATCTCCGTAGGAAGCGACCTCGAATCGGGCATCTCGATTCCCGTATCCTTGGGAGTCTTGGCGGGAGCCGTTCCCAGCAGCACGGTCATCTTGTGCTTCTTGCCGTCTCTCACCAGAGCCACGACGACCTCGCTGCCCGGCTTCTTGCTCTGAACAAGCTTCACCAGGTCGTCCGGAGTCTCCATCTCACGCCCGCTCACCGACACGATCAGGTCGCCGTGCCTCATGCCCGCCTTGTCAGCCGGGCTCCCCTCCGTCACGTTGGCCACCAGCAGTCCGGTGAACTCCTCGTCGATGTCCAGCACTTCTCTCAGCTCGTCGCTCAACTCCTGGACTGCCACGCCCAGCCATGCTTTGCCGGTCGACGCATGCTTCTCGGCCGACGCGCTCGCGCACGGGATGACTTCCGCGCGCGTGTCACCCTGGCCCGCGAAAGCCAGGACGGACGGAACTGCCAAGCAGAGAACCAGCCAGACCGAAAGACCCAGAAGACCTCTGTAGCCTCGAATCATCGCTTGACCTCCTTCTGTACAGAGTTTCCAGTCATGCGTTTTTGGGACAACTTCCATCCGAGCCGCCCCACACCTCACAACCACGCATTTGAACACCCGACGTCCGCGCAAAGTTCCGCGAGCCGGCGTCGCGTCCGAGAGGCGAAAGCGTAGGGCGGTGGGACGCACTGTAGTCAGACATTCGGCGCCGGCGCACGCCGCGGAGAATGGAATCGGGCGCCGGCGCACGCCGCGGACGGCTGAATCCGGCGCGGGCGCAGCCCCGCCAACCGGTGTCCGCGGGGCGCGGCAGGGCTCGTGACGAATGTCCTGCGGTCGCGTCTGGAGTGGCCTCCACCCGGCAAGCGGCTAGCGGGGCCTGGCGCACTTGCCGTGCGCGCCTATCACTCCGCACGAATCGCTCAGGGCGGGAGAACCTTCCTTGAGAGTGAAGTCTCCTCTCTCGGGAGCACACAGCAGCGGGTCCTCGCGCAGTTCCTTGGTGTCTGTGATGACGCCGAAGTAATCACCAGTGGCGTTCTTCCAGAACAGATTGCATGACAGGACTGGGGTGGCGTTATCCTCGCAGTATACGGCGTACCCGGGTGAATTCTCGAAAAAGAGGTTGTTTACCACTCTGGGAAAGACAGAATTGAAGTACATTCCGGCGCAGAGCGAGTCCACCCCGACGTTCCGCACTACGGTGTTTGCCTCCAGGTCCGGCGCGGCGCCCTTCGACAAGGCCACGGCCCCACCCCTGGCGGCGCTGTTTTCAACCATCGTGTTGCCCTTGATGAGCCCGCCCGAGCGGATGCTGGCGAGCGCTCCACCCTCTTCAGATTCCGCGAGTTCGCCCTTTACCGCCTTGTTGCGCTTGAACACATTCCCTTCGATAAGAGGCTCCGCCCCGTTGAGGAACATGCCCCCGCCGCTTTCCGCGCGGTTGTCGGTGATATGGTTGCCCCTGACGGAGGCCCCGGACGACTTCGCCAGGAACATGCCGCCGCCCAGCTGCGCGCGGTTTCCCTCGACGACGTTCGAGTCTATCCTGGGGGTGATGAACATAGTGTATATTGCGCCGCCGTACGCGGCCTTGTTGCCGATGAACTTATTGCCCTTTATCACGGAATTGGACCACAGCGCGCAAAGGCCGCCTCCGTACTTGGCCGAATCCTGCATGAACACGTTCCCCACGACGCTGGGGAACGAGCTGCTCAGAAGCAACCCGCCTCCGTTCACTCCGACGCCGTTCTTGAACGTGAAACCACGGATGGTCGCGGTGCTGTCGACCTGCTCGCACCGCAGGGCGATCTCCTTGCCCCCGGCGTCGACGACGGTCTTCGCCGCCCCAGCGGTTCCGATGAGCGACACGGTCTTCCTGACTATCAGGTTCTCCTTGTATGTGCCGGGCCCCACGAGGACCGTGTCCCCGGGAGAGGCGGCGTCAATCGCCCTTTGGATCGTCTTATAGCGGGACGGAACCTTGAACGTACGGCCCAAAACCGTCGAGGCCGCGGAGGCCGCCATCAGTGCGGCCAGCAGGACAAAAAGCGCAGTCTTCTTCACTCTGGACTCCTTTCTGCACGGGACTTCCGTCTCATTAGACAACCCGAAAGTCCGGAAGTTCCGGTCTGTGAGCGGATTATAGCCGCCCGTGCCGCCCGCTGTCAAGGCGGAGTCGCGCGACGGGAGGTGGTTTGTGTTGGGGGAGAATGGCGGGAGTCCTACAGGCCGAGCTCGGTGTCGATCTCGGACATCGCCTCCAGGGACAGGGCGATGAACTCCTCCAGCTCGAGCCCCACGGAGCCGCAGGTCCTGATCTGCTCGCGGTTGACGCCCCTGGCGAACCCCTTCTCCTTGAACCTGTTCATGACGAAGGCCGCGTCCACGTTCCGCAGCTTCTTCGTGGGGTGCATCAGGGCGCTGGCCACTATCAGGCCCGTCACCGGGTCGGCCGCTATGATGGCCTTGTCCATGACCGAGACCGCTTCGCACTGGCTGACGTGGCACTTTATCGCCTTCAGTACCTCGGGAGCCAGCCCCTTGTCGGACAGCATCTCCACGGTCAGGAGGCCGTGTCTGGCCGTGTCCTTGGAGGTGTAGTCGTAGTCCAGGTCGTGCAGCAGGCCCGCCAGTGTCCACTGCTCAACGTCCCCGCCAAGCCGGCCGGCCAGTTTCTTCATGACGGCTTCCACGGCAAGCATGTGCTTGATGAGATTCGCGGACGAAACGTGGGACTTTACGAGCTCGAGTGCCTCTTCGCGCGTCATGGAAAAACCCTAGAGCCAGTAGAGGATTCTGCCGCAGTTTTCGCAAAGCTGGAGTTCTGAGTCTTCCAGTCTCTTTGGAGCCATGGAGGTGGGAAGCGTCACGAAGCAACCCAGACAAACCCTGTCTTCGACCGGCACGACCGCTCTGCCGTACCGCTTGGATACCCTCTCGTACAGGGTCAGCCATCTGGGACCGATCTGCTCGGCCAGCTTGGCCCGGGCCGTCTGAAGCGTTTCCAGGTTCCTGAGGCTGAACCCCAGGTTTTCCTCTTCGCCAGACGCCTCCGGGTCGTGCGCTTCGCGTATCATCAGGTCGAGGTCTTGGAGACCGACCAGAAACCGTACCTTTCGCTTGCTATTGGGCATCTGGGACGAAAACCTTCTTCAGTTCCTCGAGGTCCCCCAACTTCATCAGCCTGGAGCGCACGCGGGACTCCTTGACTTTCTCGACGAGCTTCCCGAGTACCGGGAGATAGATGTTGGACCGCTCCTGCGGCGGCGCGACTATCAAGAAGAAAAGATGAACGGGCTGCTTGTCCAGCGCGTCGTACTCGATGCCGCCGGAGGAACGGGCGAACACAAGGCTCAATTCCGGCGCGGCGAGAGAACGGCCGTGAGGAATCGCGATGCCCTTTCCGATTCCCGTGCTTCCGAGATTCTCCCTGCGGGAGATCATCTCCAGCACGAGCCCCTTGTCCTTGATGCGGCCGTTCTGGAAAAGATGGTCCACCATTTCTTCCAAGGCCTGTTGTTTGTCTGTGGCTTTGAGTTCGGGTACAAAAAGGGCAGCGCTAAAACAAGCAGTAAGCTTGGCTTCTTTCATAATAGTAAGAGTTGACATAGGGAGCACGGTGGCCGCGAAGCGCTACCGTGGCCTGCCTCAACGACCACTTCCATACGGAGTATACCCAGGCGGGCCGGCGCCAGTCAACAGCTATTTTGCCGGCCGGACGCGCAGAGCCCCTACTTCTTCTTTTTCATCAATCCCTCGAGGAGTTTCTTTCCCGCAGTGGCGGCTTCCTTCTTGAGGCTGTCCGCCTTCTGCTCCAGTTGGGTCCTGGCCTCGGGCGTCACGCCCAGCTTCTTCATCTGCTTCTCCAGCTCGCCCTTCAGTCTGCCGGCGACGTACTGCTTCGCGCGCTGCTCCATCCTGGCGCTGTCCCAGCGCAGAGCCGGTTTCTTGACGGTCCCGCCCAGGAAGAGGTCGACCACCACCCTGCCCTGTTCATCCTTGAGCAGCTGCCCCAGGTCCTTGAGCGAGCTGACTCGCTTCGAGTACTCCGGCGACAGTATGACGTTCACCTTCTGGTCGAGGCTCCCGTCCATGCCCGTTGAGCCGGAGAACTTCCAGGTAGAGTTTTTCTCCACGAGACTGCAGGCGGGCACTATCAGCCTGCCGTCGCGGACCGAAAAGGAGGTCGCGAAGTCCTTGATATCGTATTCCTTCTTGCTTTCCAGTCCCACCCAGGCCGCCAGTTTCGAGACCAGAGGCCCCGCGACGGCCTTGACCTGCGATGACTTGACGCCTCCCAGCGCGCTGATGCTCTTTACCGGAAGCGGGTCCTCGCCAAGCACGCCGTCCAGACTCACCTCGAACGCCGTGGCCCCGTTCATCAGCCCCTTGAGCGGAGTGAAGGCGTCCAGAAGCGCTCCCAGCTGCACCTGCGCGGCCGAGAACGTCGCGGTGTACGTGGGACTGCCGTCCCTGGGTATTCTCAGGCGGGCCCTCCCTCCGGCCTCACCGCCCAGCGCCCGCATCGTGAGGTCATTCACCGACACGCTGTCTCCGGCCATCAGCAAGGTCGCCACCAGGTCCCGCGCCTCGAAGTTACCGAACGTAAGCCTGTCCACGCTGATGCCGGTCGTGCCCTGCATACCCAGCGCTCCGAACGGCAGCGGGGGCGGAGGAGCCGCCTTCTTCGCGGTCTTCTCCACGGCCGGAGCCGCCGGCTGCAGGAGCTCCTTGAGGTCGAGGAGCGGAGAGTTCACATTCAGCTGGAAGGTCTTTTTTCTCCAGTCGGGCACGCCTCCGCTGACGTTGAACGTGGAGTTCCCGACCTTGACGACGGTCTGGCTTACGTCCGCGCGTCTGCCCGAGAGGTCCACTCTGAACTTTTCCACTTGCACCGGAAAGCCGGATTGCCCGGTTTCGATTCTCACGCTTTCGCCGGACACCTGGCCGCGCGCTTCGACCGAGTACGGGTCCTTCTTGAGCTCGTCCAGAACCGCGCTGCCGCGCACGTCCAACGACACTCCGCCGGACGTGGCCTTCGGCCCTTTGCCCGCCGCCAGAAGCGACTGGAGCTCCTCAAGCCTGAGCCTGCCCTTTGTCTCGAACGACAGGACTTGCGGCTTCCGCGTGTTGACCTCTGCCCGGCCGCTCAGCTTCGTGGCGTCGCCCGCGGCCAGGCCAAACCTAACATCGACGTGGGGCGATGGCAGCCTGCCCTTCACGAAGGTCACGACGTCGAGCGTGCCCCGCTGCTTGACGTTCGTGACCCTGGACGCCATCTCCTCCGGCGCCAGCGAAACCAGCTTCTCCAATGCGACTTCCTTCATTACGATTCTGAGGTCCAGCTCGGGACCGGAAAGACCAGACCCGGCGCCCGCAGTGTCCGGTCCTGCGCCCGCCTCAGGCCTGGCCAGATTCACACGGCCGGTCACCTCGACCGGCACCTCAGCCACTGCCACCGACACGCTCTGAAGCTCGAGCACCTCCGCCTTCGGCCTGGCCAGGACTTTCCAGGCGCCCTTGACGCTCTGGGCCGGGAACGACGGCTTGCCGGTCGCAAGCGACTTCACGGAGACCTTCTCCACGGAGAACTTCCCGTCCGACGCCACAGTTTCAAACCCACGTCCTGCCTTCGCCCTGGAGGTCAGGTCGAGCTTCTCCACCCTGACCTCACGACCCGCTCTCAGGTCTCGAAACACGACCAGAGCGTCGTTGATGACCGCCTTCGGGAGTTGGAACGACAGCGCCGGGGCACCGACGGAAGCCTTCCCGGTGTCGGCCACTGCGGCGACCCCGGCCGGTTTACCGGTGACGACCTCGATTCTGGGCTCGTCTACGTAGACCTCGCTCACGACTATCTCGCGCCTGAACAGGGGCAGAAGCGCCAACGTGGCGCCGACCCGGGGGATCGATGCCAGCTTTGTGTCCTCGCCAGGCTTCGACACCTCTATGTCCGACACCCTGACGCCCAGCCTCCAGTGCACGAAAGAGATCCGCGCGTACCTGACACTTATGTCGAGTCCCGTCGCCTGCTCCAGCTTTGTGACCACAAGCTCCCGCAGTTTGTCGGCCGGGAACATCGCTCTGGCGACCGAGAAGAGCACCAGCACCACAACGACCAGCGCTCCCGTGACAATCAGCGCGCGTTTCAAGATTCTGCTCTTGAGTAGCGACGGCCTGCCCGCAGTCTTGTTCTCTTCCGGTCCTCTGGCATTCATCTCTTTCCTCGCTTGGATCAGTTCACTGGTTTTCACTTGTCACTTCGCTCGTCCGCCCTCGTCTCCGGCCGTGTAGTCGTCCGTCCGGCCGCTCTCGAACATTAGGCTCGGAAAGCGCCGAAGTCAAGACTCGGCGCCGCGCGTTCGCGCCCACCGCCCGCGAAAAGGGTTCCTCCCGTGAAACGAGGGCTCGTCAGGAAAGCAGAAGGCCCCGCTCCGGACGACACCGTCCTCAAGCAGGGCCTTCTGGCATCCCGGCAGGGATTACCTGGCCTGTTCCACGCGCTCGACGCGCTCCTGCGCGGCCATTGCGCCTATTAGCTCGCAAGGCAAAGCAGAGTCCAGCTCGGCCAGGATTGCTTCTTCTTCGATCCTGGCCTGGTGTTCCGCTGTGCTCGCGCCGATGAACAGGGTCTTGTCTTCCATCCAGTTGCGCAACACTTCCCTGGAGTCGGCGGGAACAAAAGGCGGCAACGGAGATTCTATCTCCGCAAGCTTGCTCAACCTGAGCACTACCTCCTCGATGATTCTTTGCTTCTCGGTAGCGCTCGCTTCCGTCTTGTACTTCACCATCAGCTGGTGTGCCCTTAGCCTTGCGAGCTTTTCCACTGCCTCTTCCTTCCGGTACCTCAGTGCCGCCTCATCGAACAGCTTCATCGCCCGTGTGTGCTCTCCCGCATGGGCGTCCTTGAGGCCCTTCAGGAACAGAGTGTCTCCGTTGACTGCGTTGTCCATAAGCTTCCGCAGAAGATCCATCATTCGTCCGTTTCCCCGAGCGGCCTCACGACTGATGAGGCCAGCGTTGTCGCCGTGCCAGAAGTGACTCAAACCAGCAAGGTTGCAACTTTCGTACCACGTTCCTCGGGGTGGGAATTGGATTTTCGATTGAAACACAAGGGGTTACGGCGTCCGTCCGTGACCGGCATGGGCGCAGGCGGCGGGCTCGTTGCAAACTCGGCGGTTCTGCTGAGGAAATTGCAATGTCCGGAAGGAGTTGCGGCGGCTCAGTAGGCCGGGAATCTGGCGCAGAGTTCCTTCACGCCGGCGCGCACCCTGGCGTTCTCGGACGAGTCGGCTCCCTTCCGCACGCACGCGTCTATCAGTCGGGCGAGCTCCGCCATGTCGCCGGACTCCATTCCCCTTCCCGTTGCCGACAGGGTGCCTACGCGGATTCCACCGACTTTGAATCTCGTGCCGAACGGGACTTCGCAGGCGTTCACAAGAAGGCCCGCCTGCTCCAGCCACTTCCAGGCACCGGACGCATCCACGCCCAAACTCCCGATGTCGGCCACGAAAAGATGCGTGTCGGTTCCGCCGGTCAGTATCCGGTGACCCAGACTCTGCATTCCGGCGGCCAGCGCACGGGCATTGTCTATGACTCTGGAATGGAACTCCCTGAACTCCGGCCTGAGCGCGAGCCCGAAGCAGGCGGCCTTGGCGGCGATCACGTGCATCAGAGGGCCTCCCTGCACCACAGGAAACACGGCGTCGTCCACCGCAGCCGCGTGTTCTTTCCTGCACAAAACCAGCCCGCCCCTGGGGCCGAGCAGCGTCTTGTGCG
>CAZMZP010000006.1:0-2131 GCA_964570935.1 uncultured bacterium
CTTGTGCTACAGCAGAATAATCCCGTTGTCAGAAGTGATTTCTAGGTCCTGCTCCAGGGCTGTCAGCCTGCACCCCGGCGCCGCGGGCGAGATTGCGGCCGCCGGGCGGCCTACACCTTCTTGCTGACCCGGTTGTAGACCAGGGCCAGGAGGGCGCCGCCGACGAAACCGTATACGAACCAGTAGACGAGACCCACGAAGGCCCCACCCAGTCCGACGCTGAACCCGGGA
This sequence comes from uncultured bacterium, assembly GCA_964570935.1. Taxonomy (GTDB): domain Bacteria; phylum Eisenbacteria; class RBG-16-71-46; order JAFGJU01; family JAFGJU01; genus JAFGJU01. Next base: position 232 of record CAZMZP010000006.1, read on the forward strand.
CACACGCGCCTTAGCAGATGAAGGTGTGCCCCGCCTCCCTGAGACAGGATCATCAGCGTCATCAGGAACGAAGCCACCCCGAGCACCAGACCCAGAGCGACGCCCAGAGAAACGGCATTAAGCTTCATGACACATCAACTCCTTTCCGCGTCCTGGACACTGCCTGGCACGCCTTAAGGAACGCCGACGCGCACTCTATTAGGCGGCATACCCCCTGTCAAGGGCAAACTCGCCCGACCACAGCGTTAGGCCTTGATGCAGGAGGCTGTTTTCAATATAATGCCGTGTGCGTGATGACCGGCCTCGGATCTCCCGAAAACGGCCGCGGCCGGAAGCGCGGGGTGACACTATGAACGATGAGAAATGGGAAGAGCTCGTTACGCGGATCGAGCGCAAGCTCAAGGTCCTGGAGAAAAAGGTGACCGCCGCCGACGAGGGCCGGACCAGCATCGAGACGGTCATCTTCCAGGGACCGGAAGGCCGCATGAAGCTCGAGAGGGTCTCGAAGCCGCTCGTAGTGGACAAGAAGTTGCACTACTCCAAGAGGATCGGCAGCCAGCAGAGCGTGGAATACGTGTACTCTCCCACGGACAAAGTCCAGAGGGTCCAGCTCTTCAAATGGTCCGGCATGGAGTGGGAGGAAATGCAGATTGACCGGCTGATGCCCCACTAGTCCGGGCGGGCAGCCGACGGCCGGAGGCCAGCGCTTGTACTCAGCCCTTTTCCGCGGTCTCATCCTTCCAGTTTCTGAGAGAGTCCTCGGACTTCCCACCATCAGGCACTTCAAGCAGCTAATGGAGAGTCAATGGTGGCCGCCCGACCGGCTGCAGACTTTTCAGACCCGGAAGCTCGGACAGACGCTAGTGCACGCCAGGAGGACGATCCCACACTTCAGGGACCTGCTGGCCGCGTTTCCCGAGTCCCGCATCGAGGCGGAACCGCGCGCGGTGCTGGATGAGCTTCCGCTTCTCTTCAAGGAAACCGTCCGCCGGAACTTCCCCGCTCGCATGGTGTCCGAGGCTTTCTCCAGTAGTGACTACAAGGAGACGACCACTGCCGGGTCCACCGGCAAGCCGCTCAGGTACGTGGTCTCGCGCGACGCGTATGCAGCCTGGTGGGCGCACCATTTCCGGGCCTTCGAGGCAGCGGGCTACCGCCTCGGCGACAGGATAGCCTACGTGGCTGCCATCAGGGAGCTCACGGCGGAAAGGAGGATCAGGGACTTTCTGATGCGGCAAGTGCAGCTGGACGCGTACCAGACCTCCGACAGGCTCCTCGATGACTACCTCGAGAAGATCAGGAAGCACAGGCCTCGAATCCTCAGAGGCTACCCGGAGGCGCTCTTCCTGCTCGCGGACGCAGCCGAGAGACGCGGCGTCCGGGACATAAGGCCCGTGTCCGTCATCACGAACAGCAACAAGCTCCACGAGTTCCAGAGAAAGCGCATCCAGGAAGTGTTCCAGGCGCCCGTGTTCGACTACTACTCGTGTCCCGAGTCGGGCGCCTTTGCGTTCGAGTGCGACAGGCACAGTGGATACCATCTGGCTCTTGAGCACGGGTTCGTCGAGATCGTGGAGGACACCCGGAGACTGGCCGGCGCCGGGGCGCGCGGCGCCACACTCGCCGGAGACCCGGACGTTCAGGCGGGCCGCGTACTTCTGGGCCTCCCCCGAGCTGGGGAAAAAGATCAGCACGTTGCCCTCGGAGGTGTTGATCACGTCCTCCAGCAGGGTAGTCAACGCTTTGACCGTCGCCGGATCGTCCCGGTGGCGGGCAAACTGCGGCGGGAGGTCGACGGCCAGCGTCCGGCGGCGCTCCGCCGGGAAGGTAGTGCCGAACGCGATCTCGACCGCCTCCCGCTCCACGCCCAGCGTCGCCTTCACCATGTCGAACGGCCGCA
>CAZMZP010000007.1:0-4079 GCA_964570935.1 uncultured bacterium
GAGTTGATGGGCTCTCCCAGATTGGCGGGCTTCTCGTATCCCCCGCTTCCGAAGCGAGCAAGATAGATGTCGTTCCCGCCGCGGCTGTCCGGCGGCTGCCCCGCGAAATAGACATTCTCTTCCCGGTCCAAGGAAAACTGCCAGTGCTTGTTTACTGAGTTGACGCCGGGGTCCAAGGGTCGGGGTTCGGACCACCCGTCCGCTGCTCGGTCCACGAACCATATTTTCTCTGCGCCGCCCTGCTCTTCGCCCGGAAGGGGTCGACGGGATATGAAATACATCCTGTTGCCGTCGGTCGAGAAGAAGGGAACGTCATCCTGGCCTTTCGGGCCTGAGAACGGAACCCACACCGGCGCTGTCCATCGGCCGTCCACGCGTCTCATGACGAGCAGGCCACCGCGCGAATATACCTCGCCCGGGAACTCCACCATCGGCGCCCAATAGAGCTCGTTCCCGTCGGGAGAGAAGACTGCGGTGCTGTGAAGGCCCCAGACAGAAGAGACGATTCCCCGGCCGAACAGCTCAGGTGTGTCGCCAGGAGGCGTCTGGCCGAGATAATCTCCCTCGAGGACCGGGAAACGGATGCCCGACGTGTCGGTTCCCTTATCCGCGAGCAGTGCGGCCACAGCTTCCATCTCCCGTTCCAGTGCTACGTTGTATGCCGTCTGTCCCATAATGTTCCGGGCACCAAGGGTAGCGGTCCTTTCGACGAGAAACCGGGCGACGTCAGTCCGGCCGTCCCGGGCAGCGTAGTGAAGAGGCACCCAGCCGAACTGGTCGGGCTTCGCCGGGTCGAATCCTCTGTCGAGGAGAGCACCGACCACCTGAGCTGACCCGCCGGCCGCCGCAGAATGAAGCAGCCATTGGCCCGAAGGGTCGACGGCCTTCAGGTCCTGGCCTTTGTCCGTCAGTCTTCCAAAAAGCGTGGTCAACCCCTTGGAAGCAGCCGTGGTGAGCATAATCTGCCATTTGTCTCCGTCCGACGGCACAACCGCTCCCTTCTCCAGGAGGAGGTCGATGAACTCGCTCTTGCCGCGCCATGCCGCGAGTTCGAGTGCGGTCGAGCCGGACCTGTCGGCCGCGTTGACGTCAGCGCCGGCGTCGATGAGCACCCGGGCCGTGCCCGCCTGCCCTCTCTCGCGGGCGCAGAGTATGAGGGCGGTGCGCCCGTAATCATCGCGCGTTTCAACGATCGCTCCCCTCTTGATGAGAACAGCGACGGCTTCTTTGCCGTCGTTAGCGGCTGCCACGAGCAGCGGGGTCTTGTGATGGGCGTCCTGAGTCTCTATCTTCGCCCCTTTATCGATGAAGTATTCGCAGAAATCCGCGACTCCGCCCGCCGCAGCATAGTGAAGCGGAGTTCTGCCGTCGGCGTCTGTCGAAGCGAGCAGCTGAGGTGATTTCTCGACCAGCGCCTTGACTCCCGCGGCGTCTCTGTTGCGCAGCAGCCCGAAGATGTCGTGGGCCGGGTCGGGCGCCCTCACCTCCGAGACCGCAGCCGCCGTCACGGCCGCAGTTGCGCCCGAGGCTGTGGCTGCCGAAATAGCCGTCGTCACAGTCGTCAATGCCACAGCAGTCACTGCCGTGGCGGTCAGAATCGCACATACGAACACGAAGATTTTCTTCATGTGTCTATTCCTTCCCCACAGACCTTTCAGATTTGGAGCGCGCGGCTAAGAATGATGTGCGTTGCCAGGGCACACCTCCTTCCCCGCGGCTAACGACCCTGCGCCGTACGAGCTCAGGAAAGCACCTGCCTCAACCCCTCCATGTCCGTGATGACGATCTCTTTCGAATCCGATCCAATGATCCCGCTCTTGCGGAACTTGCTCATCACGCGGATCGAAGTCTCCACGGTGGTGCCGACGATGTCCGCCATGTCCTGGCGGGTCAGGCGGATGTCTATTCTGGTGCCGCCGGGCACGGGCGTGCCGTGTCGCTCCGAAAGCCCGAGTAGAAGTCCGGCGATTCTCTGCTCCACCCTGCCTGACGCGAAGTTGATGATCATCTCGTGGAGCTTGACGAGCCGCTTTCCCAGAAACGCTATGATGTCTTTGGCCAGCCCTTTGTTCGTGTCGAGCAGATAGAGGAAGTCTTCCCTGGACATGGCGTGGGTCTCGGTGTCCTCGACTGCCTGCGCCGAGGCGATCTGAATCCCTGCAAGAACGCCGCTCGCACCGCAGACGTCACCGGCTGTGAGGATTTCGAGGACTCTGCGCTTTCCCTCGGGCGACTCTTTGAAGACCTTTATGTGTCCCTTCCTGATTGCGTAGAGATAGCAGGACGGCTCGCCCTCCCGGAAGACGTATTCTCCTCGTTTGAAGCGTCGTTCCGTGAACTTCCGGGAGATGGCCTGAAGCTCGGAGTCTGAGAGGTTCGCGAAGAAGGGGATTCTCTTTGCGATGGGGACGCGCGACGAAGCGCCCTCCTCGTGGCGCGCTGCTTGACGGATACTCTTTGCGACGGAGATTCTCGGGTCTTTTCGCTCCATTGCCCTGCCCGTGCCGGGAGCGTGGCGCACGCTTCCGGGCACGTCCCAACCTGTTCGTGCCAGCCTTTCCGCGCGCGTGAGAATGCAGCGCTAACTAGAATGCGATGCTCTCTAGAACGCAGTGGTCAAGCTTACCACCAGGTTTCGCCCGGGTTCAAGCACGGGGTTGTACGGGCTGCTGGCGTTGTAGGGCTCGCTGTAGGTTTGGTTGGTCAGGTTATTGACTCTGACCGCCAGGGTCTGCTCCCCGAAGACCTTCAAAGAGCTCCCCACGGACAGCACAGTGAAGCTGGGCGTCGGCAGTCGGTCTATGTACCTGCCCTCGGAGTCCTTCGGCACTCGGTTCTGCTCGGCCACGTACCTAACGCTGCCTTCTATCCTGAACCGGTCCTTCGCTTCCTTCCACCCCAGGCCGAGCACCAGCTTGAAAGGCGCCACGAACAGCGGCTGGTCGAGCGTGGTGTTCTGCCCCCACGTGTAGGTTAGGTTGCAGGAACCGAACACACCCCCGGGGAAATCCCCATCGAGCTCCGCCTCGGCTCCGCGTATCTGGGCCTTCGCGATGTTGACGTAGTGCCACACGTCCAGGAACTGCCCTGGGCTCGTCTGCACGGAATCGCCAGTCGACTCGAGCTCGATGAAGTCCCTGAACCAGCTCTGGAAGACCGCGACCGACGCCCCGAAGTAGGTCGAGTTGAACTTGACGCCGACGTCTGCGTTGGCGCTCTGCTCCGGCTCGAGGTCGTAGTCGGGGATGACGAACTCGCTGCCCGACGCTCTGCCGCAGAAGTACTTCTCAACCACGTTGGGCGCCCTGAAGGCGCTGGCCACGTTCCCGACGAGGTTCACGTTATTCGATAGTCTGAACACGAGACCCAGGCTGCCGTTCACCGAGCTCAAGTGCTGGGACACCGGCTCGAACGGCTGAGGTGGCGAGAGTCTCGTGTCCATGTAGTCCGAGGTCTTTTCGGTTTTGGTCCGGAAGTAGTCGTACCTCAGCCCGGAGGTGACGACGGCCCTGTTCAGGATGTTCAGCTCGTTGGAAACGAAGACGCCGACTGCGTCCATGCTGTTCTTCGGTACCGTCGAGCTCCTGTCCTCAACGGCGAAGATGACTGTGCCGTCGTCGAGGAACATGTTCGTGTTCGATTTCCTGCTGCCGTCCACGGACTCACGATAGTACTCAATCCCCAGTATCGAGAACCTGTCGTTGGAGGTCGCGATGAGCTGCTGAGCGGAAAGCCCCTGCCTCGTCACCTCCGAGAAGGTCTGACTGGAGGAGGTCAGCGTCATGCCCGGCCCGGCCGGGGTAGAGAGGTCCGAATCGAACTCCTTGGCCTGTTTCTGATGGTAAGCCGTCGCTTTGAGCAATGTGAGGCGCGGAGAAAGATCCTTGGCCTCGTACTCGAGCGCCACCTTGTCTCTGTCGTGGGACGGGAAGAAGAGTCTGGGCATCTCTTCGCTGGGAGTCCCGGGGTAGCCGATGTCGTCCGCTCTGAACCTGATAACGTCGAGGCCGAGATGATGCTTCCCGAGGAACCCGTAACCGGCCTTGAGGTTGAGGTCGTCCGCCTGTCCCAGGCCGGAG
>CAZMZP010000008.1:0-28378 GCA_964570935.1 uncultured bacterium
GGCGGCGGTGGCCTCGGCAGGCCGCGTCGCCGGAGAGGAGGGACAAGGCCGTGAAACCTCGAGCCGCCCGGCTTGTGTTTGCGATTTCTATGCTTGTGATCCTGCCGCCCTCCGTCTTCGCCCAGCCCCGTCGTTCAGAACGGGTGTTCGTGGTCAAACCGGCCGGCAACCTCGCAGACATAGTGGCCAGAGCCCCCGACAGCTCCACAATCGTCGTGCTGGGAAACCATTGGCTTCAACAGCGTGCCTACGTGGACAGCACTTGCGAGAACTGCGAGGATCCGCAGACTGTCGTGAACGCAACAGCGGGGCTCGTAGTTAGCGGCAGGGCCAAGAGAATAGTCGGAGTCTCTCCTGACCAGAGCTCCATTAACACCAACGCCGGTTACGGCGTGCTGTTCGACCATTGCACGCGGTGCGCCATCGAGAGCCTTTCCGTAACCGGCGGCGCGCGTGACGCCGACGGCAACGCCACGGACGCCGCGATTGTAGTCAAAGAGAGCTCGGTCCGGATATCCAACAATCGCATTCACGACAACATCGGAGACTCCACTGTCGTGCGCCGGGTCACAGTCGGAGTGATGGGCATCACAGGACGCGAAGGCAGCGACATGAGAATCGTGCAGAACGAAATCGTCCGGAACTCCTGGGACGGAATCGCCATGTATCGCGACGCATGGGCCTTAATCCACGGCAACTTCATTGACGGCGTGGACCTCGCTCGCGGCGACGCGGTCGGAGGAGGCAGGGGCGTGGGCATAGGACTCACCTGGAACGCGCAGGCAGAGGTCAGCAGTAACCTCGTGCGGAGGTACTGGAAGGGAATAGGCGTGTTCGTGGACGCCAGAGCGACTGTGACTGCCAACGTGGTGGAGGACGTGGCCACGTGGGGGATCTCTCTCTGGGACGCCGACAAGGGGCGTGCAAAGGCGCATGTCAGGCGGAACGTCGTGTTCCGCTCCGGCGCGTGCGGAGCTGCCATCGTAAGCGGGGCCGGGGAGGGCGACACCAGCTACGCCCGCGGCGGGCAGAGCACCGCACGGATGATAGAAGACAACTTCGAGACGGGCGGACAGGTGCAGGTCCGCGTCAGAGTTGCGGGCCAAAACGAATGGGAATGGAAAACAGAGGCCGAGCGGAGGGCGGAGCTGGAGGCAGAGATGAAGGCGATGCGCGCTAACTTCTCAGACAATGCGCTCGTCATGACGGGGCAGAACCCGAAGTACGACAGCGGTGAGCCTTACTGCTTCCAGCAGGCCCTGGCGCTGCACAAGACGCCGCCAGGTTTCGGGGAAGCGGGCACCATCTTCTACCAGAACAGGGAACCGGGTGACAAACCCGGCAGCCGCGACGTGGACAGGGCCTCGTTCCTGGCCGCCGTGGCCGGGTTGGAACGGGAGCTCAGACTGTCCCCCGCGACCTCGCGCTCGGAGTTCCTCAAGTGGCTTGAAGCGGAGCGCCGCAATGTGAGAAAATAGACGTGCTGGCCGGGGCCTCAAGCGGGAGATTCCGAGGTCGTCCCGCGTCAATCATCAAGCACAGAGCATCAAGGTACGGAGATCGTCGAGAGGAGACTAGACCCATGCCGAACTCATTTGAACTGATCGAGCTCGCGGAGCGCTACTCCGCCCGGAATTATCATCCGCTTCCCGTCGTCATCTCCAAAGCCGAGGGAGCGTGGGTATGGGACGTCGAGGGCAACAAGTACGTGGACATGCTGAGCTCGTATTCGGCCCTGAACCAGGGACACCGGCATCCCCGGATAGTGAAGGCCCTGACGGACCAGGCGCAGAAGGTGACGCTCACGTCACGCGCCTTCCACAACGAGCTCTTCGGGCCCTTCTGCGAGCTTCTGTGCAGCATGACGGGGCAGGACAAAGTGCTCCTGATGAACACCGGCGCGGAGGCGGTGGAGACCGCCATCAAGGCCTGTCGAAAATGGGGGTACAGAGTCAAGGGCATCGAAGACGGCAAAGCGGAGATCATAGTCTGCGAGAACAACTTTCACGGGAGGACCACGTCCATCGTCGGTTTCTCCTCCGAGGCCCAGTACCGTGAAGGCTTCGGGCCGTTCGCGCCCGGGTTCAAGCTCATCCCGTACGACGACGTGGCCGCGCTGGAGAAGGCCATAACGCCGAACACGGCCGGCTTCCTGGTCGAGCCGATTCAAGGCGAGGCGGGCATACTGGTGCCGAGCGACGGTTATCTTTCGAAGGTCAAGGAGCTCTGTGCGAAGCACGAAGTCCTCTTCATGCTTGACGAGATACAGACCGGGCTGGGCAGGACCGGCAGGCTCTTCTGCTACGAATACGAAAACGCCAAGCCGGACATCCTGATCGTGGGGAAGGCGTTGGGAGGCGGCTGCTATCCCATCTCCGCCATACTGTCATCAAGCAGAATAATGTCCGTGTTCACTCCCGGAGATCACGGCAGCACCTTCGGCGGGAACCCGCTCGCAAGCGCGATCGGCATCGCCGCGCTCGAGGTGATTCGCGACGAGAAGTTGCCCGAGCGTGCGGCCGAGCTGGGCGGTTTCTTCAAGAAGAGGCTGACGGAACTGCGCTCGAGCCACGTAAAGGAAATCAGGGGAAAGGGGCTTCTGCTCGGCGTCTACGTGAAGGAGTCGAGCGGGACCGCCAGGCCATTCTGCGAGGCGCTGATGAAGGAAGGCATCCTGGCCAAGGAGACCCACGGCCAGGTGATAAGGTTCGCCCCGCCGCTGGTCATAAAGCGCGAAGACCTCGAGTGGGCCATCACCAAGATCGAAAAGGTGCTGGCGGGGTAGGGGCCGCGGACTGCCGGCGGCCGCCTTCAGACACACGTGTCAGTAACCGGAAACGCCGGTGTTAACCAGTGAAAGCGTGAGGTCGCCCATCCCGGTCGTGAGCGAGTCCCCGGGCTCGACCATCCATCGCTCGTAGCTGTAGACGGGCCCCACATTGGGCGCGTAGACCACCGTCCCGTAGTCGAAGAGCCTCGAGTATCCCATGAAATTGCCGTACTCGTCCGTCCACGTCAGAATACCGTAGTCAATGACATACAGACACTCCAGCGCTCCCTGAAACAGGCCCGCCTCCGTCTGAACGCTCGAGCGACCCAGAATCCGGCAATGCTCGAACAAGTCATCCATGAAACTGGCCAGCAGTTGGTGCGTGAATTCATGGTGCCAGAAAAGCGGTGCCTCGAGGAATTTCCAGGCCAGCAGCGTGTCGAGGTCGCCGTAAGTGCCTATCCACCTATCCGACTTCTTCCAGGCGTATCCGTGGATAAGGAGCGGGTCACGGTGAGCCTGTGCAATCACACTGCTGATCTTACCGTCAACATGATTCCCGGGACCAGGGAGAGAGGCCGCACCGGAGCCTGCGTAGGCCGCAATCTTGTCTCTCAAGTCGGGCCGCGCCACCATCAAGCGAGCAAGCAGGGCCTTCTCGAACGACACCGGCGCCGATGCGACAGGGCTCGATCCCGGCACCTCCAGACTTTCCGTGAGATACTGGGCTGTCACACCGGACGGTGTAGTGATCGAGCCCTGGAACTTGAGCCTGTATACACCCAGCAAAGTATCGGGAGAATCGCCTATGGGGTGGGAGCCCAGGATTGCGGCGATCTCACTCATTGTGGGAACCGGAGGGACGTCTTCCTCGGTCGGGTAGGTCTTCGGCCCCCACGTGCCCCACGTCCGCTGAGTGCATGCATACGTCCAGGCCCTGCCGTCGTCGTTGGGCCAGATGTTCGAAATGGTCGCGACGGGAGAGCCGTCCTTGGGACGGCTTGGCTCATCGTCCCCGCAGCCCGTCACGAACAAGCACGCGACTGCAAACATCAACAGAACTCGCGTCAATCTCATGGTCCTGTACCTCCGTGTCCGGCTGCGCTGAGACAGGCTGCCGCCAGACAGCCTCCGCCCGCCTCCCGGCCCCGTTCGCTTCCGGCCCGGCGGGGACCGTCCCTCACAGCCCCTCGATCAGCTCCAGGAACCGCTTGTAGGGGATGGCCGTCCAGCTCTCGGCTTGCACGGCGCCCGAGGCCAGCGTCAGCATCGACACTTTCGCCGCGTCCTCCTCGCTGGGCGCCTCGTAGATGTCCAGGAAGTCGTAGGGCCCGAGGAGCGCGTAGTGGCAGATCCATTTCACGTCTGGGCACTTCTCCTCGATGGTCTTCTTCCACTGCCTGCCGATTGCCTCCCGAGCCTTGAGACTCTTCGTGATCTCCGGCGAGAGTTTCGTCATGAGAACGTACGTGGCCACTTCGCACCTCCTGTCTGGGCTCCAGTGTCCGGCTCCACACCACGAGAGGGCCCGCGCCGTGCCCGCCCGCCGCGCCCAGGGCATTGAGCGCCCCTACGCCTTTTCCGTCTCGGCGTGAATGGCGGAGAGCTTCGCTCTCAGGTCCTCCATGCACTGTTCCTGTCCCAACGTGCCCTTGCTCTTCATCAGTATGGCCGTCGAGAAAAGCGGCTGTAGCGTCTCGCTGCCGACGCCGCGTTCGCCGTGAAGAAACAGCATCCAGAGCACCATGTCCTCGAGAAGCGCTTTGCCCTTCTCCTCGGTCTCCACCTTTGTGATGGGATTGTCCCTCAGGAACGCGATGGCGCCGTCCCTGTAGGCCTTCTTTTCCGCTTCGGTCTCGTCCAGGATGTTGTTTATCCGCGCCAGCAGTTCGGCCGACAGCGGCTTGTCGTAAGCAGCCGCGTTTTCCTCGACCTGCGCGACCGTCTTGGCCCCGACCAGCGCGACGGTCACCGCCGGGTGCGAAAGCGCCCAGGCCACCGCGAGCTGCCCCAGTGTGCGGCCTTCGGCCAGGGGTCTCAGTCTCTCTATGCATTTCAAGTTTATCTCGAACGTCTTTCCTCTGAACTCGGTGTCCACCTGGCGCACGTCACCGGGATGGAAGGAGCTTCCTTTCCCGTACTTTCCGGTCAAGAGCCCCCTGGCCATCGGGCTGTAGGCCAGGACGGAAATCGTGTTCGCGAGGCAGAACGGAAACAGCTCCTTCTCCGGCTGTCTTTCTATCATGCTGTAGCCGGGCTGCATCGTGGTGATGGGACCGTGCTGCATGTATTCGGTAGTCTGCCGGGCGTCCATGTTCGACAGCCCGACGTACCTGACCTTGCCTTTCTTCACGAGCTCGGTCAGGGCATGCATGGTCTCGGTCACGGGCGTGCCGGCGTCCGGCACGTGGATCTGGTAGAGGTCGACGTGATCGGTGCCCAGCCGGCTGAGGCTCAGGTCTATTGCCTCCATGACGTGGCGGTAGCTGGTGTCGTGCCTGGGAGGTTTGCCCTTCTGGCGCACGCCGCCCACCTTGGTTGCCACGAGCACCTTGTTCCGCTCGCCGCCGAGCGCCCTGCCCAGGACCTCCTCCGAGTGGCCGTCCCCGTAAACGTCCGCCGTGTCGAAGAAGTTCACGCCGAGGTCCATCGCGCGCCTTATCGCACGAACCGACTCGTCGTCGTCCACCGGGCCCCAGTCGGTCCCGCCGATTGCCCAGCACCCGAACCCGATTCGGGACGATTTGAGCTCTGATTTGCCCAACGTCATGAACTGCATGTTTCCTCCAGGGTCACGGTGAGTCAGCGCCGCCACTACACGTTAAGTCATCAGAAAACTGTTGTGCAAGCGCCTTTTTCTGATAGATTCACGGCTGCGCGGGCCAGGCCTGCTCGGCCAGCGCTTGGGGGATTCTGCTTCTTTAGATATGGTCGAGTTTCAGCTCTGGCAATACGCGCTGTTTGGACTGCTTGCCGCCACGTACGCCACGATAATCGGGCTCGGGGGCGGCTTCCTCGTCGTTCCATTCCTGGTCTTGTTCTGCCACTTCTCTCCACAGCAGGCAGTCGCGACGTCGCTCCTGGTCATCTTCGCCAACGCCGCTTCGGGGAACGTCTCCTTCTACAGGCAGAAGCGCATAGACCTGGCCACGGGCTGGCGTTTCGGCCTGGCGAGCGTGCCCGGTTCGCTGGTGGGAGTGTGGATATCCAGGGAGTTCACGAGCGGTTCGTTCCACAAGGCGTTCGGGCTTCTCCTGATGGCCGTGGCGGTATTCCTGCTCGCGAAGCCGGTGAGAAAGCTGAGTCCGCACGCGAGTCGTCCCGAGGCACGCGCAGGACTCACTTTCAGGAAAATCAAAGACGCTGCCGGTAACGTTCACGAGTACTCGTTCAACATGAAGCTCGGGCTGGCGGTGAGTTTCCTGGCGGGCATCATTTCCTCGCTTTTTGGCGTGGGTGGTGGCATAGTCTACGTGCCCGCGCTCGTGTACCTGTTCAATTTCCCGCCGCATCTGGCCACCGCCACGTCCTTTTTCGTGCTGCTGATATCGGCGGTCGCCGGCGCGGTGTTTCACGGAATGTACCAGCACACGGTCTACTCCGTGGGCATATACATAGGATTGGGCGCGCTGGTGGGCGCTCAGATCGGCGCGGCCCTGTCCGCGCACATCAAGGGAGCCCTGCTCATCCGGCTCTTCGCGGTGGCAGTTCTGTTCGTCGCGGTGAGGCTGCTGCTGGGTTAGAGCGGAGCTCGTCGCGGCCGGCGCACGCGCGACACGGAACGCCGCGGAGGGAGCCGAGCCGCCCCTGGGACGGTGAATCCGCCGCGCGTGAATCCGGCGAGAGGTGGTGCTGATTGTCCTACTATTACCGACAGCCCGTTTCCTTCTTCGGGGTTCCGATCGCTCCGGTGACGAGGAACCTCCTCATCGTCAACGTCGTCGCGTTCGTGCTCCAGAGCCTCTTTCTGAACAGGTTCCTGGACTACGTGGCTCTGGTCCCCGCCTACGCGCTGGGCAAGGGCATGGTGTGGCAGTTCGTGACGTACATGTTCCTTCACGGAGGGTTCTTTCACCTCTTCTTCAACATGTTCCTCCTGTGGATGTTCGGGAGCGAGATAGAGCGGTACTGGGGTTCGTCCGAGTTCCTGAAGTACTATTTTGTGACCGGAGTCGGCGGCGGAGTGCTGAGCTGCGTGTTCAGCCCGAGCTCGTTCGTACCCATCGTGGGCGCCTCCGGCGCGATATTCGGACTGCTCCTGGCATACGGCATGGCGTTCCCGGACAGGCAGATCTACATGTACTTCCTGGTGCCCATACGGGCCAAGTATCTTGTGCTCATCCTGGGAGCCATCGAGCTTCTGGCCGTGGCCTCGCCGGGCGGTGACGGCATAGCGAGGTTCGCGCATCTGGGCGGCCTGCTTTTCGGGTTCCTCTACATCAAGAAGGAACGCCTGGGGTTTGCCCTGCGCCGGCGGTGGGGAGGGCTGACGAAGAACAGAAGGGTGCGGCTCGTGCGGCCGGATCGCCGGCACAGGAGCAGTGGGGATCGCGTGCGGCCGGACAGCCACGCGTGGGAGGACGACGAGAGCGGAGAGCGCAACACGGGTTTGGACTGGGGGCGAGAGGAGCGTGAGGCGGGAGAGAGCGGTAGTCGGGCAAACGACGACGGAGAGCGCGGCAGCGAGCAGAAGGAGGTCGACGCCATCCTGGACAAGATAAGCCGGTCCGGCATTGACAGCCTGACTGACCAGGAGAAAGAGGCGCTCAGGAGAGCGAGCGACAGAAGGAGATTGCATTGACCCGGGCGCGGTTTTATCATGAGAGGTTTGAACCCCTCGCGCCTCAAGACGCATGATTTTTTGGCCCACCGGATGCCAGGAGGACTCGTATGGCTTCGAAAAAGCAGCGCGGAAAGTCACCGAAAATGAAGAAAGGCAAAGCAACTTCCGGCGCCTCTAAGAAGGCACGTGCGGCCGTGAAGAAGCCGGCCGCGGTGAAGACGGCGAAGGCGAGAAAACAGGCCCCGGCGGCGGCGAAGAAGGCGGCCCCCGTGCAGCGCAAGTTCGCCCCGAAACTGCCGCAGCGGCAGTTCCCGCTCCCGCTCGAGGAAATGCCCAACAGGTGGTACAACATCATGGCCGACCTTCCCGAGCCGCTTCCGCCTCCCATGGACCCGAAGGAAGGAGAATCCAGGCTGGCCGCGCTTCCGGAGATGCTGCTGGGTGAGTGCCTGAAGCAGGAGATGTCGCCGGACCGCTGGATAGACATTCCGGAAGAGCTGCAGTCGCTTTATGCGCAGGCGGGCCGTCCGAGGCCGCTGTTCAGGGCTCTCTCGCTCGAGAAGCACCTGAAGACGCCGGCGCGGCTCTACTACAAGTCGGAGTTCTACAGCCCCACCGGCAGTCACAAGGTCAACACCGCTCTGGCGCAGGCGTTCTACGCAAGGGAGGCGGGGTACGAGCGCCTCGCTACTGAGACCGGCGCGGGGCAGTGGGGCACGGCACTGGCCTACGGAGCGAGTCTCTGCGGCCTCAAGTGCACTGTCTACTGGGTGAGGGCGGTCTTCAGCTGGAAGCCTCAGAGAAAGGCCCTGATGAAGCTCCTGGGCGCCGAGGTGTTTCCGTCTCCCAGCGACAAGACCGACTGCGGGAGAAAGCTCTGTGAGAAGAACCCCGAGCATCCCGGCTCCCTGGGCATCGCGATTTCCGAGGGGCTGGAGGACGCCAGGCGCGACAAGAAGGCCATCTACTGCCTCGGGTCGGTCCTGAACCACGTGCTGATGCACCAGACCATCATCGGACTGGAGACGCTGAAGCAGTTCCAGATGGCGAAGGACTACCCCGACCTGGTCATCTCGTGCCTGGGCGGCGGCAGCAACTTCGGGGGATTCGCGCTGCCGTTCGTGGGAGAGGCCATCACGAAAAAGAAGAAGACGCGTTTCATCGCGGCCCAGAGCCAGGCCGCGCCCAACCTCCAGGGCGAATACAAGTACGATTTCGCCGACCACGCGGAGATGACGCCGCTTCTCAAGATGTACACCCTGGGTCACAAGTGTGACATGGACCCCATCAAGGGCGACGGGCTTCGCTATCACGGCTGCTCTCCCATAATCAGTTTCCTGAGGGACAAGGGCTACATAGACACGGTGGCTTACCCGAAGGACGAGAAACACGTGTTCCAGAGGGCCAGAACGTTCGTGCAGACCGAAGGGTTCCTGCCCGCGCCTGAGTCGGCTTACAGCGTGGCGTGCGCCATAGACGAAGCCATCAAGTGCAGGGAGACCGGCGAAGCGAAGGTCATCGCGTTCAACATCAGCGGGCACGGATTCATGGACATGGACGGCTACTCGGAAATCCTGGGTCTGTGAGGCCGGACGCCCGATGGAAACCATTCTGAAGCGGCTTGAGAGCAGGCGGGTCGTGGTCGCCGACGGCGCGATGGGCACCATGCTGTACGCGCGCGGGACGCCCAGGGGCCACTGCTACGACGAGCTCAACCTCTCCGCGCCTGCGACCGTCAAGGCGGTCCACCGCGACTACGCCGACGCCGGCGCGGAGCTGATAGAGACCAACACATTCGGGGCGAACCGGTTCGTGCTTTCCAGGTTCTACGACCTGGGCGCGAAGGTGTTCGAGATCAACCTCGCGGGCGCGCGAATCGCGAGAGAGGCATGCCCGGGCTGCTACATCGCGGGGGCGGTCGGTCCGGTGTCGCGGCCTCTAGACACGGCCGACGTCCTGGACAGGGAGACTCTGGCCGCGATCTACGGCGAGCAGATAAGCGCACTGGTGGAGGGCGGCGTCGACCTGATAGCGCTCGAGACGATGAGCGACTTGAGGGAGGCGAAGGTCGCGTTGGAGGTCGCCCTCAGGGTTTCCCCGGTGCCGGTCGCGGTGCAGATGTCCTTCGTCGAGGGCGACGAGACCATCACCGGAACTTCCCCCTCGCAGGCCCTCCTGGAGCTGGCCGACATGGGCGCCACCATCGTCGGAGCCAACTGCGGCCAGGGCCCCCAGGCGACGATCGATGTGATCAAGAAGATGGCGGGACGGAGAGACGTGTTTCTTTCGGCCATGCCCAACGCGGGGATTGCCCGGTACACCGGCGGCAGGTTCTCCTATCCGCATAACACTGACTACTTCGCGAGCCGCTCGGAGGAGCTGGTCAACCTCGGCGTCTCCATAATTGGAGGCTGCTGCGGGACCACGCCCGCTCACATCGCGGCGCTCGCAGGCCGGGTGGCCGGACGAAACGTTTCGGCATCGAAGCCGGAGGCCCTGAAAGTAGAGACGGCCGCGCGGCTGGCGCCTCCACCGGAGGTGACCACCCCTCTCAAGGAGATCGTGTCGAGCAAGTTCACGCTGGTGGTCGAGCTTTCGCCACCGAAGGGCTCCAGGCTGTCGGACGACGTAGCATCTGCTCGAGACCTTCTTAAAGCCGGGGCGGACGCCTTCTCCATCACGGAAAGCCCGATGGCTAGAATCAGGATGAGCCCAATTGCGTTAGGCCATGCAATAAAATCAGATATGGGAGTCGAGATAATACTGCACTTCACGTGCAGAGACAGGAACATCCTGGGTCTTCAGGCCGACCTTCTGGGCGCTTACGCCCTGTGCATGGACAACGTGCTGGCGCTGACCGGAGACCCGCCCAGCGTGGGAGACTATCCGTTCGCCACCGGCGTGTACGAGGTCAACGCCCGCGGGCTCGTGGAGATCATAAGCAAGCTCAACAGCGGCGTGGACTATGGGGGCAACCGCCTTTCGTCCGGGACTGGTTTCTGGGTCGGCGTGGCCGCCAACCCGGCCAGCGAAGACGAGCCCTCGGAGCTGCGGCGGCTGGAGGAGAAGCTCAGGGCCGGCGGCGGGTTCGTCATGACGCAGCCGGTGTACGACGTGGAGCGCTTCTCGCGCTTTCTAAAGAGGGCGGACCTGGGCGCCGTCCCGGTGATAGCCGGAGTTCTGCCGCTCGTGAGCTCCAGGCAGGCCGAGTTCCTGCATTACGAAGTCCCGGGCATCATAATTCCTGAATCGATACGCCTGAGCATGAGCAAGGCCGGCGAGGAAAACGCGAGAAGCGTGGGCGTCTCCATCGCGGCCGGAATACTTAAGGAGCTTTCGTCCGTGGCCTCGGGCGCCTGCATCATGACTCCGCTGAAAAGGTACGACATGACGTGCGAGGTGATGGTGAAGGCTGGTTTTTGCGGTGACAGTCGCGGCCTGCACTAGGCGGATAAGGACGTGCGTATGAAGCCATTCGTGGAAGCGTTGAGAGACGAGATTGTCGTTGTCGATGGCGCGACGGGAAGTTTCCTGATGGAACAGGGGCTCAAGCCCGGCTCGCCGCCGGAAGAATGGAACCTCTCTCATCCGGAGAGAATCCAGGACATGCACCGGCTGTATCTCAAGGCCGGCGCCAGGCTCATAACCGCGAACACCTTCAACGCCACCCGTCTCCGCTTGTCCGAGTGGAAGCTTGACCCCGCCGAGGTGAACAGAAGAGGAGTGGAGGCGGCGCTCAAGGCGGCCGACGGAAAGGCCTGGGTGTTCGGCTCCGTGGGCCCGCTGGGAAAGTTCATCTCGCCGCTGGGCGAGCTCAGTTTCGACGACGCGAGGGCCGTGTACCTGGAGCAGATCCGCTTCCTGGTGGCCGCGGGCGTCCAGGGCCTCATCGTGGAGACCATCTCCGACCTGAAGGAGATACGTGCAATCCTGATGGCGGCGCGCGAGGTGTTCGACGGCCCCGTGATAGCTCAGATGACCTTCGGCGCTGACGGCCGGACGGTGACCGGAAGTCCCCCGGAAACGGTCGCGAGCGTAGTGCCCGCGCTGCGGGTGACCGCGGCGGGAGCCAACTGCGGGCTGGGGCCCGAGCAGATGCTCGGCGTGATACGGAGGTTCGGAGCGGCCACTTCGCTGCCGTTGATTGCGCAGCCTAACGCCGGAGTGCCGGAGCTTAAAGCAGGAAGGCCCGTCTATCCGGCCTCGGCGGACGAGGTGGCGGGCTACGCCGTGAAGTTCGTGGAGGCGGGCTGTGTCCTGGTGGGCAGCTGCTGCGGCTCGACTCCGGACCACACCAGGGCCATCGCCGCCCGGGTGTCCTGCATGAAACCGGTTCCGCGGCGGAAGGAAAAGGGCGTCTGGATTTCCTCCAGGACCGGCTGGGTGGTCGCCGGAGCCCCACGGCCGTTTGTGGTCGTGGGCGAACGCATCAATCCCAGCGGGAAGCCCGGGCTTTCGGCGGAGCTCAAGAAGGGAAGCATGAGACTCCTCCGCGAGGAGGCCATAGGCCAGACCGGAAGGGGCGCTCACTGTCTTGACCTGAACGTCTCGGTGCCCGACACGGACGAGGTCGGGCTGATGTC
This sequence comes from uncultured bacterium, assembly GCA_964570935.1. Classification (GTDB taxonomy): domain Bacteria; phylum Eisenbacteria; class RBG-16-71-46; order JAFGJU01; family JAFGJU01; genus JAFGJU01. The sequence goes on from CAZMZP010000008.1 coordinate 12,137, forward strand.
CGCGGCCGCGCAGGCAGTCGAGAAAGTGGCGGACGTCCCGGTGTTCATAGACAGTCTGAATGTCCAGGCCGTCGAGCAGGCGCTCAAGATCCTGCCGGGCAGATGCGTCATCAACTCCGTCCCGGCCCAGAAGAAGAGGCTCGAGCTTCTTCTCCCGCTGGCCGCCCGGTACGGGTGCGCGATAGTGGCCCTTGCCTTGGGCGATGCAGGTGTTGTGGAAAGCTCGAAGGCCAGGCTGGAGCTTCTCGAGACTGTGCTGCGTGAGGCGGAACGGCACGGCCTCTCCGAAGACGACGTGCTGTTCGACCCCACGATTCTGGCGGTGTCCACCGGCGGAGCTCACGTCCGCGAGACGCTCGAAGCGCTGAGATTCATCCGGGAGCGTGGATGGGTGAGCGTGCTGGGAGTCAGCAACGTCTCATTCGGGATGCCGCAGAGGAGTCTCCTCAACGCCTCCTTGCTGGCCATGGCCATGGCGCAGGGACTCGACGCGGCGTTCCTGAACCCGCACGACGAAAGGGTCCGGGAGGCGCTGCTTGCCGCGTCGGCCCTGGCGCGCGAGGACGTTATGGGGAAGAGGTTCTCGGCGGCGTTCAGCGCGGCTGCCCAGGCGCCGAAGAGGCTCGACGAAACAGTGACTGAGCCGGGTCCGCGGAGGCCGGCCACGCCCGCAGAGGCGCTGGAGCAGGCTCTCGTCCAGGGAGAGAAGGAAGACGCAGTGAAGGCGGCGGAGCTCCTCCTCAAGGGAGGGGAGAGCGTCACGCAGGTGATAGAGGAACACCTCGTGCCGGTGATGCGCGGAATCGGGGAGCAGTTCGAGAAGGGCGAGATCTTCCTGCCGCACATCGTCATGTCCGCCGAGGCCGCCCAGGCCATTTTCACGCTTCTCGCCTCGAGGCAGAAGGGCGTGACGGGCCTTCGGGGCAAGATTGTGATTGCAACGGTCGAGGGCGACGTTCACGATATAGGCAAGAACCTGGTCGCAATGATGCTGAGGACACACGGCTACGAGGTGATCGACCTCGGCAAAAGCGTTCCATGCGAAGAGATCGCGGGTAAGGCGGCGGAAGTCGGCGCGGACATAGTCGCCATGAGCGCTCTTCTGACGACGACCATGCCCAGGATGGAGGACGTGGCGAAACTCCTGCGCGAGAGGAAACTGTCCTCCCGGGTCCTCGTCGGGGGCGCGCCTGTCAGCCGGGAATACGCGGCGCGGATAGGCGCCACTTACGCGCCGAACGCGGTGGAAGCGGTCAAGAGCGCCGACGCGCTGACGCGTTAGACCTCGTGCCGGTCGGGGCGCCTGCGGCCGCCGCCGACACTGTAGTTACTTGTACCCAAGCGACGGTGTGAGGCAATGAGAGAAAGAATTCCGATGATAGTGACGCTGGGGCTGACCGGAATTGCACTGTATTTCATGGTGCACGGCATGATGACGCCCAACATGTACCGGCTCACGAAACCCTCAGCGGCCATCAACTACGTGTTTGTTCCGGACGACGACGAGTTCACCCGGTCAAAGCACCTCGTAGAGGGGACGTTCTGGAGCCCGGCCGGCGATTCGCTCGAGGTGAGCGTACTCTACAAGAAGCGGGGGGCCGCTTTTGAGGAAGCGAGTCTCCAACGGATCAAGGGCAGCGACAAGTTCTCGTTTCCGCTGCCTTCCCTGGCGAAGGGAGAGAGGTTCTTCTACTACCTGAGGGTCCGCGACGCCGGCGGCAACGAAGTCGAGATAAGGCCCGGGCGGAACCTCATGGACAGGCTGTTCGCCGCCGGGCGGGAGAAGCTCTTTTACGTGACTTACGAAGGCAGGCCGCCGAAGCCGCTGTTGATCTTCCACGTGGCTTTCATAATCGGAGCAATGCTGCTGATGCTGCACGGGTTCCACTTCTCGCTGGTGCACATCTTCAACGGCAGGGGCCTCTCGGCCGCCTACTGGACACTCCTCGTGGCGTGGTTTCTTTTCACTGTCTCCGTGCTACCGCTGGGCTTCTCGGTCGCCAAGAGCGCTTTCGGCGTGGGATGGTCGGGCTTCCCGGTGGGCTCGGACATCACAGATAACAAGTCGCTGGCCGTGGTCGTCTACTGGGCGGCGGTCCTCTGGAGGGCGTGGAGACCCCAGCGGGGTGAGTTCGCCTCCAGGGCGGGGAAGATGGCGGGGGTAACCTTCGCCGGCCTGAGCCTGCTCGGCATCGTGCTCACGATCCTGGCCTACGCCATACCCCACAGCATCTTCGTGCAGTAGGCGCGGCGGGCTTACGCTTGGGCATGTCACGCTGCTGCCGCGCCCGGTGTTTCTACTTCGCGCCTTTCCTGTCCAGCGTGGCCCGCATCACGACCTCTTTGCCTTCCCTGACGACCACCACCTCCACCTCGTCGCCTGGCTTCTTGTCCCGGAGCGCGTAGCTCAGGTCCTGAAGACCGGTGACGGTCTTGCCCGCGAATCTCACTATGACGTCGCCGGCCTTGAGCCCCGCCTTCTCCGCCGGGCTTCCCGCGCTGGCGCCCGTGATCTTGGCGCCCCTGCCGGGCTCGCCGCCGAAGTCGGGGACTATTCCGAAGCGCGTGCCCGTGCCGCCTCCGTAACCCTCGCCTCCCGGAGGACCGGAGGTGTCCGCGGCGGCGCGGGTGAAGGGAACGGGCATGTCCGTGAACACGAGCTCAGCCAGGATGCGGGAAGACAGCTCGACCACGGAAGCGAGTCCCTCGACGTTGATTCTCTCCCAGTCGTCGCTGGCCTTGTGGTAGTCCTCGTTGGCGCCGGTGAAGAAGAAGAGAACCGGCACGTTCTTGCCGTAGAACGGGAAATGGTCACTGGGGCCGTAGCCTCCCTCGGAGGTCTCGATCTCGAGAGCGCCGTGTCCTCGCGCGGTCCTGGCCTGTCCCTGCGCGGCCCCACCCCGGGCGGCCCGGCCTCCAGCGGAGAGCGCGGTGTTGGCCTCCTCTATCAGCCCCTTTATGACCGGCGAGCTTCCGACGCCCGCGGCGTAGAGCTTCTGCTCGCGCATTCTACCTATTGTGTCCAGGTTCAGCATGAGCGCGGTCTTCTCGAGCGGCACGACGGGGTTGTTCACGTAGAAAGTGGAGCCCAGGACTCCGATTTCCTCTCCCACGAACCCGATGAAGATGATCCCGCGCTTCAGGGAGTCCCTGCCGGCAGCGAATATCCGGGCCAGCTCCAGCATGGCCGTCACGCCCGACGCGTTGTCGTCCGCTCCGTTGTGAATGCCGCCTTCTTTTGACAGAGATGACTCGCCGCCCATGCCGAGGTGGTCGTAATGGGCTCCCACGACCACGTACTCCGAGACTTCTCGGCCGCGAGGCGTAAGGATGCCGACAACGTTGGCCACGTTTCTCCGGTCCTTGACGAGGTCGGTCCTGAGAGTCGCCCGGACAGAGGGCAGGACGATCGTGTTCGGCGCCTGAGAGCTGTCAATCCGCGCCTGGAGGTCCTTGAGCTCGAGACCCTGCGCGCGCAGGATGGCTTCGGCCACGTGCTGCTTGACCTGAATCGCGGGTACGCCGCAGTCTCCGAGGCCCTCCCGGGACTGAAGCCTGATGAGCTCGTCGTCCTGGGGCGCGTGGTTCAGAGGGTCAATAGCGACCATGACGGCGGAGGCGCCGTGGTCCCTGGCGTTCGTCGCCTTGTACCGGAGGTCGGCGTAGTGAGTGAGGTTCGTTCCCCCGAAGACACTGGTCGTGTCAGTCTCCCGGGGTTCGTGCCTCATCACGAGCGCCACGTTGCCGTTCATCGCGGTCTTCGAGTAGTCGTCGTAGCCGTATTGCTCTGAGCTTATGCCGTAGCCCGCGAAAGTCAGAGAGGCCAGGACGGAGCCGCTGGACGAAAAACTGAACGGCACGAAATCCTCGCCGCAGACGTAGGTGCTTTCCACCATTCCCTGCTCTGTGCGGAAGGCGACTTTGAGCAGGTTGTCTTCTCCCAGCCTGACGCCGATGGTGGCGTCGAATCGCTGGAGGTAACCGTAGTCGCCGGCACCACTCCCGGAGCCGGGCGCGAGAAGCCCCAGTCGCTCGAACTGTTCTGTGACGTAGCCGGCCGCGAGATAACCGCCCTCCTCGCCCGTGGCACGCCCCTCCAGCTCGTCACTCGCGAGATGCTTGAGGTGGGCGAGGATGTTCTTCTCGGAGGGCGACGGCAGAAGCAGGCCCGGCAGGTCCGCAGTGGTAACGAGGCCGGCCGCCTTCTCACACTGAACCTTGCTGCCCGAGACGGCTGTGAGCACGAGCACCAGCGCCAGACACAGAAGCAGCGTCGGCGGCAGGCCGCGGCGGCTCTCGGCGCGCTCAGAACCCACCGGGACCTGCGCAATGTGTGACTTGTCGAAGCAGTGTGCCGTCATTTGGAGTTCCTCTGTGTTCTTGTGAGGTTGTGGGTCCCGCCCGTGGGGGGGAACGGCAGGCAATAGTGATGAGCCTCGTACTAGGCTACCACCTTGAAGCGGCGCGTGTCAAACCAGGTTTGACTCGTGATGTCGCATCCAATACAATGTCGGGCGTGACAACGCCTAAAGAAGATACTCCGTTTGTGCCTTACTGCCCTGCCTCGATGAAGGTGCCGGAGTTCACTCTCCGCGCGCTCATCCTTGGCATCGTCATCGGCGTCGTCTTCGGCGCCGCAAACGCCTTCCTGGGCCTCAAGACCGGCACGACAGTGAGCGCGTCCATCCCCGCCGCCGTCATGTCGATGGCCATACTCAGAGGAGTCCTCAAGAAGGGCACCGTTCTCGAGAACAACATGGTGCAGACCATCGGGTCTTCCGGGGAGTCGCTGGCCGCGGGAGTCGTGTTCACGATACCGGCCTTCATGTTCCTCGGAATAGACATCTCGCAGTTTCGCATCTTTCTTCTGGCCGTCACCGGCGGGCTGCTCGGCATACTGTTCATGATTCCGCTCAGGCACTATTTGATGGTGAAGGAGCACCGGGTCCTGCCGTTCCCGGAGGGCACGGCCTGCGCGAGCGTCCTGGTCGCCGGCGAAGAGGGCGGAGCCAAGGCGCGGTATGTGTTCTACGGCATCCTCGTGGGCGGTCTGTACAGGTTCGGGATGGCCGGTCTCAAGCTGTGGCGGGACGTTCCGTCGTGGAGTTTCACCAGGCTCCACAAGGCCGGCCTCGCGTTCGAATTCTCACCGATTCTGCTGGGAGTGGGATACCTGATCGGGCCCAGGATATCCGCCATGATGCTGTCCGGAGGACTGCTCGCCTGGTTTGTGCTGATACCGCTGTTCGACCTGATCGGAGGGCAGTCCAATCAGGTCTTGTTTCCCGGAACTGTTCCCATTTCCCAGATGACCTCGGACGACATCTGGAACTTCTACATAAGATACATCGGCGCAGGCGGTGTCGCCATGGGCGGGGTGATGAGTCTGATCAAGGCGCTGCCGTCCGTGGTGGCTTCGGCCAGACACGGCCTCTCGGGCCTGAGAGGCTCCAATATCGGTGGCCAGGCCGACAGGACCCAGAAAGACATCCCAATGTCCATAGTCTTCCTCGGAGCCCTGCTGATTGCGGTCCTGCTCTTCATCGTACCTCAATTCGGAATCGGCGCGGTCGGCGCCGTCATAGTGCTTCTGGCTTCGTTCTTCTTCGTGGTCGTGTCGTCCAGAATGGTGGGGCTGATAGGCTCGACCAATCAGCCGGTCTCGGGCATGACCATAACGGCACTGCTGGCGACGTGCGTGGTTTTCGTGGGCATGGGCAAGACTGACGCCGCCGGGATGGGCGCCGCCATCACCATCGGCGCGATAGTGTGCATAGCCATAAGCATGTCGGGCGACGCTTCCCAGGACCTCAAGACGGGGGCGCTCGTGGGGGCCACGCCCAGCAAGCAGCAGTGGGGAGAGATCGTGGCCGTCCTCGCGGTGGCGGCGGCGACCGGATGGATCCTGGAGCTCCTGAACAGGGCGTACGGGATAGGATCACGGGAGCTCTCGGCCCCACAGTCCAAGCTCATGGCGGACCTGGTCAGGGGAGTCATGGGAGGCGCGCTGCCGTGGGGCCTCCTGATGATGGGCGCGGCCATCGGCCTGGTGGTGGAGCTTCTGGGGATCCCGGCCCTGCCTTTCGCGATAGGGCTTTACCTGCCGCTTTCCACATCCAGTCCGATGATCTTCGGAGGGCTGATCTCATTCGCCGTCACCCGGTTCAGCAGGGGAGAGGCTCTCAAGCATCGCGGAGGGGTCGGTACGCTTTACAGCTCCGGCCTTGTGGCGGGAGACGCCCTCATGGGAATCATCATCGCGGTCCTGACGGTGATTCCTTACCAGCTCGCCACCGGAGAGAAGGGCCGGTTCGTCGAACGGCTGGCCCTGAGGACGCCCGCGGCCGGCGGCTGGATGGAGGACGTCATCTCGATTGTGCTTTACGGCCTGGTCTGCGCGCTGCTGACACTGACCGTGTTCAGGACCCGTCGCCCGCCGCGCGATTTTGCGCATTGACAATAAACCGCCCCCTCCATAAGATGGCGCCGGAATCAAAACTGTGCCGAGGCCGCTCCAGGCCCAGGCACAAAGGCCGGGGCTTAAGGGTGATTCCGCAGGGCATCTGTGGTAACGGAATACAGGCGAGCTCCGTTCGACCTCCATCGTCGCCGTTCCCCATGGCCGCCCTGCCCCTGGCCCCTCTTTTTTTCACCGCGACACATCACACATGACCGCGACACATCACACATGAAAAGAGTACTGCTGTTTCTGAAGGAGATGCGGGCGCCGTTCTTCACGGCCTCGGTCATTCCGGTGATACTGGGCGTCTCGGTGGCGTGGTCGGAGACGGGCGTGTTCGCGCCCGGGCTCTTCGCGCTCACCCTGGTCGCGGGGATGTGCCTCCACGCGGGCACCAACGTCGCGAACGACTATTTCGACCACAAGAGCGGCGACGACGAAATCAACGTGGAGTTCGTCAGCCCCTTCACCGGCGGGAGCCGCCTGATACAGAAGGGGCTGCTGAGCCCGCAGGCGGTGCTGGTGGAGTCCCTGGTGCTGTTCGCCATCGGCGGCGCCATCGGCGTGTACCTCGCCGCCACGAGGGGTCTTGCGATACTGCTGCTCGGCGTGATCGGCGCCTTTTGCGGGTTTTTCTACACGGCCCCTCCCCTCAATATAGCGGCGCGTGGAATAGGCGAGCTGACCGTCGGGTTCAATTTCGGCACGCTCATGGTGCTGGGCGCGTACTACGTCCAGACAGGACGGTTCTCCGCCGCCGCGTTCCTGGCTTCGCTGCCCGTGACGCTGCTCATTGCCGACGTGCTCTACATCAACGAGTTTCCCGACTGCGTCGCGGACAAGGCGGTGGGAAAGACGCACCTCGTCGCGAGACTGGGGAAGGAGAAGGCGGTGTGGGGGTACCTCGCGCTGACGCTGGCAGCGTACGTCTCCATACTCATTCCGGTCGTGGCCCGCGCCATCCCGCCCTACTGTCTACTGGGGTTGCTGACTCTCCCGATAGCGATGAAGGCGATAAGCGTCGCGGTCACCAATTACGCGGATTCTCCGAAGCTTGCCCCGGCAAATGCTGCTACAATTCAACTGCACATGTTGACCGGGCTCCTGGTGTCCGTGGGCTTCATCCTCGACCGGGTGCTCTGACGAAAAGCAACAGGAGGTGTTTGACGTGGAAACTCCCGGCACTCTTGCACGAATTCGAGCGAAAGCGGCGCGGCGCGGCGCTTCTTTTGGTGTCATCCTGTTGATGCTTGTCGCAGTCGTCGTGCCACTCGTGTCTTTCCCCGGCGTGTCGTCGGCAGCCGTGGACTGGACGCTGAGCACGGACATTCCCAAGAAACCTTCCAGCGTCAAGCTCTCGGGCCTGGACAGCGGCACCGCGTACGACCTTTGGGTCGACGTGCTCGTCACGAACTACGGAATCTCAGTCAAGTTCGTGAAGGGCCTGTATGACCGGGGCTACGACTATGGTGACATTGCGCTCCTGATGGAGATCTCCCGGGCGGCCCGGAAAGAGCCCGAAGACGTGGCCCCGCTCAAGCGACAGGGACGGGGACTGGGTTGGGGCGCCATAGCGAAGAGACTGGGAGTCCACCCGGCGTCCCTGGAGAGGGCCAAGGGCAACGACTCGCTCTTCAGACGGTACACGCTCTCGCGCTGCCTGGCGAACTACCACAAAATGCCGGACGACCGAGCGGTCGTGCTCATGAACGAGAAGGGCTACGGTTTCGAAGAGATCGTGCTGGCCGCGAACGTCTGCGCTCACACCGGAAGTCCGCTGCGGAGCGTGGTGTCCGCGCGGCAGAGCGGGATGAAGTGGCGTTTCGTGGCGGAGAAACACAAGATGTCACCCGCCAAGCTGGGCACCCCGCCGGCGAAACCGGGGGCGGCGAAGGACAAGGCAGCCGCGCCGTCAAAGGCGGGAAAGACCTCCAAGGATTCCAAGTCACAGGGGAAGAAGTGAGGAGACGGTGCCTGGGGAGACGGCGCTCGCCAGTCGAGGAACGCGCGCCGTGGTGCCAAGGCGCTCACCGGCCTGCCCGGCGCCTTCCGGGAGGATTCGGTCACCGCTGCGCAGTCAGCCTGCGCCTGGAGAAAAGCAGCACCCCCGCCGCAAAGAGCAGGACCGTGAGACCGACCTGCATCATGACGTTCCACTGAACCTCGGAGAAGCCCTTCCCGAAGGTGAGCACGCTCACGAGCGCCTTGGTAGTGTGAGTCCACGGCGATAGGTCCATGAGCCCCAGAGAGTGCCCGAAGAAGTTCTTGAGGATGACCACGTCGCGGATGGGGAAGAAGGCGCCGCTCAGGAAGCTCACCGGCACGGCAATCATCGTGGCGATGGCAGAGGCCTGCTTCTCGTTCTTCGCCAGGCTGGCCAGTATCAGCGCCAGTGAAATCGAGGACAGGCTCCCCAGAATGACCAGTCCCACTCCGGCGACAATGCTCCCAACATTGTGATATCCGAGCAGCTTCGCCACCCCGAACAACAGAATCAGCTGCAGCAACGAGAGCAGCAGCCACGGGAGCGTGTTGCCAAGGAAATAGTCCAGGGAGCTCATCCTGGTCAGCTTCAGTCGCTCGAGGTGTCCCTGGGTCAGGTCAAGCATCAGCGTCACGCTCACCAGCGACACGAGCATCAGGAGCGCGAACACTATGATGCCGGGCACCTGGTAGTCGAACACGGTCCTGGTCTCGACGGCCACGCTGGAGTTTTCGAGCGAGACCAGTTCCTTCCCGGCAGGGCCGAGGTCCACGGGCAGGAACTCCCTGGCTTCCTCCAGGCTCCGGCGGCTCACCCCTTTCAGGAATTCGTCCAGCACGTTCCTGATGACTCCTCCGGCCATCGTGAACCCCAGGTTCGACGGGTCGCCGGCGAGGTTGAGCGCGACCGGGGCCGCCTTCCTGGAAGGCAGCGAGAGGGAATCGAGCGGCACGCCCGACTTCTTCTCGCTCCGCTCCAGCCGCCGCGAGACGTCGTCTATCATCTTCTGGATTTCCGGCACGGTCGGCTTCCGGCCGAACGCACCCCCGGCCGCGCCTGCAGCGCTGCTTCCGCTTGCGGCCCCTCCCGTGCCCGTAGCGCCTCCGGCGCTCGCAGGGCCGCCAGGCGCCTGTGCCCGGCCCGAGAACTTGTCCATGGCTCCCACAAAGACCTTGCCCATGGCATCTTCCATGGCCATGGCCATCGCCGCCCTCGTGAAGCCGGCCGGTATGATCAGTGCCGCGTCGAAGTCTCCCGAGGAGACTTTCTTGAACGCCTCCAATTCACGCAGGGTGTCAACAACGACGAAGACGGCGCTTTCCGGTTTCTTCGCGGCGAGGCGCAGGGAATCGAGACTCATCAGTCCGGAGGAGGAGGAATCCGGGCCTATCCAGTCGGCCGAGGACGAATACGACAAAGACTCCAGAACGTCCACGAGGATTTCTCCCAGGCGGAGCGTGTCGGGGCGGCTGCCGAAGTTCACGCGCAGGCCCTCGTCGTGGTTCACGACCGCGAGGTCCAGTCTCTGGTTCCTCATGGGGCCCGTCTTGCCGAAGGCCATGGAGAAGATTAACAGGAAGAACGCGGGGAAGAGGATGGCGAAGAAAAGGGTGAACAGGTCCCGCGACATCCTCTTTGCCACGGTGAACGAAAGCGGCAGGAATCTCATCCATCCCTCAGAGACCGTCCGGTCAGTTTCAGGAAGACGTCTTCGAGCGTGTTCGGCCTGAGTCGGGTGTTGCGAATCACGGCTGCGGACGAGGTCAGCGCCTCGACTATTCCGGGGAACCGCTCCATGATGTTGAGCCCGCGGACCGAGATCGTGTTCGCGGAAGCGCTTTCTTGCTCTACCCGGCCGTGCCGCCGCACCGCTTCCACGGCCTCCCGCGACGGAGCGCGGTCGAGCTCGATTTCCAGCACGTCGCCCTCGCCGATGCTGCGCCTCAGGCTCTCCGGGGCGTCCAGCACGAGCATCTTGCCGTGGTCGAGAACGCCGACTCTGTCGCTCAGGCGGTCGGCCTCCTCCATGGAGTGAGTCGTGAGGATGACCGTTCGCCGTCCGTCCTCCGTGAGCTGGGTTATTCGCTCCCAGAGCAGAGCTCGGGACTGCGGGTCGAGGCCCGCGGACGGCTCGTCCAGCATTATCACGTCCGGGCCGTGCACCAGGGCCAGAGCAAGGTTGAGCCTGCGCTTGAGGCCTCCCGACAGCCGTTTCACCGGCTGGTTGCGCTTTTCGCCCAGGGAGAATTCGCTTATGAGGCGCTCCGCGTCGGCCCGGAGCGTCCTAGCCGGCACGTCGTACATCCTTCCGATGAGACTCAAGTGTTCCAACACCGTGAGCTCCGGCCAGAGCACCGTCTCCTGCGGGCAGACTCCGAGCCTGCTCTTCACTTTCTGGCGTCCGGTTGTGATCTCTTCGCCGTGTATGAACACCTGCCCCGAGGTGGGTCTGAGGAGGCCAAGCATCATGCGGATTGTGGTGGTCTTGCCCGCGCCGTTCGGCCCGAGCAGACCGAACACCTCGCCCGGCCTTATGTCAAGGTCGAGCGAGTCCACGGCCAGGGGCCCCTTGTCGTAGCCCTTCGAGAGGTTCCTGGTTGCTACTGACAATTTTGTGAGGTCGTCGGCCTGGAGTTCCATCTTGTTCTCAAGCACTGCGGGAATGACCGGCCTGAAGGCTCAGATGAGCAGCTTGCCGTCCCGCATGATGACCCTGTTGTCCAGGGTGAGTGTCGGCTTCAACAGAACGGCATCCAGGTGGAGTGGAACTCCGATCTTCCCACCCATGGAGCGATTGTCACCGACGGCGACGTGCACGGTGCCTATGGCCTTCTCGTCCTCCAGAGTGTGTCCGGTGACGCGGGCCTTGGAGTTCGTGCCGATTCCGAGCTCCGCGATGTTCGCGCCCAGCCTGCCGACCTTCTTCACGATGCCTCTGATGGTCTGCGCCGGCTTCCCGCCCTCAAACTCGACGACGAACCCCTTTCTGACGTGCATCGTTATCGGAGACCTCGTCAGGCCCCAGCCCGACATGGAGCCGTCCACGACGACGATTCCCTCGGCAGTGCCCTCGATCGGAGCAATGTACGCCTCGCCGGCGGGCAGGTTCGTGAAATCACCCTTCTTGTGAGCTATGCCGGTGTCCGGGTGGCAGGCCCTGCCCCTCAAAGACATGCGCAGGTCGGTGCCGGCCGGTGTCGTGACGTGCGCCGTCGACGCCTTGGTCACTATCGCGGTCAGCTTGTCCGTGAGCCTCTTGATCGTCCAGTAGTCAACGGTCAGGGTGCGCCTTACGCAATCCTCGGTTATGTCCGGAAGCGTGGCGATACGGGCGCCCTTCTTGCAGGCGTTCCGCCTGGCCTCGGTGTGAGACAGAGACTTGCTCGTAGGCACCATGACCACGTCAGCGTCGGCCATAAGACCGGCGACTGCATCGGGCGGTTCTGCTCCGCTTGTTTCCCTCGGGGTGATCTCGGTGATTATCGACTCGACGCCGAGCCGTCTTCCGGCCTCCCAGAACGCGTAGCCGATCCTTCTCAGGGGCTCGTCCGTCACCACGAGAAGGACCTCTTTTCTGGAAATGTTCATGCACTGGGTCAGGGCGCTCTTGGCGGCTCTGAGCATTCTGTCGTCCATTTTCTTCCTCCGCCTGTGGGGAAACAGGCCCTTGCTGCGAATCGTATGGTTCGCGGAATTTTGTGCGGTACGTGCGTATGCGCCACGGCCGTCGTGTTGCGCGGCAGAGTTCCGCCGTACGCATCGCCGCAGTATATCCCCGGCGTGCGCTCCTGTCAATAAACCGGAGTCCGTCGAGCGTAGGCGCCGGCGTGCGGTGGCAGCCGGCCGCGCTCGGTGCGCCGCCTCGACCGCACGCGCCGCCCCATGCTGGCCCGTCCGCGGCGGCCAGTCGCGGCAGAAATCGCTTCTCGCGACAACGTTTTGCGAGTATAATACGTTGGCTTTCATTCAGGAACGAGAGCTGGTGTCGACTGATTCCTTACGAGAGACGGTAAGCAGAAATGCCGGCAGCAACTTCGGACCCTCCAGGAGGTAGCGTATGGCGGACAAGAAGACCGTTTTGACAGCTCTGAAGGCGATGGAAGGCGTGGGCGCGAGGGCGAGGGTTTTCGTGAGCATGCCGGTGGTCGAGGGGATCACACCAAAGTGCTTTCTCAACGCGCGAGGCGCCGAGAAGGTCAAAACAGGCGAGCCCGTCACCCGGATGCACGGCGTATTCCCTCCTGATTCAGTGGGGCTTTCCTTCTTCGACCACGGCGGTCTTTACGGCGACGGGTGTTTCGAAGGCATACTGATAAAGAACGGGCTGGTGTACCTGTACAAGGAGCACATGGAGCGGCTGTGGCGGTCGGCCGGCGCGCTTCGGATAGACATACCGTACACGATCGAGGAACTGAGCTGGCAGGTGGTCAGGGCCATACAGGCGACCGGAATCAAGAAGAACGAAAGCGGCTACATCAGGCTGATCGTCACCCGCGGCATCGGAGACCTGGGCCTCAACCCGAAGAAATGCGTCGGGTCGACGGTCTACGGGATAGTGTCTACCATAAAGCTCTACCCGCGCGAAGCCTACGACGCGGGCATCGAAGTCGGGGTGTCCAAGAAGATAAGAAGGCCGGGTCCCACCATCCTGGACCCGCGCATAAAGAGCGACAACTACCTCAACAACGTGCTCGGGTTGATGGAAGGCACGGACGGCATGAGGCTCCTCGAATCGATCATGCTGACCGACCAGGGCTTCATCGCCGAGGCCACCGTGGACAACATCTTCTCCGTCACGAGAGTGAGCGGCCCCGGCGGCAAGTCGCAGAAAACTAGAATCGTGACGCCGGTGGGAGAGTACTGCCTGCAGGGCATCACGCGGGCCTGCATAATGGAGTTCGCGAGGAGGTTCGGTTACACGGTCGAGGAAGTTCCTGACCTGATGCCGCTGGACCTCATCGGGCCGGGCAAAGAGTGTTTCATGACCGGCACGGGCGCGGGGATAATGCCGATAGTGAAGGTCTGCGGAAACCCGGTGGGCGACGGCAAGCCGGGCCCGATAACCAAGAAGCTGCTGGCGGAGATCGAACGCGCCATGGCGGACCCGGCCAACGGCCTGGACATCACGGCCACGCGCGCTGACGTGGTCAAGCACATCAGACAGAAGAAGACAATCCTCGTGAAGTAGGCCGGCGGCGCTGCTGGGGGCTCAGGACGTTTCAGCGGCGAACGCCCTCTTGAACGCGTCACTCATCCAGTCCGGGAATGTGACGGGCCGTGCGTCACGGTCGGTGCACACGTGCACGGTGTGGCCCTTCGCGATCACTTGTCCGCCGCGTAGAAGCTCGTACTCGAACCTCACGGCCCTCGTCCGCACTTCGCCTACCCGGCACTTGACCTCCAGGAGCTCGTCGAAGTGAGCAGCCGCCATGTACCGCGTGCAGGCCTCGGAGACGGGCAGGAAGAAACCCTGCTTCTCTGACTCCGCGTAGGATATCCCGAGCTCGCGCATCATCTCGACCCTTCCGATTTCAAACCAGGCGAGGTAGTTGGCGTAATACGCGACTCCCATCTGGTCACTCTCGGAGTACCGCACCCGCATGGGGACTGTGACCTGCTTGCCTTGCTGAGCCACGTCGGTTTCTTCCTTTCACGATGAGTCCGGCTACGGTGCCCGTTGCGGCCCGGCTACGGTCCCAGCTTCTCCATCCTGACAAGCCCCACCTTCTCCAGGGCCTCGAAATACTCTTCCAGAAACTCGTCGTTCCTTGCATCGGTCTCCATCTCAACAAGGTCCGCGATCTCGGCCAGAGTGCGCTTACCGTTCACCCAGTACCAGGGGAGACTCCGGAATGCCCGCGGAGTAGCCTCGTGCTTTCGGAACATTCGCCAGAGCTTCTCTTTTTCAACCCTGTCCATCTGGCTCCAGGAGGTGTCCGCGACCATGCCGTGGCCGGACGGCCCCTTGAGAACCCTGTGGGGGACGAAAGACGCGAATCTGTCCAGCCGCTCGCGGGTCGCAGCGGCAGTCGACGCCGCGAGCGATGATGACGGCCCACCCGCCGCCTCTACCGGTACCGATGCTCCCGCCGTCGCCGGTGCCTCCGCGACTGCCTCCTGCGCCCCCGCCGCCGCACGGCCCAGCAGGCCGAGGAAGCTTGTCTCCGCCGACGAGAACTCGCGCCTCACCCATTCGTTGGCGTCCTCCTTGAGCCGCATGACGTCTGCGTCTGGCAGTCCGAGCCTCCCCAGGTGTTCGAACCCGCTCTTGCTCCGCTCGAGCAAGTAGGAGAGCTTCTGCCGCAGCCGGGCGAGCTCGACTTCGGAGCTCGCGCCGGTTCTCTCGAGCGCTGACGTGAGCCTCGCGCTGATTTCCGCGATGATGTCGCGCTTGAGCGCCGCCAACACCTCGAGGCCGAGCCATCCCGCCTCCGCTGCGCCGGCGGTCGCCGCGAACAGTGCGTACGACCCGGCCAGCTTCGAAGCAGCGGCCAGCATCGCCGGGTCCACCTTGTCGGGCGTGTCCGCGGAAGTGTGATAGAACTTGTCCGGCCACTGGCCCAGGGAGGGGCAGGGCACGTTGACATCGGGGTCAGTGAATATTATGTGGTCGCTTCCGCCGTTGAAAGGTCTCACCGCGATCCTCTCCTGCAGGATCTCGCCCGTTCCGCCGCTGGAGGTCCTTCCCTGGAAGACTCTGTCGAGAAGTAGAGCCGCCAGCTCGCGAGTGAACCCGCGGGAGGCGTCCGGCGGAGATTCGATCATGAAAGTGCTTCCGCAGAGAGTCTGGTTCTCGCCGGCCATGTCAACGTTGAACGCGCACACCATGTCCCGGAAACGCTCGTCGTGAGTGGCGAGGTAGGCGAAGGAGCCGGTCATCTCCGGAAGGAGGAGCGCCCTGATACCTCTCTTCAAACGAGGTATCTCCCGTCTGTCGAGCAGGGCCCGGATGGCGCGCATAGTCTCCAGCACTGCGGCGCAGCCCGACGCGTTGTCGTTGGCCGACGGCTCGGGATGGCACAGGTGCGAGATGAGCGTCACTTCTTCGAGAGTTTCCCCGGGAATGAAACAGGAGAGGACCTCCATGCTTCCGTCGCGGAAAGAGGAATCAACCCGCACTCTCGCTCTAGGCCGGACCCCGGTCTCGACGCCCGAAGCCGCGAGCGACCTCAGCCAATCGCCCTGGCGCGGCGAAAGCACAAACCCGAAGCACTTCTTCTCTCCGGGTTGCCACCAGAAGGACGTGTACTGTCTGGAGTCCGGCAGGTCGAGACGGGACCTCACGGGTTTGACCTCGCGCATGCCGTCGAAGATGATGCCTGCCGCACCGAACTGCTCCACCGCGAGCTCGTGCACCCTGTCAATCGCGGCCTTGGTCAGAACCAGCTTGCCCCTGACGTCGGCACCCTCGTATTCCTTCTTTTCCAGGCCGTCGTTCAGGACCACGATCTCGACCGAGTCCAGGGAGACCGGAGCACTCCGCTGGATGAGCGATATCTTGCATTCGGAGAAATCCGCGAGCCGCTGCCTCTCGGGTTGAATCAGCTCGAGGGTCGCGGAGACCGCCTCCCATTCCTCGGGGATTGTGCAACCCCACAGAGACGTACGGCCGTCCGCCCTGTACGTGAACATCTCCGTCTCGAGCCCGTGTTGTTTCGCCACCCGCTCGCACAGCTCCGCGGCCGCCCGGAAGCCGGGGCTGGACTGAATCCTGTGATGCGCGGCGATCCTGTTGACCAGGTTCAAGGCCCGCCCGCCGGAGATCTCCTTCTCGATAAGTGAGAGAATTGGTCCTAGC
>CAZMZP010000009.1:0-3796 GCA_964570935.1 uncultured bacterium
CGAATGCCGGAAGGGGGTGGTCGCGAAGCTGGAGACGTTTCGTAAAGTGGTTGATACTCGAAACACTTAAGGAGGATGAAAGATGAAGAAGATTTGTTTGTTGCTGCTTCCCGCGCTCGTTCTTGCCGCACCGGCTTTCGCGCAGATGGAAGCAGGCATGAGCATGATGACCGTCGGAGCCGGCGTCGGCTACGCCCTTCCGATGGGCGACTTTGGTGACTGGTACGACGGCGGCCTCCAGTTCGGGTTGAACGGCTGCTACATGTTCACCGACATGTACGGCCTGGAGGTCGGTGTCGACTACGCCGCGTTCCCGGTCAATTCCGACTTCGAGGATCTGTTCGGCGACCTGGACGTCAGCCTCAGGATGATCCCGATTACCGTGGACTTCCTGGCGGCGTTCCCGGCCGGGAACATGAAGCCGTACGTCAAGGGCGGTGTCGGCTACTACATGTGGAAGCCGACCGGCGACGACGTGTCGGATGAAGCAGAGGGCGAGAACGACTTCGGCATCAACGGCGGTGGCGGCGTGAAGATCCCGTTCGGCGAGACCATGATGTTTGACGTGGGCGTGACCTACCATTACATCATGACCGAAGACGACGAGGTTGAGGGCTCGACCAACACCACCTACGTCGGCCTCAAGGCCGGAATAGGGATGAAGTTCTAGTCCCTCACTCGCCACGCGCCAGCAGCGAGCTGGCAAGGGGCCTGCCTCTAATCGGGGCAGGCCCTTTCTGTTTGGAGGCGGGCCGTCCCGCGGCTGGCTCGGCTTGGACACGCTGCAGCGCGGGACTGCCACCCGCCGTGCCACAGGACGCCCACATAGCGCTTGACATCGGTCGGCCCTACCATCATCATTGTCTCTGTGTTGCGAAATGAAACACTATGGCAGACGTCAGACTTCGGGTGTTTCACTTTAGAGCGCCAGTTTTGCTCACTGCGCGAGGTGATGGTATGCCGATAGAAGCTCCCGCAGGCGGGCAGGAAGCCCGCGAATTCGAGATGCTCCAAGGGATTCTGGGCCGCTCTCCCAAGATAAAGAAGCTCCTCAAGCTCGTCAGGAAGATCGCGGCCACGGAAAGCTCCGTCCTCATAAGCGGCGAGAGCGGCACTGGCAAGGAGTTGGTGGCCCGGGCCATACACTACGAGAGCCCCAGGGCGACGAAGCCATTCGTGCCCGTGAACTGCGCGGCGATCCCTGAAACGCTGTTTGAGAGCGAGCTCTTCGGATACGTGAGGGGAGCTTTCACGGGAGCGACCGGCACGAAGAAGGGACTGTTCGAGCAGGCGGACGGAGGCACTCTCTTCCTCGACGAGGTGGCCGAGCTGCCGCCCGCTATACAGGTCAAGCTCCTCAGGGCCATCCAGGACAGGGAAGTCAGGCGAATCGGCGACACTGCGCCGCTTCGAGTTGACGTCCGGCTCCTGGCCGCGACCAACCGCCACGTCAAGCGGGCTCTGGATGCGGGCCAGCTCAGAGAAGACCTGTATTACCGCCTGAACGTGTTTCACATCGAGATTCCTCCGCTCAGGGAGCGCAGGGAAGACATTCCGCTTCTGGCCAAGTTCTTCCTGGAGCGCTACTCGCGTCGGCTCGGAAGGACGATCACAGGTTTCTCGAGAGAAGCCCAGCTCTTCCTCCTGCAGCACGACTACCCCGGCAACGTGCGTGAGCTGGAGAACGCCGTGGAACGGGCAGTCGGGTTGACGGACGGCGACGTGGTCACAGAGAAAGAACTGCCGCCGGAGATGACTCAGCGCAAGATGCTGAGACCGGCGGAAGAGGCCCTCGCTGGCTACTCTGAGGAATGGACGCTCGAGCAAGTCGAGCGCGACCACATCGGTAGGGTCCTCAAGAGACACCGCTGGAACGTATCCAGCTCGGCAGCCGCGCTCGGAGTGTCCCGCTCGACTCTGTGGCGGAAGATGAAGCAGTACAAGCTGGGGCGCGCGACCAGTTCGAATGTTCCATAATAGAACATAAGACTGCTCCAATTTGGCACACAGTTGCCCCCAGCTCCGGCGACTTGTCTGGACCATCCTCCGACCTTCGGCCGTAACTTGTTATATATAAAGGTATTGTGTCGAGCGAGCGTATGTGCTCCATTATGGCACAGCATATGCTCTATCACACCAGCGAAGTTAAGACCAATGGCTCTTGCAACCGTAGAAGGAGGTGACTCGCATGGCGTTGGTGAGGTGGAATCCATGGGGCGATGTTTTCTCGGTTCAGAGGGAGGTCAACGACTTGATTCACGGGTTCTTGTCCGGTGAGGACGGCGGTGACGTGCCTGCGAAGCAGAACGTGATGCTGTGGGGTCCTGTCGTGGACGTGAGCGAGACTGATGAGGACTTTGTTGTCAGGGCCGAGCTGCCCGGCATAGTCCAGGACGACGTGAAGGTGTCGGTCGATTCGAACACGCTGACGATCAAGGGCGAGAAGAAGCTCGTGAGGGAAGAGAAGGAGAAGACGTACCACAGAATGGAACGTTCCTACGGGACTTTCGAGAGGACGTTCAGTCTGAGCAACAGAGTCGATTCGAGCAATGCAAAGGCGTCCTTCAAGGACGGCGTGCTGGAGATCAGGCTTCCGAAGGTGGGGGAGGCCACGACCAAGGACATTCCCATAGACATGAACTGAGCCCTGGTCTCCTTGACTCTCCCCGTCTGGAGCGGGCGGGGAGAGTCAGAACTTACGAGCTTCTCCTGCCCGCTGAGTTTGCGGACGTTTTCGAAGAGAGTGAACTGAAAGAGAGGTTATCGAGATGGGAAAGACGATAGGCATTGACCTAGGCACGACGAACTCCTGCGTGGCGGTCATGGTGGGTGGGGATTCCGTCGTAATCCCGAACGCCGAAGGCGGGAGAACGACCCCATCCGTTGTGGCGTTCACTAAGGCAGGAGAGAGACTGGTGGGTCTGGTCGCGAAGCGCCAGGCCATAACGAACCCGCAGAACACGGTCTACTCGATTAAGCGCTTCATGGGGCGCAGGTACGAGGAGGTCGGCACTGAGATCTCCGAGGTGCCCTACAAGGTCGTCAAGGGTAAGAACGACCTCGCGACAGTCAAGATAGGCGACAAGGACTACACTCCTCCCGAGATCTCGGCGATGATACTCCAGAAGATGAAGCAGACCGCCGAGGCATACCTGGGTGAGGAGGTCAAGGAAGCGGTTATAACAGTTCCCGCATACTTCAACGACAGTCAGAGACAGGCCACGAAGGACGCCGGGAGGATTGCGGGGCTTGAAGTGAAAAGGATAATAAACGAACCTACTGCTGCCTCCCTGGCTTACGGGCTCGACAAAAAAAAGGACGAGAAGATTGCCGTATACGACCTAGGAGGCGGCACATTTGACATATCCATTCTTGAGCTTGGCGACGGTGTCTTCGAGGTCAAGGCCACGAACGGCGACACCCACCTTGGCGGCGACGACTTCGACCAGCGGATCATGGACTGGCTGGCGGACGAGTTCAAGAAGGACCAGGGCATCGACCTCAGGAAAGACCCGATGGCTCTCCAGCGGCTGAAAGAAGCCGCGGAAAAGGCCAAGTGCGAGCTCTCGACCACGCTGCAGACCGACGTGAACCTGCCGTTCATCACTGCGGACGCGTCGGGTCCGAAGCACCTCAACATCACTCTCACGAGGGCCAAGCTGGAGCAGCTGGTAGACGACCTCGTACAGCGCACCGTCGAGCCGTGCAAGAAGGCCATGGCGGACGCGGGCTTGAAGCCGGCTGACATCGACGAGGTCATCCTGGTAGGCGGCCAGACGAGGATGCCGAAGGTGCA
>CAZMZP010000010.1:0-14497 GCA_964570935.1 uncultured bacterium
CAAGGGTGACTACTCCCCGAAGATGAACCAGATGAACGGCAACGCGCAGATCGTGGAGGCCATGAAACAGGACCTCTCGGGCATAGGGTACGTCGGTTTGGGATACGTCAGAGACGCCAAGGGGGTGAACGTCGTGAAGGTGGCGGCCAAGGCCGGCGGATACTACGGAAGCCCCATGAACCAGCAGGACGTGGACGCCGGGAAATATCCGCTCACCCGGCCTCTCCAGCAGTACGTGAACGGGATGCCCAAACCCCTGGTCAGGGACTTCCTGGCGTTCGAGCTAAGCAAAGAGGGTCAGGAGATAGTGAAGCAGCAAGGTTTCATCGCGATCCAGCCCGAGTACGCGAAGCTCAACAAGAACCTGGGACTGTAATCGTGGGGGCGGCAGCAGCGAGGCGCAAGGAGCGCGTTATCCACGGCCTTTTCTTCCTTAACGGCGCCATTGTGGTCGCGGTGCTGCTGGGCATATTCGTCCTCCTCGTGACAACGGCCATACCCGCTTTCCGCGAGATAAGTCTGCTGGAGTTCCTGGGCAGCGCGAACTGGAATCCCACGTCGTTCGTCAAGTCGTCCTACGGACTTCTGGCCATGCTAGTGAGCACCTTCATGGTCACGCTGGGTGCGCTCGCAATAGCGATTCCACTGGGCGTAGGGACGGCGGCGTACCTGTCCGAGGTGGCCAGCCGGCGAGTGCGCGAGATAGCGAAGCCCGTCGTGGAGATACTAGCGGGCATTCCGTCGGTCGTAATAGGATTCCTAGGGATCGTGCTGGTGGGACCGGCCATCGCGCGTCTGTTCCATCTGCCGAACGGCCTGAACGCGGTCAACGGCTCGATCCTGCTCGCGATAATGGCGCTTCCGACCATCGTGAGCCTCACGGAAGACGCTCTGAGGAGCGTGCCCAGGTCCTACGAAGAGGCGTCGCTGGCGCTCGGAGCCACGCGCTGGCAGACCCTCATCCGCGTGAAGATTCCGGCCGCCAGCTCGGGCACGACCGCGGCCTGTATGCTGGGCATGGGAAGAGCCATCGGCGAGACCATGACCGTGCTCATGGCCACGGGATGCGCGCCCGCAATGCCGACCAGCTTCCTGGACTCCGTCAGGACCATGACCGCCACCATCGCAATCGAGCTCGGGGAAGTGCCCTACAACACGACTCACTACTACGCGCTTTTCACCGTCGGACTTGTGCTCTTCATCATCACTTTCATCGTGAACATGGTCTCGGACATTGTGCTCCGCAAGTACCAGAAGGTGGCGAGATGAACACCAGGAAGCTCAACGAAAGGCTCGGGTTCGGTCTCCTGGGCGCGTGCATGCTGACCGTGGTGCTCCTTCTCGCGGTCATCTTCTTCGACATCACGAGCAAGGGGGCGAGCAGCGTCAGCTGGGGCTTCCTTACCCAGATGCCCAGAAACGGAATGACCGAGGGAGGGATACTGCCGGCCATCGTGGGCACGTTCCTGGTCACCGTCATCACCGCCATCCTGGCCATCCCGCTGGGGATGGGCTGCGCCATCTACCTGAACGAATATGCGTCCGACAACCAGGCCACCAGGGTAATCCGCATGGCCATCCGGAACCTCTCGGGCGTGCCCTCCATAGTGTACGGGCTTTTCGGGGTCGTGCTCTTCGTCCAACTTCTGCGCATCGGCACATGTGTGCTGGCGTCCGGTCTCACGCTGGGGCTGATGACGCTGCCATGGACCATCACCGCGAGCGAAGAAGCGCTCAAGACCGTTCCGAATGCATACAGGGAGGGCGCGCTGGCTCTGGGCGCCACGAAGTGGCAAGCCATCCGAACGAACGTCCTGCCGTACGCCGTTCCCGGCATGCTGACCGGGACCATACTGGGGCTGGCGCGCGCGGCGGGTGAGACCGCACCCATTCTCTTCACGGGCGCGGCTTTCTTCCTGCCGTTCCTGCCCGCTTCCCTGCTCGACCAGTTCATGGCGCTGCCGTATCATCTGTACATCATGTCGACTCAACACCACGCCATAACCCAGGTACGGCCTCTCGCTTACGGCACGGCCTTGGTCCTGGTCGTGCTTGTGTTTGCGATGAACCTGGCCGCGATCATCCTGAGATACCGGTTGCGGAGCGTGAGGAGCGAATAGAAGTCGCGATTCGGGGCTCGGCGCGCCCCGCTGGAAACCGAGAATGGAAAACACAAAGATAAGAGCCGCGGATTTCAGTTTCTACTACTCCGGATGCCGCTGCCTCAAGAGCGTGACGATGGACATAAGGGAGAACACCGTCACGGGCATCATAGGGCCGTCCGGCTGCGGCAAGACCACGTTCCTGCGCAGTCTGAACAGGATGAACGACGTGGTCCTGGGCTCACGGGCGGAGGGACGGATCCTGCTCGACGGAAAGAACATCTACGACCCGGACGTGAATGTGGTGGAAATCAGAAGAAGGATCGGAATGGTCTTTCAGAAGTCAAACCCATTCCCGAAGTCCATCTTCGACAACGTGGCGTACGGCCTCCGCATAAGCGGAGTCACGGACAAGCACTTCATACGCGAGAGAGTGGAAAGGAGCCTTGCCGACGCCGCCCTCCTGAAGGAGGTCGAGGACAGGCTGGGCAAGAGCGCCTTCGAGCTTTCCGGAGGCCAGCAGCAGCGGCTCTGCATAGCCAGGGCCCTGGCCGTGGAGCCGGAGGTCCTTCTGATGGACGAGCCCGCGTCGGCTCTCGACCCCACTGCTACCGCGAAGATCGAGGAGCTCATCCGCGAGCTGAAGAAGAAGTACACAATCGTCATAGTCACGCACAACATGCAACAGGCGGCCAGAATCTCCGACTACACGGCTTTCTTCATGCTGGGCGAGCTGATCGAGTACGACAGGGCGGGCACGATCTTCACGACCCCGTCCAAGAAGATTACGGAGGACTACATCACCGGTCGCTTCGGATAGGGAGAAGGAAATGGTCAAGTACTTCGACGAGGAGCTCGGAGAGCTCAACAAGAAGCTGCTGCAGATGTGCGCTCTGGTGGAAGAAGCCATCAGCCGGTCGGTCAACTCTCTTGTTCAGAGGGACTCTGGTCTCGCGGACAAAGTGTTCGAGACCGAGGAGACCATAAACCACCTGGAAATAGACGTGGACGAGCTCTGCCTCAAGCTCCTGGCGCTCTATCAGCCGGCGGCCATTGACCTGAGATTCATCACCGCCGCGATGAAGATGAACAGCGACCTCGAGCGCATAGGTGACCTGGCCGTCAACATAGCCGAGTGCGCGCAGGAGGTGATGAAGCAGCCTCCGCTGAAACCACTGATTGACATTCCGCGCATGGCGTCCCTGGCCCAGCGCATGGTCAAGGATTCGATCGACGCGCTGGTGAAGAGGGACGAGCTGCTGGCGCGAAGCGTGTGTGTGAGGGACGACGAAGTGGACTCGCTCAACGAACAGGTATTCAGGGAGCTACTGACCTACATAATGCAGGACCCCAAGACCACGTCCAGGGCAGTGCAGCTCATCCTCGTGGCGAGACACCTGGAGCGGATGGCCGACCACGCCACCAACATCGCCGAGGACGTGATCTACTTCCTCAAGGGCAAGACCATCAAGCACCACATCGAGGACGAGCGCGTGTAGGCGGCGAGCGGCGCGCCACAGGTCACGCGCGGCCGCGCCGAGCCATGCCGCGCGCCGCGAGCGCTACAGCACCGGCAGGTACTTCTGCAGCTCGTAGTCGGTGACCTGTATGCAGTAGGTCTCCCACTCGACCTTCTTGTTGTCCAGGAATTTCCGGAAGACACCCTTGCCCAGAGTGTCCTTCACAAGCTCGCTCTGTTCCGTCTCCTGAACAGCAGCGTACAGACTGTCGGGCAGGCACTCGATACCGTTCC
Source organism: uncultured bacterium (assembly GCA_964570935.1). GTDB lineage: Bacteria > Eisenbacteria > RBG-16-71-46 > JAFGJU01 > JAFGJU01 > JAFGJU01. Next base: position 3,856 of record CAZMZP010000010.1, read on the forward strand.
GCGCGCGTTCGTCACCGCTCATGCAGTAAATGTCGTCCTCTATCGGTGCCGGCGGTTCGTAGCCGCCCTCAATGCCCTTCAAGCCCGCAGCCAGCATGACCGCGAACGCCAGGTACGGGTTGCACGCCGGGTCCGGGCACCTGAACTCGAGCCTGGTGGAGGTCTCCTTCCCGGGCTTGTACATAGGCACCCGCACCAGGGCCGAACGGTTCCTCTGGCCCCAAGAGATGTACGCCGGCGCCTCGTAGCCTGGCACCAGCCGCTTGTACGAGTTGACCCACTGATTCGTGATGGACACTATTTCTTTGCAGTGCACGAGGAGCCCGGCCAGATAGTTCAGGCCCAGCGTCGACAAATGGAACGGCCCGTTCGGGTCGAAGAACGCGTTCCTGTCGCCGGCGAACAGCGACTGATGAACGTGCATGCCGCTGCCGTTCTGCCCGGCCATGGGTTTGGGCATGAACGTGGCGTACACGCCGTGCTCCTTCGCCATCTCTTTCACGACGTAACGGTACAGCAGCGTGTTGTCGGCCATCCTGAGCGCGTCGCAGTACTTGAGGTCTATCTCGTGCTGGCTGGGAGCGACTTCGTGATGTCCGCACTCGACCGCTATGCCCATGCCGCGGAGCGCCAGGATTGTCTTGTTGCGAATCTCCGCGCCCACGTCGTCCGGCACGACGTCGAAGTAACCGGCCACGTCTAGGATGGCGGGAGCGCTGCAGTCCTTGAAGTAGAAGTACTCGAGCTCGGGCCCCACCTTGAAGGACCAGCCCTTTTCCTCGGCCCTGGCCATCGTCTTCCGGAGTATGTGCCTCGGGTCGCCCTCGTAGTGTGTGCCGTCAGAGTTCATCGTGTCGCACATCATGACGCCCATCACTCTGCCGTCGGACTTGGTCGGGAGGACGCTGAACGTGGTCGGGTCCGGCAGCGCCACGAGGTCGCTCTCGTAGATTCGCACGAACCCCTCCACCGAGGAGCCGTCGAAGCCCGCGCCTTCGTGGATCGCGGTCTCGAGCTCGTCCCTGGTGATGCCCACACTCTTCAGCCTGCCCAGGATGTCCGTGAACCAGAGGTTCACGATGTCGACGTGGTTCTTGCGGACGAACTCCATGACCTCCTCGCGCGAGGTGAAACCCATCGGCATTGTCCTAACCCTCCTGCGTGATTTCGTTGATTACGGCAGTTATGATGTCCGAGAGCCGCTTTTCGTCCGGCGACGCGGAATCCCGCGCTGCTGCGCCGGCGGGGTTCGCGGCTGTGGGCGTGTCGCCGGCGGGCTGGCCACTCATCCGCGTGCCACCCGGCTGCCCGATTGGCCCGCAGTAGCCGCACGTCTCGCAGCTGGGGAGCCGCCGCGTCACGCCGCTCTTCTTCCGCAGCTCGACCAACTTTTCAACCTGGGCCGGCGTGAGGACGTTGACACGCCCCAGCAGCTTCGCCGTGAGCAGTATCTTCGCGAAGTGCTCCACCGTTTCCATGCGGTAGTACGCCTGGAACACGTCCTCTCCCATGGTGACCGCGCCGTGGTTGGCCAGCAGAAATGCCTCGGCGTTCTGGATGTGCGGCAGTATCGTGTCACACACCTCGAACGTGGACGGCGTGCCGTATTCCGCCACCGGCACCGCGCCGAGACTCACAACAACCTCCGGCAGGATGCACTGCGCTAGAGGTATGCCGGCGACGGCGAAGCCCGTCGCCACCGGCGGGTGTGCGTGCACCACCGCTTTCACGTCGGGACGTTTCTCGTATATGACAAGGTGCATCTTGAGCTCCGACGACGGCTCGCCGCTGCCGGACAGCTTCCTGCCCAGCGGGTCCACAACCACAACGTCGTCCGTCGTGAGGAAACCCTTGCTCACTCCGGTCACAGTCGCAAGAATCTCGTGGTCGCTGACTCTGATGCTGATGTTGCCGTCGTTGGATGCGACAAAACCCTTCCGGTGAAGCCGGCGGCCTATCTCGATTATGTCTCGCTTCTTCTGGTATTCCATTCTGCCTTACACCGAAGCAGGTGCCGGCGCAGCGCCGTGGCCGCTTCGCTTTCAGCGCGGCCGGAGCCGCGCCTCTCGCGCCCAAGCCCCCGGGCGCGCCCGCTATTCAATCACTCTCACGAACCCCGCCTGCTTCCCCCTCTTGGTCCTTATCAACGCCTCGGGGAGACATTCCACCAGGTCCCCGGGGAGCATCCCCTCCTCCCCGGTGAGCTCCACCGCCACTTCGGCGGCTAGCCCGTGAAGATAGGCGCCCAGGGCAGCGGCGCGCACTGTCGGCACCCCCTGGCCCAGCAGGGCCGCAATGATACCGGTGAGCACGTCTCCGGAACCGCCGCACGCCAGGCCCGCGTTGCCGGTCGGGTTGACGTAGGTCATCCCGTCCGGCTGCGCAATCACAGTCGGCGCGCCCTTGAGCAGCACCACCACGCCCTGCTGTCCCGCCAGCGCCTGCGCCGCGGTCAGCCGGTCGTCCAGAATCTCCTCCGGGTCCTCGCCCGTGAGGCGCGACATCTCGACGACGTGCGGAGTGATGACCAGCCGCTCGCCCGCCCTGGCCAGAAGGTCGGCGTGTCCGGCAAAAGCGTTCAACCCGTCAGCGTCCAGGACAGTCGGCTTCCCCGCCGCGGGCACAATCTGCCGAGCCAGCTCCGTGCTCTCGTCGTTCCGCGAAAGCCCCGGGCCGAACGCCAGGACGTCGCATGACTTGACAAGCTCCAGAATCTGATCTTTGGCCGCGAGCGCGAGCGTGCGCGCCGGAGTCTCCGGGACCGGCCTCGTCATAGCCTCGGTCAGCTTCATTTCGAGTATGTCGTTCAAGCTCGCAGGAACGGCGGCCGTGACGAGCCCGGCGCCGGTGCGGAGAGCCGCGTTACAGCAGAGGGCGATCGCGCCGGTCAGCCCGACTGACCCGCCCACGACGGCGATTTTCCCGCAGTCACCCTTGTGCGCGTCGCGCTTCCGCCGCGGGAACCACTCGCGCGCCAGGCCGCAGTCCACGAGCTCTATCTCTATCTTTTCCTGCTCGACGCACTCGGCAGGAATGCCTATGTCCACGACGTAGATGTCCCCGGCCGGGTCCCTGCCGGGGAAGAACACAAGTCCCCTCTTCAGGAGCGCGAGCGCGGCCGTCGCGCTGGCCTGCACGCACGGGCCCGAGGCCGTCCCGGTGTCGCAGTCCAGGCCCGAAGGCACGTCAACGGACACGACCGGAATGCCCGACGTGTTGAGGAGCTCGATCGTCCGGCCTGCAAGCCCCTCCGCCGCGCCGTTGAAGCCAGTGCCGTATATGGCGTCCACCACAGCGTGCGACTTGTTCATGAACGGAGCCAGCTCGCAGAAGAGATTGCCCTCCGTGAGCTCGACCAGAGACCCACCCGCCGAGACGTACCTTTCTAGGGCGACCGACGCGTCCGGCGTCGTGCCCGTCCTCGAGCCGAGGAGGAACACCTTCACGTGGGCGCCCATCTCGAACAACAGCCGGGCCACCACGAAACCGTCGCCGCCGTTGTTCCCCTTTCCGCACACGATGGCGAAGCTCTTCCCCTTGAGCTCGCCAGCCACCGCGCGGAGGACCGACACCACGCCCTTTCCTGCGTTTTCCATGAGCGTGAGGCCCGGAATGCCAAGCCCCTTGATGGCTCTGGCGTCTATGCTGCGCATCTGTTCTGAAGTCGCGATTTTCACGAGGGTTTCTCCCAGACGACGACTGCCACTGCGTTATTGCCCGAATGGCTCAAGCTCACGCGGAATTCTCCGCTGAGCCTGCACCTTACGGCGGGCGGCAGCTCGATGGACGGCGCGCCGTCCTTTCCCGACACAACGACTATTTCCCGCCAGGCCACAAACGGCGCCGACGCGACGGCCTTTCTGAATGCCTCCTTGGCCGCGAACCTGGCCGCGAGACAGGCGGCCGCGTCAACCCGCCTGGAGCAAAACACCATCTCTCCCGGCGCATACACTCTCGTCAGAAACCGTTCGCCGCGAGTTTCAACTACTTTTCTTATTCTGTCAATTTCAACTATGTCTATGCCGACGGAGATGGGCAAGGCAGGAAGCCCTCAGGCGGCGGACCCGTTCAGCCTGTCCACGATGTCTATGAGCTCGATTATGTCGTTCATGTCGAAATCCGCTCCGGAATGCACCGTGCCGAAAGTGTCGCCGTACCGGGCGAACACGGTCTTTATCCCCAACTTGGCCGCGCCCACGACGTCCCGCTCGGGCCAGTCCCCGACCATGAGCGCTTCCGACGAGTCAACCCCGAGCAGTGACAGCGCCTTCCTGAACGGCAGAGGGCTGGGCTTCCTCTCGCGCGTGTCCTCGAAGGTGACGACGTGGTGGAAGAAATGCTGGAGGTTCAGGTCGCACAGACGCAACCACACCTGGGTGGCAGGCGCATCAGACACGACCGCGAGCTTGAGGCCGCGCTTCACCAACTCCATCAGTGTGAGAGTGACGTGCGGATAGAGGACAAGCGCTGAATCGCGCGCCCGGCGGTACGCCACTATCGCCGAAGCGAGGATCTTGTAGTCGATGCGGCCCAGCTCGACCTGGAGGAACTTGTCGAACACATTCTGGTCTTCTATGCCTTCTTTCTTGTAGACGGCGTAGATCTTCGCTTTGAGATCCTCCGGCGAGAGTTTGAGGCCGGCGTCTATCATGGCGGCGACCGCGGCCTCGACGGCCATGTCCTTCATCTTCATGAAGTCGGTAAGCGTGTTATCCAGGTCGAATATGATGGCTTTAATCACGCGGAATCGCCTTCTGCGGACACTGCCGCCTACGTGGACGCTGCCGGAGGAGGAAATACCGGCACAGCCGAGAATTGGACCGCTCCAAAGCACGGCGGGGGTGCGCGCCTTCGTCCGGCACGACCCCAGCCGCGCTCTGACTGCAATTGGCATGACCGGTGTTGTCAGACACCCTGCGGCTGCAGCTTCGGCCAGCTTATGAAGTCTCAATGGACGTGCACTGGACGAAACAAAGTTGAGTGGCCGGCTGCCCGGCAGGGCTCCGACGAGACAGGTAGCTCTACTTGCTGGAAGGACCCACGGTCCGGCCCAGGCTTATCTCGCCGTTGTCAATCCTTACGTTGAAACCGCAGTTAGGGTTCGAGCACACCCAGGCCTTGTAAGTGATGGGCGCGCCGTCCCTCCCGTAGTCGCTCAATGGTATGAGCACTCCGTCGTGGCACTTCTTGCATTCGGGAAAAGAACTAGTCATTTCTCCTTCCTCCCCACCCCGTGGTGAGCAGTTCCATCCAGCAGCACACACGAAAAGGCACCACAGGATAATGAGAGTTGCCGAACATGTTGTCAAGTGTGTTGTTAGGTGCGATGGAGGGCGGGGCGTCCGGCCAGCGGGGCGCGGGCACGGGGGCGTCGGGGCGTTGGCGGCCGGCCGACCGCGAACCTATCTGCCCAGAAGCGGCTCGACTTCTTTCCAAAGCATCTCGGGGGCAATGAGCGGCTTGTCCTCGAGCGGGGCGGCGTCGCGTATGGCTTCGAGCACGATTGAGGCGCTTCTCACAGCACCACTGCACGAGGGGCACGCGCCAATGTGCGCGAGGATTGCCGCGTTTTCCGTCGGGCCGACCTCGCCGCCGACAAGGAGCCAGATCTTGTCGCGGATCTTGCCGCATTGAACCTCGCCCGCGCGCGGCGTCAGCATCTCCGAGACACCCTTCCTGCCGCGGACGAGGAGCTTTCGCACGTCCTCGTGGCTCACGCGGAGAATGTCCGCCACCTCGAGGTAGCTCATTCCGTCCCAGTCTCGGAAGATGACTGCCGTACGTTCGAGGAACGGAAGACAGTCCACCGCCTTCCCGACTACTTCCCTTCTCGTCACCGCCGCTGAAGCCATCGCGCTCGGCACTCCGCCGACGGCATCCAGCGCTCCCACCGTATCGAGTAACCCCGCCTCGGCGAGACCCTTGTGAAGATCGCACTCCACCAGGAGGGCATTGCCCTTCTTCGGGGCCTCTTTGAGACTCTCGCCGCATAGGCGAACCAGATTCTGCATCAGCCACATCTCTACCGCGCCCAACTCTTTGAGTTTCTTGAGATTTGTGTGCGCGAGCACGAACAGCTTCCGCGCCGCCGTGACGGCGTCCTCCGGACTCCGCAGAATCCTCTCCGCGACAATCAGAGAACGCGAACCCCTGGCCCGAACCAGAGCCGCGTAGGCTTCCTTGTCGCCGTCGATGGCGCGGTCAATCGTTCCCTGGTCGATGGAGGTGCTTTGCATTCCGCACACCCTCCCGTTCCGGAAGCAATCAGTGGAGGCCCGGCCCCATCACCCGCTCAGTCCAAGTATTAGCTGCTCGATGTTGCGGCCGAGAGCTGCGGCGTCGTAGCCGCCCTCGAGTACGGCAAACACAGGTAGATTAAGACGGGCGATTCTCTGTCCCATTCTCCGGTATGCCTCGCTGGTCAGGCCGAGTGACGCCAGCGGGTCGTCCTCGTACGCGTCGAAACCGGCGGAAATGGCCACCTGTTCGATGCCGCGTTTGTCGATGGAGTTCAATGCCCTGTCAAGAGTCTCTAAATATACAGCGTTCCCGCAGAAAGCAGGTAAGGGATAATTGTGGCAGTTCTCGACCGACTCAAGACCGGAGCCTGGATAGAGCGGTGAGCGGTGAAGCGAGATGTACGTCACGTCCGGGTCGCCCAGGAAGATGGCCTGCGTTCCGTCTCCGTGATGCCCGTCGATGTCGATTATGAGTGTCTTCTTGCCCAACTCCCGGACTGCTATTGCGATGTTGTTAAGGTAGCAGAAGCCCGCCACGCGGGATTGTGCCGCGTGGTGACCTGGGGGCCGCATGAGGGAGAAACCGTTCTGCCGAGCGGCCGTGATTGCACCGCCCGCGGACAGTGCTGCGTACGTGAAGATGTCGGGATACGCCGGCGAGTCACCGTCGTAGAAGTCGAGGGTTTTGAGTCTATTGAGGTGGTCTCGGGAGTGGACCTTGAGGATGTCGGCTTCGGTGGCGGGAGTGGGTTTGATGAAGGCGAAGCTGGCCTGGGGGTGGCCGCCACCTGTCCTCGTGGGACCTTTCGCGCTCTTGGCGTCCCCGCTAGTGACGCCCTGGAGATACTCCGCGGCCAACCTCACCCTGTCCGCGCCTTCAGGGTGCAAGGGCGTACCGTATTCGAGGCATTGTGGGGAGAAGATGATGTTCATGATGTCCGTTTCCTTGAAACTGCCGCCATTCTAGCATGAAATTGGGTTTCTTCAAGTGAGGTGGCGGCCAGCGACAGGTGAGCTCTCGTGCCCGCGAAATCCTGATGGACTTCGACGATGAACGCGCTACTATGTCACCAGATTCCTGACCAATGCAAGTGAGTCATAACCCATGTACGAACACCGTTCCCAACCGCTCTTGCCGCGCCACAAGTTCGCGCGCCGCATGCTGGGCCACACCGCGGTCGCGCTCGCGCTTCTCGTAGTCTCCCTCGGTATCGGTTTGGCGGGCTACCACTTCACTGCGGGGCTTTCGTTCCTGGACGCTCTTCTGAACGCATCGATGATCCTCGGCGGCATGGGCCCAGTGAATGAAATCCACACAGCCGGAGCAAAGGTCTTCGCATCGGCGTACGCGCTTTTCTCTGGAGTAGCCTTCCTGGCCGTGGCCGGCATCATCGTGGCGCCGCTCGCTCATCGACTCCTCCATCGTCTACACTTGGAATCGCGCGGCAAATGAGCGGGGCGTTGCCAGTTGGACGAGAGTCGTATTGAGATTTCGTGGCCAAAGTCCTAATAGGCGGCGCGGAAATCCAGTCTTTCTTGACAACCACCGGGCGGCCCGTGAGGGGCCGCACCGTACCTACCCCGTCAACCACCAGGAGGCACAATGACTGATTTCCTTCACGTCGTCACAACCACCGCCACGAAGCAGGGCGCGGCCGAGATCGGCCGGCATCTCCTTGAGCGCCGATTCGCTGGCTGCGTGCAGGTCAGTGGCCCGGTGTCGAGTGCCTACTGATGGGAGGGAAAGCTGGAAACGGCCGAGGAATGGCGCTGAGTCATCAAGACGACCGCGGAATGCTATTCCGATGTGGAAGCGGCCATCCGGGCCATTCATAAGTACGACGTGCCCGAGATTCTCGCGTTCCCGGTTGCCCACGGCAGCAAGCCGTACCTTGACTGGCTGGCCGGCACTGTCGCAGAACACAGTTAACCGTGAGGTTCGCTGGTCAAGCGGTTGCTGTTGCCGCAGGCAAAGCACGAAACGTCTGCGGCGCAGGTAACATCCTGTCATTCAGCGCGTTACAGGTAATATCTGGCCATCCTCCGGTGACCACTCCCTCATGGCGGGCTGTCACCTGACACTGATACTCAAAACGGGTAATGAAATTACCCCTTTCTCAGCTGAATGTCAAGTGCACGAAGAAAAGCACTTGACACAACGTCATGATAAGGGTAACGATACTACCCGTATCTCGGCACCGTGTCAAGTGAGGTTATTCCCATGAAAGCCACTGACTTCTTCGACAGGCATCACGTATTCACCGTGCGCGAGTTCTCGGAGTTTCTCTCAAAGCGGGGCCCGAGGGGTCCGTGGAATCGCAAGAAGCTCCTGGACTATCACAGGAAGCAGGGCCGGATAGTGCCCGTGCGGCGCGGTTTGTATGCCACAGTAGCTCCGGGGGCCAGTCCGGAGGGTTATCCGGTGGACCCGTACCTGATAGCGGCAAGGGTGACGAACGATTCGGTGTTGTGTCTCCATACCGCTTTGGAGTTCTACGGCAGAGCCTACTCGGTCTACAACCGTTTTCACTACTTCAGCAGGAGCCGGCCTCTCACCTTCAAGTTCCGCTCCTACGAGTTCCGTAGAGTGGCGTGTCCGAAGTCGCTCCTGGACGCAGGCAAGGAAATGTCTGAAGTCAAAGTCGTCGACCGGCTGGGTCTCGATGTGCGGGTCACGAGCTTTGAGCGGACCCTGGTGGACGTGCTCGACCGTCCCGACCTCGTGGGGAGCTGGGAGGAAATCTGGCGGTCGCTGGAATCAATCGAGTTCTTCAACCTGAACGCCGTGGTGGACTACGCTCTTCTGTTGAGCAATGCTACTACCGTGAGCAAGGTGGGATTCTTTCTCGAGCAACGCCGAGACGTTCTGATGGTATCCGACGACCTGCTCGAAAGGCTCCGGGAACGCCGCCCGCGGAAGCCTCACTACATGATACGGAGCCAGAGAGGACCCGGGCGCTTGATAGACAGGTGGAATCTGGTGGTCCCTCTGGAGATTCTGGACCGCAGCTGGACGGAGGCCCTGTGAAGGTTTCGAGAGAGCGGCTGTTGTCCGAATCTGCGGCCACAGGCTTCCGCCCCGAGCTCCTGGAAAAGGTCTTTCATCTGTTCGGGTTGTTGGAGGGATGTCGGAGTCACCCTTTTCTGGGGGACCGGTTCGCGCTCAAAGGAGGGACCGGGCTTAATCTCTTCCTCCTGTCTCAGCCGGCAAGGATCTCGATAGACATCGACCTGGATTACCTGGGAGACTGGCGCACTGAGCTCATGGAGGCCGAGAGGGGGGCGATCGAGGAAGCGGTGGAGTCTGTGTGCGGGAGAGAGGGGCTTACGGTCAGGAGGAAGCCGAAGGAACATGCATGCACCAACTGGTCGCTTCGCTATGAGAGTACCCTGGGAGGAGGGGGCAATCTGAATGTGGACCTGAATTTCATGTTCCGCACTCCGTTGTGGAAGCCGCAAGTGCTGGACTCGAGCAGGGTCGGTTCCTATGCCGTCAAGGGCATACACGTTCTGGATACCCATGAACTCGCAGCCGGGAAGCTCGCGGCGCTATTCGGACGCCTGAATGCTCGAGACCTATTCGATGTGAATCAGCTACTTGCCGGGCGAGACCTGAACAGAGAACAGCTCCGCCTAGCATTCGTGGTCTATGTGGCCGGACAGCGTTGGGACTGGCGCACCGTGTCTAAAGAGGCGCTCGTCTTCAGAGCGGACGAGCTCGAAAGGAATCTTGTTCCGTTGATGCAGCGGCGCGTCTTCGCCGACAAGAAGGAGATGGCAGACTTCGGGGTCAGACTTGTAGAGGAATGCCGGAATTCGCTGGACATTGTTCTTCCTTTCTCGAACCGGGAGCGGGAGTTCCTTGAAGGGCTGTCCGAACGAGGCGAGGTCAATGCTTCGTTGCTGACAACCGACAAGGAGCTGGCGTCGCGGATAGTCCGCCACCCCTTGCTCAACTGGAAGGCGCTCAACGTCCGACAGCACAAGGCGGGAAAACGGTCTTGATTGCGGGGGGCCAGGTCGGGCACCGCGCAAGATGATCTCTCTGTTGGCCATTCTCGATTGTGGCGTCGACATCTCTGTCTACGCCAGGACGCGGCTCGTATCCCCAGAGATCACGCCCGCATCAAACTCCAGAAACAGCACCTTGACGCTATAACGTCATGACGCTATAATGTCATTGAATGGAGGTGTTCTATGAAAGGTTCACCGAAACGGGCCACTGTTTACATGGACCCGATGCTGCACAGGGCGCTGCGGATAAAGTCCGTCGAGACTTCGAGATCCATGTCCGAGCTCGTGAACGACGCCGTGAGGTATTCCTTGGCAGAAGACGCCGAGGACTTGGAGGCGTTTGAAGAACGCGCTGGAGAGCCGCTCATCGCGTTTGAGGATGTGCTGAA
>CAZMZP010000011.1:0-10928 GCA_964570935.1 uncultured bacterium
ACCCCGGCCCCATAACGCCTGACGCGATTCCGCGCGACGGCTACTCGCAGTCGGTCGACATCGCGCTGGCCAAGATGGCGTTCGTCATCCTCTTGCCGGCGTCCGCGGTGGGTGTCGAGACCCCGGAGAGCCCGACTTCCGACCTCCGGCTGCACATGCCGTACCCCAACCCGATAGCGGGCGCCACGCTCATAGCTTTCGAGTTGCCCGAGCCCGCCCGCGCAAGACTGATCGTCTACGACGTCACCGGGCGGGTCGTTCGCGTCGTCGGAGAGGACGTCTACAGGGCCGGGCGGAACGAGATCCCATGGAACGGCACCGACGGCAGTGGCGAGCGCGTTGCCTCGGGCGTCTACCTGATTCGGCTTGAGTCGGGTGGAAAGGAAGCCAGCAGGAAGGCGATTGTCCTGAGGTAGCTCCGCTCTGTTTCCCTCCCCATCGGTCTCCGGGCCATCCGTCCGACTCCCGGCGCTCCACACAGGCGCCGACAAGCGCGTCCCGCCTCCCCACCACAACCTCACCACCACGGGCTTGACAAGAGAAGCCTCAAGCTCTACTTTAGGCGGGCGAGAGTGACGACATCATGAAACTGCGAGTGTGTTTATCTAATCTCACGATGCTCCTCATTGTCTGCGGACTTGCGACCGTGGGCCGTGGAGATGCCTTTGCCGATCCTGCGCCGACTGCCGCCGGGGTCCACTCCGTGGTCGTGGCCTCGGACTCCGCGGTCGCGGCCACCCACGCCGCTGACAGCGTGAAGGTACTGGCCGCCGCAAGGCGCGACTCCGCCAAACAGCTCGGCACCGAGACTGCGAAAAGGGCCGATCAGCTTCTGAGTCAGGCCCCCGACCCCATTGAGGCCCTTGCAGATTACAGGCAGGCCGCGGACTACTTCGCCGTCGCGGGCGACGTCCACGCGTTCGACAGTCTTAATGCCGTGGCGAACGGACTGGAATTGTCAATAGAGAGGGCCCGGAGATTCCCTTACGTGACGCTGGCGCTCCTTCTGGCGATCTTCGGCGCCTGTCTCACCACGACCATGACTGGAATGCGGCCTCATCGCACGCTGATCCTGGCCAGTCCGTTTCTCATCATACTCATAATCTATGCCACGAGCGCTCTGGTGACGACGGTCGCCGCGCTGTACGGCATCACCGCCTGCTTCTTTGCGGGCGTCGTGGGGGTGAAGCTCGGACAGTGGGTCGCCATCAGGAGGCTCGGCAAAGAGCCACAGCGGGCCAGGCTGGTGGAGGCGCTGCTGGAGGCGTTCAGGGAGTTCGAGCACGGCGGGTGGAGCCGCGGCACGATCGTCAGTCTGATACGCACCTTCAGCCGCCTGTCCCTCGACCCCTCGCTCGCGCGGGGCGCAAAAGAACGGCTCAAGGCCAGGACGGAGGAGTTCTGTTCCATCGTGTATCCTCAGCTGGTGGGTCTGGCGGCTTTGCTCGGAGTCACGAAGTACGACCGCGAGACCGGGCTCGAGATCGCGTCGCTCAGCGGTATGTTGTGCAGCGCCCTCAAGGCGGCCAACGAGACTGTCCAGAGGGACCAGGACGTGGACGCCAGGAGCGTCGCCAAGATACTCAAGGGCCTCGAGGCGCTGCGGGCCGACCTGACCCAAGTACGGCGCGTCATCGAGGAGAATCCGGCCTGCTCGCTCGTCGACACCGTGAGGATGGTCGTCAACGCGAAGAAGGGCATGCTCAAGGAGATGGGAATAGAGGTGGCCTTCCAGTTCTCGTGGGAACGGGACGACTGCGTCAGCATCAGCAAGTCGCACCTGAGCAACATAGTCGAGAACCTGATCACCAACTCCGTGGCCGCCATGCGGCTTTCACCCAGGAGGCGGCTCGTTTGCCAGGTGAGTCACGAACCCGCGGCAGTCCTGCTGACCGTGTCGGACACGGGGCCGGGCATCCAGCGAGAGCACCGCGAGGACATCTTCACCGAGCGGCCTGACGACGGCGGGCACGGATTCGGCCTTCCTCACGCGCGGAAGGTACTGCATTCGCGCGGAGGGAACATCTGGGTCGACAGCGTGGAACCCGGGGCTTCCATGAAGGTCCTGCTGCGGAGGTGGAAACCTGGAGGAGGCGTTCATGACTAGAAAGGGAGGCGACTCGAAGCTGCCGAAGGTGCTCGTGGCGGACGACGACAGTAGATACCTGGAGGAGACCGTGGACGACCTCCGGGACTCGTACTCCTGCCTGACCGCTTCCAGTCCCTCCGAGGCGCTGGCAAAGGTCATGAGGGATGAGCCCGACATCGTCCTCCTGGACGTCAAGTTCGAGGACGAAGAGGAGGCCGGCCTGAGAGTGCTTTCAGAGATCCGGCACAGCCGGCCGCTCATAAACGTGATAATGGTCACCGACGCGAAGGAGCCGCGCACCGCGGTCGCCGCCATTCGGAGCGGCGCCTTCGAATTTGTGACGAAGGACAGGCCGGTGGACGAACTGAAGGCCGTCATCGACAGGGCGCTCCAGGTGAGCGACTGGAGACGGCAGAGTCACCTCCTGAGGAAGGAGAACCTCCAGAGGGCCAGACAGATGGTGGGTGCGAGCGAGGCCATGAACCGTCTGTTCGTGCAGATCGACACCGTGGCGCCCGTGGACGGCACCGTTTTCATCGTGGGCGAGAAGGGCGTGGGAAAGGAGCTCGTCGCCAGGGAAATACACAGAAGGAGCGCCAGGAAGGCCGAAGAGTTTGTCGTGGCGGACTGCTTCCGGCTGCCCGCCCTGCTGGCGGAGAGCGAGCTCTTCGGCCACGAAAAAGGCGCCTTTACCGACGCGGTGGACCAGAGGATTGGCTGTTTTGAACTGGCGACCAAAGGGACACTGTTTCTTGACGAAATCGGCGACCTCGACCCGTTCGTACAGGGCAAACTCCTGCGCGTGCTGGAGTACCGCGAGTTCAAGCGCGTCGGAGGCAACGAGACGCTCACGACCAACGCCCGCTTCGTCGCGGCCACGAACAGGAACCTGCCCGAGCTGGTGGAGCGAGGGAAATTCCGGGCAGACCTGTACGACAGACTCGGGACGATCTGCATCCGCGTGCCGCCCCTCCGTGACAGGAGGGACGACATTCCCCTGCTTGTCGAACACTTCGTGAAGGAGTTCTCAGTGCGGTTCGACAAGCCGGTGCAGCGCGTGGACGGCGGCGTCATGGAAGCGCTCCAGAGCCGCGACTGGGCTGGAAACGTCCGGGAGCTTCGCAGCAGGATCGAGGGGGCCGTGCTGGCGTGCTCCGACAGCGTGCTCAAGGACGAAGACTTCAACTTCTTCGGAGGCGGAGACAGGACGAGGCCGGGTTCGCAGATCGGACCCGCGGGAGCCGGCACGCAGGACTCCGGCGTCGGCGGCGCCGCGGGCGGGGCCGGGCCGGCTGACTATCTGGAGGCGAAGGCCGCGTTCAAGCGCCAGTACATAGAGAGCATGCTCGACAGGGCGGGCAGGAACATAACGCTCGCCGCGGAGATGGCGGGCCTGCCGCGCAGAAGCTTCCAGAGGATCATGAAGGACGCCGGCGTGAAGGCGTAGGGTCGCACGCGCCGGGGGTCAGCGAAGCTGCCTTCTGCCACACTCCAAAGCCATCTTCCCGCCGTTCTCCCCCACCGGTTCCGGATAGCATTCGCCGAAACAGGCGTAGCAGTAATCGCCGGGCCTGCTGACGCACGACTTGAGGCCCTTGACCGACAGGTAAGCGAGCGTGTCCACCTCTAGAAACTCCCCGATCTCTTTCACCGAGTGGCTGGACGCTATCAGCTTGGCCCTGCTCGGAGTGTCAATCCCGTAGAAACAGGAGCCGACGATCGGCGGCGACCCCACCCTGAAGTGCACTTCCCGGGCGCCGGCCTTCCTTATCAGTCTGATGAGCTTTCTGCTCGTCGTACCACGCACTATCGAGTCGTCCACTACCACGACCCGCCTGCCCCTCAGAATGTCCCTCACAGGATTGAACTTCAGCTTGACCGCCTGGTCCCTGACCCGCTGGATCGGGTCTATGAACGTGCGCCCCACGTAGTGATTACGAATGAGCCCCAGCTCGAACGGAAGGCCGGAGCCCTCCGCATACCCCAGGGCGGCCGAATTGCTCGAGTCCGGCACCGCCATCACGATGTCCGCGCCGGCCGGCGCCTCCTCGGCCAGTGTCCGGCCGAGCTTTCGCCTGACCTTGTCCACGCTCTCTCCGAACACCGTGCTGTCCGGCCGCGAGAAATATATGAGCTCGAAGATGCAGTGGGCCTTCCCCGTGCTCTTCAGGGCCTGTGAGGTCCGCGCCCCGCTCTTGTCGATGACAACCATCTCGCCCGCGTTCACCGGACCGACGTACTTCGCGCCGATGATGTCAAGGCCGCAAGTCTCCGACGCCAGGCACCAGCCGTTTCCGAGCTTCCCGACGCACAGGGGGCGGAACCCCCTCGGGTCGCAAGCGCCTATGAGCTTGTCCTCGGTCATCATCACGAGCGCGAGCGCGCCCTTCACCTCTGACAGCGCGTCCTTCAGTTTCGTCTCGATCGAGCGCCCCCTTGAGTGCGCGATCAGGTGAGCCACGATCTCGGTGTCCATTGTCGTCTGAAAGATGGAGCCGTGCGCCTCCATCCTCCGCCTCAGCTCTCTGGCGTTGACGAGATTGCCGTTGTGGGCGATGGCAAGCTTCCCGCCCTGGTAGTTTACGAGAAGGGGTTGCGCGTTCTCGAGCGTCGTGCGGCCCGTGGTCGAGTAGCGGTTGTGCCCGATGGCGATACTGCCAGGAAGACCCTTCAACACCTCCGCCGTGAGGACGTCGCTCACCAGTCCGAGGCCCTTGTGACCCTTGACGCAAGCGCCGTCGGACGAGACTATGCCCGCGCTCTCCTGACCTCTGTGCTGAAGCGAGTAGAGCCCGAAGTACACCAGCTCGGCCGCGCGCCTGGCGCCGAAAACCCCGAAGATGCCGCAGCCGTCGCGAAAGCGGTCAATCTTGTCGTCCGTTCTGTTTCTCATGCGCGGATGACGTCCAGTCTCCCCTCGATCTCTTCCACAACGTCAAGCATCATAGCAGGAGTGTGCGGGCTTTCAACAAGATACCATCCCTCCGAGTGAGGGTTGGCGAGCAGACCCTCGGTCCTGGAGCGGGTGGCGACCATCGACAGGGCGACGTCCGCGATGCGCTTGTCTGGGGCGTCCTGAGGCGTAATTCCGGGCCACCACAGGGTCAACCTCCTCAGCGAGATTAGCTCGGCCACTCTCATTCTCTCTCTCACTGCCGCCTCGGTAGGCCCGGCCTGCGGGTCTTCGTAAGACCACAGGGCCACGCCCAGAGCCTCACGGCAGTCGGCCCGGCCGTGCGGAATCGAATCGCCGGGCGCAACGACGACGTGACGGTGGGTGTTGGGGTTGACGAAGATCCCGGTGTTCTCGGCCAGGGTGGCCGTCAGCCCGGTGGCCCTGCCCGGCTCGCAGTCGAAACTCAGAAGCCACAGCGTTTCACGCCGGAGAGATCCCAGCACGTCCGCGTGACCCATCTTGCGCGCCAGGGTGTCGAACGCCGTCGCCGCGACCAAATCCGTTCCTATCGGCTGAATGCAGATGGCCGTCACGCTGGCGACCGCGCGTTGCTCTGGTCTCCCGACTGTGTTTTCTTCGGCACTCACTCCACACCCCTACTGCAGATACCGGAGCAGTGAGTCAAACACTCTGCGTCCCGGGCCGGGCCGCGACATGCGGTCCGAGTCCCCCCTGGCCTCGAGCTTGGCCTGCCCCCACGCGCCGGCGATCCGGTCGGGAACCTGCATCAGCCAGGTCGCCCGTTCCGGATGAGGCATCATGGCCATGACATTTCCATTTCCGTTCGAGATGGCGGCGGCCCCCAGGACTGAGCCGTTCGGGTTCGCGGGATACGCCTCAGCAAGTTCGCCGCTTCGCGTACAATACAAAACCCTAACCAGACGCTCTTTCTTCAACGTGTCCAGAGTGTCGCGGGACCGCGTCACGAACCTACCCTCGGCGTGGGCAATCGGAAGCGGCACGACCTCGCCTTCTTCCATCGCGCACGTGAACGCGGCTCGCCCCGGCTCTACCACCTTCACGAACACCCACTCGCAGAGGTAGCCGCTCCGTCCCTCGGTCCTGTTTGGTCCTAGCGCCATCTCCACTCTTCCTTGCGAAAGGCCCGGCACCAGGCCGGCTTCCACCAGTACTTGCGCGCCGTTGCAGATTCCCAGGACGGGCTTTCCCCTTCCTGCCTGAAGAGAGATTTCCTCCATGACCGCGTCCTTGGCCGCTATCGCGCCCGCCCTGACTCTGTCCTGGTAGGAGAACCCTCCGGGCAAAAGAAACGCGTCGAAGCTCGAGAGCAGACGGACGTCGAGATTCCAACGGAACACGGCCGCGTCAAGTCCGGCGGCGTTGAGTGCCCGCTCGGTTTCGTACTCGCAGTTGACGCCCGGAAACTGAATCACCGCTACTCTTGGTCTCAAGCCGAAACCTCGTTCAGGAGAAGCTCAAACATCATGCCAGGGCGCGCTCCAGGCCGTGCTTCCACCGATTCTTCAAGTCCTTGACCGCCGTTTCCAGCACTGTGCGTCCGCCGTCGCGCGCGCGGAGAACCGGCTCACTCAGCACGGCGCCCAGCCGGAACAGCCTTACGGGCGTAGCGGCGGCCAGCAGCAGGAAGTCGTCAAGGTTTCGCGGCGTGACCTCCACCACGAAGCCCGGGGATTCACTGAACAGCTTCATGTCGTACCTGAGGCCGTTCGTCCGGGAGGAGCACGCGCCGCGCGACTTGTCAGAGCGGCGGGCGCCAGCTCCCGCAGTACCGGCTACCGCGTCAATGTCCACACCGGCTCCGAGCGGGTCGCGGCCGGCAATACACATCTCGGCAAGAGTCATCGCCAGTCCGCCGGACGAGACGTCGTGGCAGGCCTCGAGAAGCCCGCGCTCAATCGCGTCCAGGACGAGGCGGATCGCCGAGCGTTCCGCGTCAAACCGCACCACAGGAACGTTCCTGCCGACGCATCCCAGCAGGCGTTCGTAGTAGAGAGAGCCGCCCAGCTCGTCGTAGCGCTGCCCTATCAGAAGCAGCTGCGCCCCCGGGAGCTTCAACCCCATTGTAACTGCCTTGCTGTAGTCTCTCATCACGCCGTAGCACGCCACGATGGGCGAGGCCGCCACAGCCTTGCCCGCGGCCGTCTGGTTGTAGAAGCTGACGTTTCCGGTGACTAGCGGGACCGGTTCCGCGGCAAATCCGCCCGCGGCGCCCGTGCCGTCCAGGCCGTCCACCTGTCCGATTCTTCGGGCAGCATCGCCTATTCCCTTCAGTGCTTCCTCGAAACTGTAGAAGACCTCCGGGTCCTCCGGGCTGCCGAAGTTGAGACAGTCGCTGAGCGCCCTGGGTGCGGCTCCGACGCAGGCCACGTTGCGCATGGACTCCGCCACCGCGTGGGCGCCTGCCCAGTACGGCGATATCTTCCCGTAGGACGGCACTCCGTCCACGGACACCGCCACACCCACCGTGCTCCCGGGCAGTGGCGCGAAGACGCCGGCGTCGGCGTCGCCGGGCCGGACCACAGTCCGGCCGCCCACTTCGCAGTCGTAGAAACTGAAGATCGGCCAGCGCGAGGCGCCGTTCGGACATTCCACGAGGCCGAGAAGGAATTCGCCGAGGTCTTCCGGCGGGGCGAACTCGGGCTCGCACTCGAGAGCCTCGGGAGGCCTGGACTCCCGACGGACCGATATCCCGGAGGTGATGACATCGGCCTTCACCTCGCACAGGAAACTCCGCGGCGCGCGGCCGTACGCGCCGCCATCCGCGCCGCCCACTATTCTGTACTGGCCGTCCCTGGTCACGCTGCCTATCACGACCGCCCTGGCGCCGTGGTAGATGTGCGGCAGCTCATACTCGTCGTTGTATATGCGCAGGATTTCTTCAGTGACTGATGACGGAACCGCCAGGACGAAGCGCTCCTGAGTCTCGGAGCAGACGATCACTTCCGGCGGCAAACCACGTCCTGTCTTCGGAGCCTCGACCGGCACCCTGGAAAGGTCGATCAGCGCGCCGAAGCCCCCGGCAGCCGCAATCTCTGAAGTTGCGCACGCGATGCCGCCCGCGCCCAGGTCCTTGAAGCCGACCTCCAGGCCCCGCGAGTGCACAAGCTCCAGCATCTTCTTGTTCGCCTCTGCGAGGATTCTCTTGAGGAACGGGTCGGGCACCTGGACCGCGGCCTTCGATCCGGACAGCTCATCGGAATCCAGCACGTCCGAGGCGAACGCCGCGCCGCCGAACCCGCTTGCGTCAGTGGGCTTTCCGAAGAGAATCAGGTCGTAGTCCTCGCGGGCCGCCGCCGCCGGCACCCTGCTCCTCACGATTCCCCGCTCTTTGACGACTCCGACCGCGATGACGTTGACGAGGCAGTTTTCGTCGTAGCAAAGGTCAAAGCAGACGTCCCCCCCCATGTTGGCCACACCCAACGCGTTCCCGTACTGCCAGATCCCGGACACCACGCCCGAGGCCACTTCTCTCACCTTGTTCCTGTGAGGTCCGTGGGGGTCGCCGAAGCGCAGCGCGTCCATCACGGCGTATACGTCCGCGCCCATGCAGTAGACGTCGCGCACGATGCCGCCGATGCCGGTGGCCGCTCCCTCGAACGGCATCACCTGCGAAGGATGGTTGTGGCTTTCGTGCGCCACCACCAGGCAGTAGCTTTCGCCTTCATGTTCGCAGAGTTTGATGATCCCCGCGTCTTCGCCGGGGCCGAGGACCACGTTGCGGGCCTGGGTCGGGAGATATTTTTTGAGCAGATGCCTGCTGCTCTTGTACGAGCAGTGCTCGCTCCACATTATGTCGAAAATCGTGGCTTCGACTTTGGTGGGATTCCGGCCGATGAGGCGTGCGAGATGGCGCGCTTCCGCTACCGTCAGCCTCAGCCCGTGCCCCCGGAGCTCGTCCGAGACCAGTGCGTCGGGTTGGCCGGTTATCGAGAGCGTCTTTGCTTCGCCGTCCACGTCGTCTCTTGACCGGTTAAGGTCAGGGTCGGGATTGGGGTAAACGTCAGGGTCCGGACCCGACTCCGGCCCCGCACGCCCGCGGCGTTCCGCCCGCCTCAGCTTCCCAGCACTCTCTTATAGATGAAATCCACGCGTCTCAGCAGATAGGAGACGTCGAAACACTCTTCTAGCGTGGCCCTGCCCAGCAGTCCGGCCAGCTTTTCGTCCTTCATCGCGGCGTCCTTGAAACTGCCCCCGGCCCACGCCTCCTTCGCCAGCGACTGGACCAGGCCGTACGCCTCGTCGCGCTTCATACCGCGCCGGGTGAGCTCCAGCATGACGCGCTGCGAGAATATCATGTCCTTCGACTTTTCCAGGTTCTCCGCCATTTTCGCCGGCCGGACCTCCAGCGTCTTCATCACATTGATGAGAGTCCCGAGCATGTAGTCAACGAGTATGAAAGAGTCCGGGATTATTACTCTCTCGACAGAAGAATGACTTATGTCACGTTCGTGCCACAGGACCACGTTTTCGGCCGCCGCGAGCGCGTTCGCCCTGACCAGCCGGGAAAGGCCGCACACCCTTTCGCACAGAACCGGGTTTCGCTTGTGCGGCATGGCCGAAGAACCCTTCTGCTCCTCACCGAATCCCTCGGCTGCCTCGCCAACCTCCGTCCTCTGGAGGTGCCGTATCTCTGTTGCGAACTTCTCCAGGCTGGCCGCCGTTACGGCCAGCGCGGACATAAGCTCGGCGTGCCTGTCCCTCTGAACCACCTGAGTCGCGGCCAGCTCGGGCCTCAGGCCCAGCCTGGTGCACACATGCTCTTCCAGCTCCGGCGGCACGTGCGAGAACGTCCCCACCACGCCAGACATCTTCCCGGTGGATATTGCCGCCCTGGCGGCTTCCATACGGGCGAGGTTGCGGCGCGTCTCTTCATACCAGACCAGCACCTTCAGTCCGAAAGTGATCGGCTCGGCGTGCATCCCGTGTGTCCGGCCGATCATGACCGTGCGGCGGTGTTCGACCGCCAGGTCGCGCAGCACTGTGCAGAGCGTTCCGAGCTCGCGCTCCACGATGCCGCAGGCCTCCCGGCACAGCAGCGCGAGCGAAGTGTCCAAGAGGTCCGAAGAAGTCAGGCCAAAATGAAAGAACCTGGACTCGTCGCCCAGGTGTTCGCAGACGTTGCTGATGAACGCGATGACGTCGTGTCGCACGCGCTCTTCTATCTCGCAGATTCTTCCGGCGTCGAAGCGCGCGCCATCCCGAATCTTCCTGCCGGTGCCCGGCGGACACAGCCCCAGACTCTCGGCTTCCTCGCAGACAACTGTCTCCACCTCGAGCCACGTGGAGAACTTCCTGTCTTCGCTCCAGACGGCGCCCATCTCGGGTCGCGTGTAACGCTCGATCATCGCACCTGCCTGTCGGAAACGGTCGTTCGCGCAGCCGGCAAGGCGGCGCGCCGGCCTACTTTTCGACGTCCTTCGGGACCTCCACCAGTTTGAGCCTGGCGTCCCACGTCTTGCGCTCACGCTCCACGGTCAGGGTCAGGACGTCTCCGATTCCGGCGCCGAAAATGCTCCTGGCCGCGTCGTCGGAGTTCTCGACGCGCTCACCCTGCACTTTCCTGATGAGGTCGCCGACCTTGACGCCGGCCTTGTCAGCCGGACTGTCGTCTTCGAGCTTCACCACTATCACGCCCCTGGTGTCACTGACGCCAAGCTGCTGCGCCAGGTAGGGCGTGATGTCCTGGACCGAGATCCCGATCCAGACGCCCCTCACGGCGCCGTACTTGATGATCTCCCGCACCACCCTCTTGGCGCTGTTCACGGGTATGGCGAACCCCATTCCGAGCGAGCCACCCCCGCGCGTGAAGATGAACGTGTTCACCCCGATCACTTCACCCCTGCCGTTCACGAGGGGCCCGCCGCTGTTCCCCGGATTGATGGCGGCGTCTGTCTGTATCAT
>CAZMZP010000012.1:0-59069 GCA_964570935.1 uncultured bacterium
GACCCCATCATGAGGCTCAGGATCGCCGGCCCCATGAACCTATTGAGACTGAGGCGTGTGGCGGAGAAGCTCGTGAAGAAGGAGCTCGAGGCGCAGAAGGGTGTCGCCGCCGCAAAGGTGAGTGGAGGCCTGGAAGAGGAGATTCACATCGAGATAGACAGGGGCCGGCTGTCCGAGTTGGGGATTCCGATCACGGAGGTCACCGCGAGGCTGGCCGGGGAGAACGTCAACGTGGCCGGCGGGAGTCTGACGGACCAGGAGTCCGAGTTCCTCGTGCGCACCACAAACGAGTTCCAGAGCGTGGAAGAGATTGAGGATGTATGCGTGGGATACGTGCAGGGCAGGCCCATCCTGGCCAGAGACGTCGGGAGGGTCGAGGCCGGACACAAGGAACAGGACACCATAACGCGACTGAACGGGCAGGAGTCCGTGGAGGTGGCCATCTACAAAGAAGGCGACGCCAACACGGTGTCCGTCGCCAAAGCGATAAGAAAGAAGCTGGACAATCTTTCGTTGCCGGCTGACGTCAAAGTCACTGTGGCGTCCGACCATTCCATCTTCATACAGAGGTCCGTGAACGAGGTGATGAACTCGGCGCTGCTGGGCGGCCTTCTGGCGACGCTGGTGCTGTTCCTGTTTCTCAAGGATTTGAGGACTACCATCACGATCGGGCTTTCCATACCGGTGTCGGTGATCGCCACCTTCATCATCATGCACAGGATGGGGCTTTCGCTCAACATCATGTCTTTGGGTGGACTGGCGCTCGGAGTGGGAATGCTGGTGGACAACGCCATAGTCGTGCTCGAGGCCGTGTTCAGGCACAAGCAGCAGGATTCAAACCTGGAACGCGCGACCAGCACCGGCACGGAGGAAGTGAGTCGGGCCGTCATCGCTTCGACTCTGACAACAGTCGCGGTTTTTGTGCCGCTGGTGTTCGTGGAGGGCATCGCCGGACAGCTGTTCAAGGACCAGGCCGTCACAATTAGCGCATCTTTGCTGGCCTCTTTAGTCGTCGCTTTAACCTTGGTTCCTATGCTGTCAGCGATTAGAATAAAAGAAGGAGGGCGTCTGGCGCCGCCCTCCAACGATCAGGAAAATCGGCTGGGCAGGCTTTTGGGGAGAACAGAGCTGCGTTTGCCCCGCACTCCTGTTCGACTCAATAAGCAGGGTTGGCTGCCCAGCCGTTCTCAGTATGTTGCGGGTACTGAGAACTGGCGATTTCACTTGTTCCGCTCTCTTTATACGCCGCTTGCCCGTTTTGGTTCCTTCGTCATCGTGGTTCCCGCGCGTTTTATTCGTACCCTGCTCCGCCTGATTTTCGTCAGATTTCTGTGGCGGATAGTCGGCCGAAACATCGCTAATGCCTTGCGATGGTTTATGTTAACGGTCTTGTGGTCGCGCATGGGAAGACCGATGACACGGCTGGCAGCACGATTTCTGAGGGCAGCGGGCCGCGTGCTAGTTAGGTTCGGGAGACTTGTGGGAAGGCCCGTAGGCCGTGGTCTGAAGTTCGCCCTCGGCCGCCCTATCCTTTTCATTACCAACCAGTTCGACAGGATGATGGGGCGGTTCTACGCCTGGTATCCGGGGGCGGCCAGATGGTCTCTCGAGAGGCGGCGCACGGTCATACTCTGCGCGGTCGGGGCGTTCGCATTGTGCGTCGCTCTCACCCCCTTCCTGAGCGTCGAGCTCATCCCGCCGGTCTCCCAGGGAGAGTTCACTTTTAACCTCCGTTTTCCCGAGGGCACCTCCCTGGCGTCCACTGACCGCGCCGTTTCGGGAATAGAGAAGCAGACGATGACGCTTCCGTCAGTGGAGACGGTGTTCAGCAACTCGGGCTCCACCCTGCTCGGACAGTCCACGGCCCGCATCAAGGAAGAAAACATAGCGCAGGTTAGCGTTACCTTGAACAGCGGGGTGAGCCCGGAGGCCGAGGAAGCGACCGTGGAGAGGATGAGGAGGGTCCTTGACCAGGTGCCGGCCTTGACCTACGACGTGTCCCGACCCAGCTATTTCAGCTTCCGCACCCCGATAGAGGTCGAGGTCACCGGGTATGACATCGCGCGGCTCAGGGCTCTGTCTTCAGAGGTGGAGCAGCGTCTGGCGCGGATCCCTTCGATAAAGGACATTCGGAGCACGATGAAGGCCGGCAACCCCGAGGTCCACATCGTGCTCGACAGGGAGCGTATGGCGTCGCTCAACGTGGACCCGGCCCGGGCCTTCAGCGCTCTCACCAACGCCGTCAGGGGCGACGTGGCGACCAAGTTCCGGAGGGAAGAGGACAAGATCGACGTCCTCGTCCGGAATTCCGAGGAGGTGAGGAGGTCCATGGAGGAGCTCCCCAACCTCGTCGTGGGGCAGAGCAACGGTACGCCCATTCCGCTGTCGTCAATCGGCAGGATCGTGATCGAGGAGGGGCCGGCCGAGATAACGCGGGTTTCGCAGCAGCGCACGGCCATCGTCACCGCGAATCTGAGTGGACACGACCTGGCCGGAGCGGCCAGCGAGATAAGGGACGCTCTTCGCACGGTCTCGATGCCGGAGGATTTCTCGGCGGCGTTGAGCGGCCAGAGCAACGAGCTCAGCGTGTCGTTCGGGAGCCTCCGCTTCGCGCTCCTGCTGGCGGTGTTCCTGGTGTACCTGGTCATGGCCTCGCAGTTCGAGTCTTTCCTTCATCCCTTCGTCATAATGTTCACCCTTCCGCTGGCGGCCATCGGCGTGGTATTCGCCCTGCTCGTCACCGGAACGTCCGTGAGCGTCATGGTTCTCATCGGAATCATCATCCTGGCCGGAATCGTCGTGAACAATGCTATCGTGCTCATAGATTATGCGAACCAGCTGCGGCAGAAGGGAGTGCCTAAACTGGAGGCGCTCGTGGAGGCCGGCTCGGTCCGCATGCGGCCCATTCTGATGACCACCATCACGACGGTGCTGGGGCTCATCCCCATGGCCGTCTCCGGCGGCGAGGGCGCGGAGCTCAGGGCGCCGCTCGCGATTACGGTGATAGGCGGGCTCGTCTTCGCCACGGCGCTCACTCTTTTCGTCATACCAGCCGTCTACGCAGTGATAGACAGGAAGGATTAGCCGGCTGCGCCGGTGACGCTGCCCGCCGCTCCGGCGGTCGGGAGCCGCGGCAGGCGCCCGGTGCAATTACGGACGTCGTCGAACGGTATGTGATTCCATGAGCATTGCCAGGTACGTCATTCGTTCTCCCGTCACTACGTTAGTCATCATCTTCTCCATCTTCGCGGTCGGCCTCATCTCCATCTGGCGCGTACCGCTGGCTTTCCTTCCCGACGTGGATTTTCCACAGCTCAACGTCTACGTTCCGTACCCCAACGCCGTGCCGTCCCAGGTGCAGGAAGAGATAACCAGGCCCCTGGAGGAAGCCCTCAGCACGATGAGCCACGTCAAGCGGATGTATTCCTACTCGGACGCGAACAGCTCAAACATCTTTCTGGAATTCGAGTGGGGGATGGACATCGACGTGCTGAGGGTGGAGGCCCGCGAGAGGGTCGAGCGAATCCGCGCCGACCTGCCGGACGACGTGGAGCACATCTACGTCCAGGGGTTCAAGTCCACCGACATCCCCGTGCTGGTGCTTCGGGTGTCTTCCGGCAGCGACCTTTCCAAGAGCTACGACCTCATCGAGAGGAAGATCATCAACCCGCTCCGCCAGGTTCCGGGCGTCGCGCGTGTCATCTCGTACGGAGTCGAGAAGAAGGAGATATCGGTTGAGTTCGACCTCGACCGGGTGATGAAGCACAACGTAGACGTGGGAGAGCTCCTGGCGCGGCTGGCCGCCGGCAACAGGAACGTGAGCGCGGGCCGAGTCGAAGACGGCCCGAGCAGGTATTCAGTCAGAGTCCTGGGGGACTTCAAGACGCTCCAGGAACTCGAGAACTTCCCCGTCCGCGACAACCTAAGACTGCTCGACGTGGCGAACATCAAGTACCAGGAGCCAGTGCTGAACTACGGCAGGCACCTGAACAGAGAGACCGCCATCGGGATAGAGGTCATGAAGGAGTCGGGGTACAACACGGTCAAGGTGGCCGTCGACGCGAAGAAGAAACTGGATGAGATAGGAAAGGACCCGGCTCTCCGTGGGATGTCGATTCTGACGTTTCACGACGTCTCGGAGCAGATCCTGAGCGGGCTCAACGGGCTTCTGCATTCGGGGTTGATAGGCGCTCTGCTCGCGTGTGTGGTGCTGTACTTCTTCCTGCGGAACATCCCGGCCACCCTTGCAGTGGGCCTGGCGATTCCTTTCTCCGCCGTGTCGGCCTGCGTGTTCATCTATTTCGCGGTGCGTTCGCTGAACATCCTGTCGATGATGGGCCTGATGCTTTCCGTGGGCATGCTGGTCGACAACGCCGTCGTGGTGCTGGAGAGCATCTACAGGCACAGGCAGGCGGGTGCGAGTCCAGACGAGTCTACTGTGGTGGGGACGAGGGAGATTTTGCCCGCGGTGATAACCTCGACCCTCACCACCATCATTGTCTTTCTACCACTCACGATCGGGGCCAAGACCGAGATATCGGTGTGGATAGGCGAAACAGGCAAGACCATTTTCGCCGCGATTATCTGCTCGTTCATTGTGTCCGTCACCCTGATACCCCTGTTCATGCACAGGTTCGGCCACCTCGTGCGCAAGCGGCCGTCGGATTTCATCGCTAATCTCACTGACAGGTACTCGCGTTTTCTGGCCTGGTCGCTTTCCCACAGGTGGAAGATGACCGGGATGATGGGGCTCGTCTTCTTGAGCATGGTCATCCCGTTCACGAAGGTGGAAAAGAGCGCCTTCTCCGGAACGAGGGTGGAGTCCGTAAGAATCGAGTACGAGTTCTCGGAGAACGTGAACTACGTGGCAGCAGAGCGCTTCGTGGACGCGGTCGAGAAGTACATTGAGGCACACGGGAATGAGCTGCACCTCAAGTCGCTTTACAGTTACTACTCCGACAACACCGGCTTTACCGCGCTCTACCCCCATCCCGAATTCACCGACGACAGCAGCGTGAAGGAGATCCGCGAGAAGCTGCGGAAGGGGCTGCCGAAACTGGCGGGAGTGAAGCGCAAACTGGGCGGGTTTGACGAGGGAGGCGGGAGCGGCACCATCAACGTCAACATCTTCGGCGACGCGGGACCCACTTTGGGCGCCCTGGCGGAAGAGGCCGCCCGCAGGCTGGCGTACATCCCCGAGCTCAAGGACATAGACACTGAGAAACAGAAAGGCCGGGAGGAGATCCAGGTGGTGGTGGACAGGGAGTTGACGGCACAGATGGGTCTCCCGTCCTCCCGTGTCGCGGACGCGGTGGCCATGTACTTCCGAGGGATGCCCATCAGCAGATTCCGGGGGCCGGAGGGAGAAGTGGACATATGGGCACGCGTGCGGGAAGAGGACAGGCGCAACCTGGACAATCTGAAGAGTCTGACCCTCGTCAGCGAGGCAGGCCACGCGGTTCCCATCGCCTCGGTGGCCAGCTTCGAGATGGAAAGAGGGCCCGCCACCATCCTGAGGCAGCAGAGAAAAACCGTGGCCACGGTCAACGCTCACTACGAGGCGTCGGACACCCCAAAAATACGAGCCAAGATATCACGCGTCCTGTCGGGTATGAGTTTTCCGGCCGGGTACTCGTGGGGGTACGGAGCATACTTTGAGCAGGAAAGCGCCACGCAGAAGGAACTGCTCATCAACATGCTGCTGGCCCTTGTGCTCGTCTACGTGGTCATGGCCTCGTTGTTCGAGTCGGTGGTTCATCCATTCGCGATAATGTTCGCCCTGCCCTTCGCGTTCGTTGGAGTCATCTGGCTCCTCTTCCTGACTGGAACCCCGTTCAACCTGATGGCGCAGATCGGACTTCTCATCCTTATCGGGATCGTGGTGAACAACGGCATCGTGCTGATACACCACGTGCACCAACTCAGGGAATCGGGGATGGAGAGGTCTGAGGCCATAGTCACCGGAGCCACGAGGCGGCTCCGCCCGGTCCTGATGACCGCTGCCACGACGGTCCTCGGGCTGGTGCCGCTGGCCCTGGGACGCAGCTCGGTCGGCGACGCCTACTACTACCCGATGGCCAGATGCGTGATAGGCGGCCTCATCGCCTCCAGTTTCCTCACTGTCATAATCGTGCCCGGGCTCTACGCGGCGCTGGACGACGCAGCGATGAAGCTCAGACGGATTGTGATAAGACGCCGGACTAGCGCGGTCTGAGCGCGGCACCGTCGGGCGCCCGAGCCCCCGGCCCCAGCCGCGCCGCCCGCTGCCGGCTCCTGGCTGACCCGCGTTTCCAGGCGTGCCCCACTCCAGACCGTCCCGTCGCCTTAGACTCGCCGCCCGAACAACCAGGCTCCCTGCCTGCCGGCGTCAGGCCAGCCCGGGATCGCACCCCCGACCACCGCTGCGGCCGCCACCCGTCCCACCCATTCCAGCCCCGTCCAGGGAATATTGAGAAACGCCAGCACGAAGGCAACGGGAAGACCGTCCACTAGAATGAGCAGCGCCCTGTGTCCGGCGCGCATCCTCGCGTTCCCGAAAACCGCGCCGAACAGAGTGTAGTCCGCGGGCAGCGGCGCGGCCCGCGACGCCACCACGAACACGAGCGCCCTCCAGGCGTCACCCACCGGCAGCCACGACGGCGGGTCCAGTGCGCCTCCGGCCAGCGCGCCGAACAGGATCGAGGCAGCGAGCCTCAGGACGCGGACAAGTGTGGACATACTGTACCCCCTCTCGACATCCGATTAGACCCGTGTGCCGGACCTGCCCGACTCAATCAGCGCTGTCCAAGAGCTGGGCAAAAGCACAGGCGACGATCGCGGACAGAATCGTCCATCCGGTGCAGGCAATCAGGCATTCCGCGTAGGCCGGGCCCGCAGGAAGGCACTTGAGCGTGCACACCACGGTTCCAGCGACGGAGCTCACGCCCACGCAGTTCCAGAACCCGTCGGCGCCCTGCCCCGTCGTATCCCCGGACACCGGCTCGAACGCGGTCACACACCCGTCATTACGAACCGCGCACTCGGACAGCGCCAGAGGCGCCGCCTCAGAAAGCGCGCTGCCGTCGGCAGTCCTCAAGATACCTGCGCAGACCCGCGAGCGGTCGCGACACCGCACGAACGCGAGGGTACCCGCCGCCGTGGAGTCCGGCCCGAGGAAAATCATCACGGTGACGGTGGCACGAATGCCGTCGCTGTTCCTGCCTTCGACCGTGAAGCTCGCCGCCGGCCGCTCCCCGAGCCCTCTCGACTCGAACGCTCGCCGGCACGACTCGACGCGGCGGTCAAGCATTGCGTGCTTGAGGAACGCGCTGTGAGCATCCGCGGGAAGGACCCGCGGCCCGGACCGTTCATCACATGTCTCGCCGGCCACGGGGCTCGTTTCCGTATCTCTTGTCGTACAGCCGGGACAAGTATTCACCACGACAAGAACGAGCGCAAGCAGAACCCTGGAGAAAGATGCCTGTCTCATGGCGGTCGCCCCTCCCACGACGCCTGCGCACCACTACCCTGCGCGCGGGTCGTCACATTGTGATTGGGACGTGGTCGGGTACGACGCCTCGTTGGCCGGGCATTGTCCCATGGCAAGTAGGATGCCAAGACGGCGCACCCGGCGCCTGCGTTGCGCAACCGGGGCCCGTGCTACACGGCCGGCGTCCGCGTTGAGACTAGAGTCGTCGCGCAATCCCGTGGCTGTCAACGACAATGTCGGATTGTGACTCCCGGTGGGCAGCTTAAGCCAGGGGGCGTGGAGTAGGCCGAGTCAACGTTTGCTCGCCACGATCTCGTCGACAGTCTGTTCTATGACGGGCAGCGCCTGTCTGACGGCGTCGCTCAGGCCTATTTCGATCTCAATGGACTGGGGTTCGACCCCGACGATGAACACTTCAGGCAGCGTTCCAAGCCGCTCACCGAACTCGAGCGCACTGGCGAGGTTGAGGCCGTGCACCGAGAATCCTCTGTTCTTCTCCGGCACGATGTCTTTAGGACCGAAGACGCGCACTGTCCCGGGCGTTTCCCCCAGTCGCGCGCAGTCCACCACGACGACGAGCTTGCGGCCTTCCATCAGCATCAGGAGATCCAGGCCGCGCGTGCCGCCGTCCATGACATCCACGTCCGGGGGCAGGGGCTTCTTCTGGAGCTGCTGGACGAAGTGGATCCCCACACCTTCGTCCTTGAGGAGCAGGTTACCCACGCCGAGGATGAGGATCGGCTTCGTGTCGGGATTCATGCCCGCATTGTATCACGAAATCGCCCGGGGCGGGCGGTCAGAAGGCGCCGCGCAGTCGCTTTCGCGCGTTGCCTGCCTCTCTCGCGCCGCGCGCCCCTTCCGGCGCCACCGGCCGACGTTCGGGCGCCACACCGCGCGACCTCGCTTCCTTGACACACCAGGCGCCGGCTGGTAGCATTCTGGCTGATATTCACGCGGGAAAGATGCCGGAGTGGTGAAATTGGCAGACGCGCCGGACTCAAAATCCGGTGGGGCTCAAACCCCGTGTCGGTTCGACTCCGACCTCCGGCATGGCTTCGTCTTACCTCGGACAGCACACCTCTATTGTGGCGGTCTGCCTCCGCCTGCCGGGACTTTTCCGACAGACCCTTCCGCTCTTACCAGATGGTCACGAATGAACGTACCTATGGCCTCCACGACGTGGTCCTTCAGCCGGGCCGGGCTCTGCGCCACCCAGACTGTGAAATTGTACAACTCCTGCGTGTCGACCTGGAGCCACCTGTCGTTGAAGTACAAGAAAGCGAGCAGGGTGGTGATGGCGATTCTCTTGTTACCGTTCTGGAACGGGTGGTTCTTGATCATGAGGTAGAACAGAATGCCGGCCTTCCCGACCAGACCTTGATACAGGCTCTTGCCCGAGAATGTCTGGAACGGAGTCAGCACACAGCTCTCAAGCACATTCGGGAAACGGGTGGAGAAGTCAGGTATGGGCTCGTGGAACGAAAGATGCTCCCTGGCAAGGCGGAAGGCGAGATACTCCACTTCGGCTATGGTTATGATCCTCATTATTCCTTGCCCAGCTGCTTGAGAACCTCTCCATACTCCCTCACCGTCTTTCGAACTGCGGCGTCTATACGGCTCTTTCCTTTGGTCGAGACTCCCTTGCCGAGGATGTGCGTGACAGTCTGGTCTGTTATCACGTAGGTTCGACCAATTCTCGTGGCGGGGATCTGCCCCTTCTTGACCCTCCTGTACACAGCGATCCGGCTCACTCCGAGGAGCCGTGCGAGTTCGGGGATAGTCACATATCTCGTTGCGGGCATCGCGGTTACCTCCCATGACGGCCATGTTAACCTAATATGTGAACCTTAACACAAGTTAATCTCTAGAACAACGATTTACTTGCGCAGTCTCGACAGCGGCGGGTCCGTGTCGGTTCGACTCCGACCTCCGGCACACGCCTGAGTTCAACCAGTTGTCGTGCAGTCTATTCCCAGCTTTCTGAACTCATCCACAATCTTGCTGCCTGCTCTCTTGAAGTAGCCTTCGGTGTTCTTATCCCGCCATCCGCGCTCGGCATAAATCCTGTCCGCATGATGGTAGTTCATTCGGTCCAGAATGACGTAGTCAACCTTCCCTTCCAGGACTCTGACCAGACCCTCGGCTTCGGGGAGCATCGGCGCAATCATCACGAAGGTCCTGATGCCGTTTCGGTGCAGCTCGCCAACGGCTTCTACTCGCTTCATGATGGGTGGCGCATGCGGCTCGAAAATCCTTCTGACTTCCTCATTCGCGGAAGTGATCGAGAGCCCAACTGCCACCGCTTTTCCCCGTTTCAGGATGTCCAGATCCCGGAGAACCAGCGGGGAACGTGTCTGAACGACCACCGGCCAGTTATCTTGAACGAGTATCTCGAGACATCTCCTGGTCAGTTCGTATTCTGCCTCCAACGGTTGATATGGGTCACAAACCCCGCTTATCCATACGCTGCCCTTCTTCTTCTTCCCTATCTCCGCACGCAGGAGGTCGGACGCGTTGACCTTTACATCCACAAAATCGCCCCAGGGCTCGGTGTGTCCGCTGAACCTCTTCATGAATCGCGCATAACAGTAGGAACAGGCATGCTGGCACCCGACGTATGGATTGACGGTATAGTCATAGATCTGCGACGTGGAGAGAATGGCCTTTGAATGAATCTCTCTTATCTTCATGGGACTGGTCTCGGCGCCTGCGACTTGTTCATTCGATTGAGGGGTCTCAGCAGGAGTGTATCATGCTGGGCGTACAGACAAGAGGGGCCGGCAGATCGCCAGCCCCTTCGTCCATGTTCCTGAGTGCTGAAGCTCAGTCGGCCTTCCATCGAACCGCTCACCTCAGCAAAACCATCTTCTTGTTCTCGCCGTACCCCGGCGTCTCGAGAGAATACAGGTACACGCCGGAGGCCACGGCAACGCCGTTGTCGTCCTTCCCGTCCCAGCTGGTCTCGCACCTGCCGGCATCTCGCGGCTCATCCAGCAGCACCTTCACCGGGCGGCCGGTCACGTCGTACACGGCCAGTCTTACCCTGCCCGGCTCCGCAACGGCAAACCGTATCACGGTAGTCGGGTTGAACGGGTTCGGGAAGTTCTGCTCCAGCATCGAAGCCTGGGGCCGGGGCGCGCCGCTTCCGACGCCGATCAGATGACCGTTGCCGTCTATTCGCTGCGCGTAGATGTCGGTGTTCATGTAGTAGCAGGCGTCTGTCCAGGTGACTATGCAGCCTCCGAGCCCGTCGGACACGAGCTCCGCACTGGTCTGCGCCCCGGGAAGAACGCAGACGGCGATTCCGTCCGGCGTCCAGAGGACGGCGCCGGCGGCGTTCACGCGCTGCGCATATATGTCACCCGCGGACTCGTTGCGCCTGTCTTCCCACGCTACTATTGCGCCGCCCGTCTCGTCCGGGACGACGCGCGGAGAATGTTGGTAGGCGCTGTTGGCGCAGACGGTAACGCCGTTCTCACCCCATTGTAGGGTTCCGCTCGCGTCCAGTCGCTGTGTCGTGATGTTATGGTCACCGCCCCCGGCGCGATCCTGCCACACGAGTATGGCACCGCCTATTCCGTCAGGAGCGAGATCGGCCCATGTCTTGTCTGACTCGCTGGAACTTGCCCGCACTCCGTCCGCGGCCCAGGCCGTATTTCCCAGGATGTTGACGTGCTGGACGTAGAGGTCTCCCGTCCCGCTCCGCCAATCCTCCCAGGCCACGATGGCCCCGCCGGCGCCGTCAGGGACGGCCCGCACGTTTATCTGGTCGTTGGCCGCAGTGCAGACCGGGATGCCGTTAGCGGCCCAGAGGACGGCGCCTGACGCGTCAATTCTCTGCGCGTATACGTCGTAGGTGCCGTTCCGCATGTCCTGCCATATGATGATGGCGCCTCCCAGGCCGTCCGGGACCATTCCGGGCTTCTCCTGCTCCGAATACGATACCTGGCAGATCTGCGTGCCGTTGCCGGTCCATCTCACGCTCCCGGAGGCGCTGATCCGCTGTGCGTAGATGTCGTTGTCGAGGCCTGTCCGACAGTCCTGCCAAGTGATTATGGCCCCGCCGGCGCCGTCTGAGATGATCCGCGTGTACTGCTGTTCATCGGCGCCGGTGCAGATTGCCACGCCGTTTGCGGCCCAGACGGGAGTGCCTGACTCATCAATGCGGCGCGCGTACAGATCCGTGTTTGTGCCCTTGCGGAAGTCCTGCCAGACGACGATGATCCCTCCAGTGCCGTCGCGCACTATTCTAGGCCAATACTGACTGTTGGCCGCCGCGCAGAAAGGAACGCCCTGGGACTGCCAGTAGGTGCCGCCGTCCGCATTCAGGTGCTGGGCGTAAAGATCCTCGGTAAGGCCGCCGCGCTTGTCGTCCCAGCACACGAACGCTCCACCCATCCCGTCCGGGATCAACCTGGCGTTTGCCTGGCAGTTGACCGCCGTGCACACCGGGTAGCCGTTTTCCTGCCAGACGCCCGACGCGGGTGCGGCAAACAGAGCGGCCACGAGCAACGAGACTGAGATGAGACTACTGAGGACGCGATTGCTTTTCATGTTCCACTCCTTCCGTCCGCGCGACGGCGACAGTCCCAAAATAAGTAAGACCCCACCACAGCTAGTGAGGTCCTGAAAGCCACCCCGCACACTATCCTGGCGGGCATGCAGTGAGCGCCCGCATTCTGCTGTCTGGACACCGGGTCCGCCGTTCGTTCAGGGGACAAGCGTCGTTCAAAGGCAATACCTACTGCGCAAGGAGGACTGTATCACAAAACGCCCCACTTTTCAAGCGCGGCGTGACGCCGGCCCGGCACGCATGACACCGCTGACATTGTGGATGAACGCCCGAGCGGCGCGTGCTATCATAGACAGTCAGCACGCTGGAGAGGCCACGAGACCATAGGTCAAGGGAGGACATGCCATGGCGAAGAAAGTCACCGACCTGCAATTGCTGAACCGGACGGCCAAGGAGCTCTACGCTTCCATAAGCTTCGAAAAGGGACGCAAACCCGACCTGGCGAAGATGAAGAGTCTCTTCATTCCTGACGCCAAGCTCGTGAACAACAACGGACCCAGGCCGGTCGTCTTGACGGTCGACCAGTTCAGAGCCGTCCATCTCGACAGACTGCTCAGCGGCATCATCATGTCGTTCGAGGAGAAGGAAGTGTCCCACGTGACGGAGATATTCGGGAAGATAGCTCACCGATTCAGCACGTACGAAACCAGGTTCGACCTGACTGACCCGAAGCCGTTCAGAGTGGGCATAAACAGCTTCCAGTTCGTGAAGCAGGGCGACCAGTGGCTGGTCACCTCGATCGTCTGGAACGACCAGACCGAGCGGCTCAAGATCCCGGTCAAATACAAGAAGTAGAGACAGCTTCGCGGGCTTGCGGAACGCGGGGCGGACGCACCGGTTGCCGCCCGCGAGAAGTCGAAAGGGGCCGGACTTGGTCCGACCCCTTCTCGTTCTTGCCTCGGATGCCGCGCGCATCGGTTGATACGGCGACACGGTTCGCGGCGAGGGTGAACGCGCCCGCGCCTCAGTCCGCGACGTTCCGCACGTTACCGCAGCAGGACCAATTTGCGCATCTGCTTCTGGCCCTCTGCCTCGAGGACGTATGAGTACACCCCGGAAGCCACCTGTGCCCCGCGCTCGTCTTCACCCCGCCAGACGACACTGTGTCTACCCGCGGGCCTCGCGTCATCCGCGAGGGTCTTCACCACGCCGCCGGACATGTCGTATATCCTGACAGTCACCCGGGACGAGTGCGTCAGACTGAATTCTATTTTCGTGAGCGGGTTGAACGGATTCGGGACGTTCTGCATCAGCTCAAACCGAGCCGCCACCGGAACGACCTCGGTACCCACTTGCTCACTCACTATGCTGAAGGTCGTCTCCGGGACGCTCTCTCCGGGGTTCGCGCTCGAGTCGTAGGCAACGACCTTCACCAGGCAATCCTCAGAAGGCGTGTCCGGGACTACCCAGGTGTAGGACGAATCGTTCGGCTCGCCCGTGGCGATCGTGTAGGGGAAGGTGGCTCCCCCGTCGGTAGAGTAGTAGATGCTGATGGAGTCAACGGCGACGTTGTCCGTGGCGACCCACTGAATCTGAGCTTCCTCGCCCACGTAGAGAGTCTCTCCGTCGGCCGGCGCGACCACCACCACCTCAGGCGGCGTCAGGTCGCGGACCCTTATGCTGAAAGCCGCATCCGAAACGTCCTGCCCGGAGTTAACGCTCGAGTCGTAGGCGACGACCTTCACGATACAACTTTCGGAAGGTGTATTCGGAATCACCCATGTGTAAGACGAATCGTTCGACTCGCCCGTGGCGATCGTGTACGGGAACGTCGACCCGCCGTCGGTCGAGTAGTAGATGCTGATGGAGTCGACAGCGACGTTGTCCGTGGCGACCCACGCGATTTCTTCCTCGTCACCCGCGTACCATATCTCTGAGCCGTTCGGCGCAACCACGGCAACCGTCGGCGGAGTCAAGTCCACCGGCCTAATCTTGAAAGACGTCGCCGAGACGCCGTAGCCGGAATTGCCGCACTGGTCGTACGCCACGACCTTGATAACGCAGTTCTCGGAAGGAGTGTTCGGAACGACCCAGGTATAAGACGAATCGTTCGCCTCGCCCGTGGCAATCGTGTATGGGAACGTCGACCCGCCATTGATGGAGTAGTAGATGCTGACAGAATCAACACCCGAGCCGTCCGTCGCCACCCACGTGATTTCCTCCTCGGAGCCGACGTAGACGATCTCACCCCCTGCGGGTGTCACTGAAGCGACAACCGGCGGCGTCACGTCCGCGGTGCCGGAATTGTAGTAGGTGTAAACGAAACCGTTGCAGCTGACCGTGTAGGCCGCGCCGGGGCAGTAGTTCGCCTGGATGACTATGTTGCTTCCCACCTTGTCCCAGGAAGTGTCCGGGGACGCGCCGGAGCCCGCGTGCGTCCAGTAGGTATGCACGCCGTGGTTGTGCAGCCTGGAGAGAGTGGCGGAGTTGACGTAGCCGTAGGAGTTCGTACCCAGGGAGATGATGCCCACTTCCGGCGTCGTGTAGTTAAGCCATTGGTCATAAGAGGACGTGCCGGAGCTGTGGTGGTGGACTTTGTACACTTCCACGTCGCCCATCTCGGCCCCCACCGTGGGCTCAACCGAGGGGCTGGCCGTCAGGTCACCTCCCATTGATTCGTCAAACGCGCCGTAACTGATTTTGAGGACCATGCTCTTGGCGTTTTCGTCACTACCAGTTGGCGAATAGACTCCCGCGCCGTTTAGGTCCACGCACTTGATGTAGACTGGATGCGCCGAGCCTGCGTCCAGCGTGACGATCTGGTTCTTGGTCATCGTCTGTCTCTTGGCGCCCAGCGTGTTCACGTATGTCGTGTAGGTCGCGGTCGAGTATGAGTAACCTCTGTCGTAGCCAGCTATGTTCAATGTCACGCCTGTCGCAAGCAGCTCGTCAAGACACCCGATGTGGTCCGCGTGGTAATGGGAGACAAAGTGATAGTCCACGCTCGTTATGCCCAGGCCGGTGACGTAGTTCACGAACGGCGTGCAGTTATTGTACGGCCCGTTGTCCACGATCGCCACCTGGCCCAGAGGACTGATGATGACTGAGCCGTCACCCTGGCCGACAGAGATGTGATGGATCTGGAGTTTGCCGTTGCCCTGTATTGCGAGCGCGCACGGCGCCCACAGGACCAACAGCCCCACGACAAACACTGACGATAAGACAATGGTGCTGTGTCGGTATGATCTCCCGTCTCTGCGCATTTCCTCCGTCCTTCCGCCTGGATGTACTGTTGACTGACTCGGCGCAGGCAGTTGCTATCCCTTGCCTTGGTGCTGCAAAAAGCCCCAGAATGAGCACACATCCCGGGGCTTCTTACTCTGATACATTATAGCACAACGCTCGTCCGGACTGCAAGGACAAGGGGGTCGTCCCGTCAACTCGTTGTTTGCAGAGACGTTGCGGCCGCACGTCGTTCTCCGCGTCTCAAAATCGCGCGGCCAACCGGCGCTACCTCAGCATCACGGCTTTCCGTGTCTCGCGGAAGTCCGGCGTCGCCAGCTCGTAGAAATAGACGCCGGAAGGCATGTCCACCGCCCCGTCGTCCCTGCCGTCCCACACTTCAGTGTACGTCCCGCTGTCCATCCATCGGTCCGCGACCGTGCGCACGACGCGACCTGCCGCGTCAAACACCCTGAGAGTCACGCGACCGGAATGCGGCACGTCGAACCGGATGAAGCAAGTCGGGTTGAACGGGTTGGGATAGCTCTGGTACAAAGCGTACGCCGCAGGCACGCGCTCCACCCGCACCTCGACAGGCCCAAACGTCTCCCGGCTGTTGACGCCGACCAGACTGACCATGTACCAGTAGGTCGCTCCCGGCACGACGTCGCGGTCGATGCAGGAGAACCAGGTTCCGTTGCTTCTGGTCACGTCGATGTCCAGGGCAACGTAATCCCCCTGAGCGGAGTTAGCGCGTTCGACCTGGAAGCTCGAAGCCGGCACGTCGCAGGCCACCTGCCAGGAAAGAGTGACCGCGTCGCCGCTCACCTCGGCTCGGCAGGCCAGGAAAGTCACCGGCGTCGGACCGGGCCAGAAGTTGCCCAATATGCGCATTGCCCCGTACGGAAGCGGCCTGAAGGAGCTGTATCCTATCAGGACCGTCCTGTCCGGGCCGTGGGCGAGAGCGGGGCATTCCTGCAGGCCGCTGGCCGCCGAGATCACGAAGCCGTCCGCGTCGACCAGAGACCCATTCGGCCACAACCTGGCTCCGTATATGTCGTAGTAATCGTATCCAAGACGCCCGTCCTGCCACGCGACCAGGTAGGTAGTGCCGTCAAAAACCACTGCCGGCGAGCGCTGGTCCTGGTCTGCGCCCGAGATCACGATGCCGCTCGGGTCGAGCACGGTGCCTCCCACGCTGACGCGGGCGCCGTAGATGTCATTGTCATCGCCGCTGTAGCCCGTCCACACGACAAGATAGTTGGTTCCGTCGAACGCCACTGTCGGCTCGCCCTGGTCGGAGGTTGCGACGTAGATGGCGAACCCACCGCTATCGAGCACGCTGCCGTCCTGCGCTACGCGCGCACCATAGATGTCGCCGTCGTCCGTTCTTGCGTCAGTCCAGGCCGCGAGGTAGTTGGCGCCGGACCAAGCCAATCCGGAAACGTACTGGTCGCCGGCCTCGGTGCAAATGGCAAAACCACCCACGTCCAGCACTGCCCCGGCGGTGTCCACGCGGGTGCCGTACACATCGGAGTCTGCGGTATTGCGGTAATCATCCCAGACAACGAGGAAGTTCTGTCCGTCGAACGCCACAGCCGGGTAGCCGTGGTATACCTCAGACAGCGTGGAGATACCTATTCCAGCCGGGTCACGCACGGCTCCGGCAGTGTCCACGCGAGCGCCGAATATCTGTGAGAACCCGTCTTCCGCCCGCTTGTCATTCCACACCACGAGGTATTTGCCGAGCGCATAGGCCACATCTGGGATCGACTGGTCTTCAACCTCGGTCGAAATAGCGATGCCGGCCGGGTCGAGCACGAGGCCGGACACGTCGAGGCGCGTCCCGAAGATGTCGTAGCTCGTTTCGTTGCGTTTATCCTGCCACACTACGAGGTAGCCGTTGCCGCCGAAGGCAATGGCCACGTTAACCTCCATATTTGCACTTCTCGAAACCAGCATTTCCTCCGCCCCGACCACCGAGCCGTCCTTCAGCACCCTGGCCCCAAAGATGTCCGATTCCTGGCCGTCGTAGACAATGCGGTTATCGGACCAAAGGACCAGAGACTTCACTCCGTCGAAGGCAACGCACGGCTCGTACCTGGGCCAGGACCCACCAGCGGATACGGGAATGCGGCCCGGGGAAAGCACGGCGGCTGACGTGTCCACCAGGGCACAGTACAGTTCTCCGTAGTACGAGCCGCCCGAAAAGACGTCGTCCCAGACCACCAGGTAGTTCGTGCCGTCGAATATGAGGTCAGGACGACCCAGGTTGTTGCCGGTGATACATACCGCCTTGCCGCTCGCGTCGGCTGCGATGACGGCGCCAGAAGTGTCCACCCGGGCGCCGTAGATGTCGCTGTTGACGTAACTGCCCGAACGGTAATCCTGCCAGACGACGAAGTATTTCTTTCCGTCGAAGGCGGCCTTGGGGAGAGTCTGGCCGTAGCTCGCCGTTGAAATCGCCCTGCCGCCTGGGCCGTCGAGCACCGTGCCGTCCGGCAGCACTCGGCCGCCGTAGATATCCTGGGTCGCACCCCGGTAGTCAGCCCACACTATGAAGTACCTGGTGCCGTCGAACAGAACGTCTGCCGCTGCCTGGCTGCCCGAGGCCTGATAGAGAAGCAGACCACCTGTGTCCAGTACGTCACCATCCGTCGTCACCCGCGCGCCATATATGTTCGTGTCAGTGAGATTCCTGAAGTCGTCCCACACCACAAAGTAGTTTGTGCCGTCGAAGGCCACGCTGGGCCTGTACTGGTCAAACGCTTCGTCGGAGATGAGGAACCCTGTGCCGTCAAGCGACGCGCCCGAGGTGTCGACGCGACAGCCGTAGATACTCCGATCATTGGCATCCGTCCAGCTCTGCCAGACGACCAGGAAGTTTTCTCCGTCAAACGCGACGTCCGGGGTTTCCTGGAAGTTGACCTCTGGCGTAGGGGGCGAGATGACAAAACCCACCGGGTCGAGCAGGAGTCCCGAGCTGTCAATCCTTGCTCCGTAGATGGCCGGCTTGGTCAGGTAATCCTGCCAGACAACCAGGAAATACCTGCCACCGAACGCAACGGCGGAGGAGCTCTGATTTCCCGGGGCGGCGGTGATCAGCGTGTCTCCGCCCATCTGGAAGGTCGGCCCCACCTCTCCCGCGTTCACGGG
This sequence comes from uncultured bacterium, assembly GCA_964570935.1. Lineage (GTDB taxonomy): Bacteria > Eisenbacteria > RBG-16-71-46 > JAFGJU01 > JAFGJU01 > JAFGJU01. The sequence continues at coordinate 18,360 of CAZMZP010000012.1, forward strand.
CAGTACGCCGGGTTCGGCCTGGTCGGCAATCCGGGCCCTGTTGGCCTGGATCTGCCTCACGATGTCGAGCGCATTCAGCCCGCCGGGCAGCCCCGCAGGACTCGCTGCCGCCTGAACTCCTGCGTTGGAGTCCGGTCCCGCTGAGGCGAGTCCCGTGACTCCGAAAAGGCACAAGAACAGCGTGACTGCGGCGAGGACAACTAGTGCAACAGGCACGGAGTGCGGAGCCAAGCTGAGAAGAGAACGTGAATGGGTGGGGGCACCCTGACGAGACATGACCAACCTCCTTGAGGGGAAAAAGAAGGGTCACTCTGAATCGCAACTGAAACGTGTTCACAAGATATCACCGCGGCGGTGGGGCGTCAACTGACACTACAGGAAGGCCGTTTGGGGGCACCCGGGAGCTCTCACCGCACCCAGGGTAAGGCGTCGAGGTCCACGTTGCCCCCGGAGAGGATCACACCGATTCGTTTCCCGCGGAACTGCTCGGGGTGGCCGAGCACGGCGGCGAGCGGCACGGAGGCCGAGGGCTCCACGACTATCTTCATGCGCTCCCAGATGAGCTTCATCGCGGACACGATCGCGTCTTCGCTCACGGTCAGTATGTCGCTCACGCATTCCCGGATGATGGGAAACGTCAGTGCACCCAGCGAAGTGCGGAGGCCGTCCGCGATTGTGTCGGGGTGTTCGACCGGGATTATTCTACCGGCCTTGAAAGAACGGCAGGCGTCGTCCGCCCGCTCCGGCTCGGCCGCGAGGACTGTCGTGCCGGGCGACAATCCTCTGACTGCGATCGCGGTGCCGCTGAGAAGCCCGCCGCCACCCACCGGCGCGATGACGACGTCGAGCCCGGGTGTCTCTTCACACAACTCCAGGGCGGCGGTTCCCTGCCCCGCTATCACGCGCCGGTCGTTGTACGGATGCACGAGCGAGGCGCCCGTGCGTCGCATGACTTCCGCCAGGGTGTTCTCGCGGGAGTCGAGGGTGGGCTCGCAGAACACGATCTCCGCTCCGTAGCCAGCCACCGCCTCCTTCTTCACCGTGGGGGCGTTCCGCGGCATCACCACATACGCCTTGATTCCACGGCGCCGGGCGGCGACAGCCAGGGCGGCGGCGTGATTGCCCGAAGAGTGCGTGGCCACCCCGCGTGAGGCTTCCTCGTCCGACAGCAGCGACACGGCGTTGGTCGCGCCGCGAATCTTGAAGACGCCAACCTTCTGGAAGTTCTCGCATTTGAAAAAGAGCGCGGCCCCACTCGCCCTGTCGAGCGCGCCGCACGTGAGAACGGGAGTGCGATGTACGAATGGGGCGATGCGGCGCGCTGCATCCAACACGTCGGCGAACGTCACTGCGCTCGTCATCGGTCCAGCCCCACTCCCTTCTCGCTTGCGAGCGGCTCACGTTCGTTGAGGCCTTCTTGAGTCCAGGTCTTCCCGTTTCCTGCGAATTGCTTCGAGTACTTATCCTTGCCGCCGGTATCCAGAAATAGGCCCAGACACAGCATCTTGTCGCGCAGGCCGCCGCGAGGCGCGTCTATGTTCGCCCGGCCGAGGGTCATCGCGGCCGAGACGTTGTAGGCGTCGTCTCCGTTCTTGTCCCAGAAAATCCCGATGCCGTTGGCGTTGCCGCCCCCGAGACTGAGGTTGGGGGCGTCGTACACGTCGTTGCCGGATTCGTCCAGCAGGAACCCCACTCCAAAATTGTGGCCCACGCCCTGCGCCATGTTCAACATCGCGAGATAGCGGTCGTTGCCGGACGCGTCGTGGAGGACGCCGACGCCGAAGTGCGCGCTTGAGCCCTGAACGTACCAGGCTCCGCCGTACGAATCGGTCCCAGATGAATCGGAGAGGATCCCTACGCCGTACCAGTAAGAGCAGCCCTGCCCGAACACCCCGCACGAATAGCTGTCGTTCCCCCGCGCGTCAACCAGCATTCCGACTCCGCCCGCCAGCGAATGGCCGTCCACGTAGTCGGCGCGCTTACCGAATCCCACTCCCTGGGCCAGGCTGGTGTTGTGCTCCTTGGACTGGGCGGACGGGAACACGATGTTCGAATTATCCGCGACATAAGTGTCGTCGCCTTCGTTGTCTATCAACAGCCCGCAGCCCTTGACGTAACCGTAGCCCTGGCCCTGCTGGTAGACGTAGTACTGATCGTTCCCGCTTCTGTTGATGGCTATGCCGAGCCCGAAAAGGCCCGCGCCCTGGGAAGTAGTGAAGGCCCTCAGGTGGTCGTCACCGGACTCGTCGCACAGCACTCCCACTCCGAAGACGCCCGCACCCTGAGAGACATCCCGGCCGTCGTAGAAGTCTCGGCCGGCAAGGTCAATGAGGAAGCCGTAACCAAGGACGGCTCCGCCGAAGCTGGGCTTGTCCATCCCCTCGCCTGGCGGCGGAGCCGGGCGCAACGGAGTCGAACTGGATTTGTCGGAGGCATTGCCCTTGCCGGTGGTGTCGCGCGGCGCCTTCGGCCTGACGGGAGGAACGTAGCGGTCGTTGCCGGCGACGTCGATCAGGATTGAGATCGAGTTGGACGAGCTCTGAGTCGAACCACCCGTGAAATAGGTGTCGTTGCCGCCCAAGTCAACAATCAGAAACGGCGTGGTGGAGCCGCCGTACACGTTGTCCTCGGTGCCGTTGACGATGATCTGCCCGAGAGGCGTGCGGCACGTGAAACTAAGCTTCTTCAGCGACGGACCGCCGACGGAGGCAAGCCTGGCCAGCCGTACGACCACGGAATCAAGGACCATCGCGATGTCCGTGGCTCCCGTGTTGAGGTAGTCGTAGTCCACGAGCCCTGCGGCGCGCTCGACCCGGCGGGTCAGCTCCGGGTCGGTCTTGTCGCTGTCCAGCGCCGCCACGTACCGGATGGCCTCGTCGTACAGGGCGTCTCTGTCCTCGAGGGATTCGAACGCCAGTCTCTGCCATCTCACTCCGTCGGCCGCTGCCAGCACGGTCAGCGCAATCGGCTCGGCCAGAGAATCGGGCAGAGCCGCGGTCAGCTTCGAGAGCCCCGCGTCCAGTTCCGTCACTTCGCCCCGGCTGGCCGCCTCATACAAGTACTCTATGGCGTCGAGCAGGCAGTCCGGCTTCTTCAATCGCTTCTCATATTCGACGACGACGCTGTTGATGAGCCCTCGTCTCACGCCCGCTTTCACTCGGAGCCCGGCGAACACCGTGGCCGAGCCCAGAGATTGAGAGGATGAGAGAGCGGAGCCGGCCAGCGCCGGGACGTACTCCGGGATCTTGAATGGGGCGTCCATGAAGACGTCAAACAGTGGGAGGCGGTAACGGTCCCCGCCGAAAAAGTTCATGTCGTTCCTGTCGACGCGCGCCGTCTCCCTGGTCAGTCCGACTCTGGCCAAGGCCGCCGAGACCGGGTCGCTCGTCCCCTGGCGCGCTGCCGAGGCCGTTCCGCAGCAAACCAGGACGTGCAGAAGAAGAGCGCACGTGCCCAGCAAACGAAGCCCGGTCGCGCGGGCGGACGCGGGTCGCAAACGAATCGAGCGGGTCAAGCACCCCGGCATGATTCACCCCTTTCGGCTTCAACGAGTTCTGTACACGCGTAGAGTCCCGAACCGGCCCAGGAGCTTCCAGGAGCCGGGAGGGTTGTGGGCGTAGGCCGGAATGTCCTTCGCGGGAAACGCCGTCCTAGCTGGGTCAGAAACGGAGACCCTTTCGGCCTCGGCCAGGATGCCGTCTTCCAGCACGATGAACGCGTCAGGAAGGTCGGCAGCGTTCTCGTACCACTTGAGATAGCCCAGCCGCGTGCCCGCGGTGGCCGGGCCCCTCAACATGCGCTGTGTCTCGTCCGCGCCCTCGTACAGATGAGAGCCCTCCTCGAAGCGGAGGTAGTAGCCCAACCGGATCGAAGTACGCCAGTGGTCGAACAACACCGGAGCAGTCACGTCGGTCTTGAGTACGCGCGCGGCGTCCTCGAAACTGGCAGCCACCGCGATGTGCGCGGTCCTGTGAGTCCTGATGATCCAGAGCGAGTTGGCCAGCAGCACGAGCACGAGACATCCAAGCAGAACGCGCCTGACGACGGCGGCGTCCCTGAGGCGCAGGAACTTCGCCGCTGCTTCCCCGAACAGACCGAGCGCTTCCCAGACCACCGAGGCAGACAGGATGGCGGCCGGCGCGATGAAAGGAGTCAGGAAACGGACCCTCTTGAACACCGGGACGTACGCCTGGAGGCTCATCGTCCCGAACTGGAGGTACAGAAGAATGGGGGCCATCCACGCCAGCATGATCAAGCGCTCTCGCGACCGCCGCACGACGGCCCAAGCGGCCGTCACCGTGAAGAACAGAGCGAACAGTCCGGTGTAGGACTTGAGTCCCAGTATCAGCCGCGGGTAGTACAGGAGGCCGGAGCCTTCCGCTCTCTCCGGGTCACCGTAAAAGCCGGACATCGCGCGGACGGGAAGAAGCGGATCGCCAGTCACAAACTTGTAAATGAGAACTATGGGCACGCCGACCGCGGCGGCTCCTGCCGCCCACAAGAGCAGCGCCCGCCAAGATGCCCTGCGCCAGACCGAGTACCCCAAAAAGAAGAGAACTATCAACAGCGCGTACGCACGGGTGTCGACCGCGAGGCCGCAGAAGAGCCCGGACAGGAACAGGAGCGCCCCGGACGGCGCGGGCCTGTTCTCGAACGCCGCTATCCAGAAGACGACTGAAAACGTGAGAAAGGAGGCCAGCACCGCGTCCGGATTCAGGATGCCGGCGTAGATGACGTCCAGCGGCATCATGGCTGTAAGGAAGCCTGCCAGCACCGCCGTCCGCGCCCCGAAGAGCCGGCGGGCCACCCACAGCACGGCCACAACTTGAAATATGGACAGCAGCAGCGGCCAGAGGTTGGTGGAAACGGCGCCCACGCCCAGCACGGCGTAAGCCAGCGCCACGGGCACGAACACCGGGAGCCGGTGACTGTACCAGGAGTCGGTGTTCAGGTTGAACGAGCCGTGCAATAAGTTGTATGCGTCCTGCGCGTAGACCGCGGGGTCATACATGATGTCGCCGGTCATTCCAAAGAGGCGGTATACCACCGCGAACAGGACTACCAGCAGGAACGTGATTCTCTCTTTGCCGGGCGTGAGCCCGGCGCGGTCAGCCCGCGCCAGGTCGCTAAACTCCATGACCTGCCTCCACGCTCTGCGTCTGCTTCGTCATGAAAATGGGGCTCTTTCTGATGTTCCAGCGATGCAGGCTGTAGGCGACAAGGGTTCCGAGCGTCCTCGCCCCGTACTCCACGCTGCGCCGGAAGTTGATGCTGCTGGCCTCTTTCATGTACCTCACCGGAACCGGTATGTCGCCCAACTGGAAGCCGAAATGGGCGGCCTGGACCAGGAACTGGCTGTCGAACACGAAGTCGTCACTGTTCCTTTCCCACGGTATCGTCTCGAGCACTTCTCTTCGATAGCCTCGCAGCCCCGAATGGAACTCCCCCAGGTTCTGCCCCAGCCAGACGTTCTCCACCACCGTGAGGAGTCGGTTGGAGATGTACTTGTAGAAAGGCATCCCGCCTGCCAGGGCCTCCTTGCGCGACCGGATTCTGTTCCCGAGAATCACGTCGCAGTGCCGCTTCCTGAGCAGGTCCGTCATCACCGGAAGGAGGCTCGAGTCGTACTGGTAATCCGGGTGGACCATTATGATTATCGCCGCCCCTCGCTTCAGGGCTTCCCTGTAGCAGGTTTTCTGATTCCCGCCGTATCCCAGGTTTCTCTGATGCCTTATGACCGTGAGGCCGAGCTTCGTGGCAAGCGCGACGGTGTCGTCGCGGCTGCAATCGTCAACGAGGATGATCTCCTCCGTGGTTCCCGGCGGTATGTCGGCAATCGTTTTTTCGAGGGTGGTCTCGGCGTTGTACGCCGGCATCACCACTATGGTCTTGCTGGATTCGCTCATTGCGATGGTGTTCCTCAGAGTTCTTTACGCTCCGGCGCGCCGGGGCCGCGTGAGTATGCCAAGGAGCTCGCGTATCTTTCGCACCTCGTCCGGTGTGTAGAATTTAAGCACGTAAAGCAGAGCGGGGTAAAGAAGAACCAGAACCAGCTTCACCATAATGCTGGGGACCAGCGCCATACCCCGCGTCAGCAGGACGGCGAGGGCGTAGATGCCGATGCCGGCGGCGAAGGCCAGCAGGATCCTCCTGAACTCGTGGGCGATGTAGTAGAAGCGCTGAGACACCGCGAAATACAGGAAGTTGAGGACGGCGTACGCCGTCACGCTCGCCGTCGCCGCACCCATCATGCCGAACCTGGGCACCAGCAGGAAGTTCATCCCCAGGCTCACGCCGGCGGCCACCATGAAGCTGTAGGAGGCGTACCTGGTCTTGTTCGAGATCTGAATGCCGGCCACCAGTATCGAGCACATCCCCAGCAGGATGTAGGACAGCGCGAGCAGCGGCACCACCTTGTAGCCGGGATAGTAAGCCGGAGTGGCCAGCAACATCAGCGCCTCCCTTGCGAAGGCGGACAGGAAGAGGCCGGCCCACACGCACACAAACGTGAAGTACACCAGGACCTTCTTGTATATCTCCCTGGCATCCGGCTTGTCCAGCACCGAAAACATGTAGGGCGGCCACGCGATCCGAAACGGCTCTATGAACCCGATCCTGAGCGCCGCCGCGATCCGAAACCCCACCGAGTACAGGCCGACGTCCTGCAAGGTCGCAAAGTGCTGGAGAAAATACCGGTCAGAAAGCGTCATCACGAGTGACGCCACGTTTCCGGGAACCAGCGGCACACCGTAGCTGAGCACCCGCCTGGTCTTCACCCAGGAGAACGACAGGGCCTTGCCGCGAGCCGCTATCAACAGAGCGGTCAGGTAGCAGACGACGCCACTGATCAATTCCGCTTCGAGGATGCCCTGAACGTTCCTCTTGAGCACGACCACGAAGACTATGTTCAGGGAAAACGTCAGGACCAGCCTCAGAACGGTCATCATGGAATAGGTCGCGGGCCTTTCCTCCGCTCTCAGCACCGCCAGGCAGTTCGCCACTCCGGTGTCCGCCACGGCTATGAGGAGGATCAGCTTGAGGTACAGCTGCCCCTTGCCGAAGTCGAACAAGACGGAGGAAACCGGTCCGGAGAACAGCCAGAGGACGGCCGCGAACACCACCGAGGCCAGAAACGAGAAGATGAGAGAGGAAACGACGACCTGGTCCTTGTCCTTTTTCTCCGCGTAGTCGAAGTAGAACCGAATCAGACCGGAATTCATGCCGAGGGAGACGAGCGCGGCGACGAAGTTGATCGCGACCGAGGTGACGGCCAGGATGCCGTATTCGGACGGCGTCAGGTAGCGCGAGTACACCGGCAGCATCACGAACCCGATGAACGGGCTCGCTATGCTGCCGACGCCGTATATGGCAGATTGCTTGATCAGTCGTTTGAGCTCTCTGAACATCAGGAAGTCCCGGGGGAATGAGGCGGCCGGGGTGGCTCACCGGGCTTCGCGCGCCGCACCGTTCTCTTCAGGGACGAATACCCCTTCATCAGGCCGGTCTTGAGATTTCTCCGGCGCACGGCTATCTGGTAGTTCGTGGTCATCTTGCCGGTCCACTTGAGCTTGTAGTCCTCGTCCCCCGCCATAAAATCGAACACTCTGTACCCTTTCTCGAAGCAGAACTGGAGGACCGGCTTGAGCAGTATCTTGCCCAGGGAGTACTGCGAATACTCCAGGTCATAGGAAGTGTTCCAGTTGTACACTGTGCCGTTGTAAACAAAACATAAATGGTATGCTACCAGCCTTCCCTTTATCCGGAAGAGAAACAGGAGCCACCACTGTCTCTCGCTGAACACCGCGGCCAGCTCGCGCAGGAAGGCGAACCTGTCCTCCCTCAGGAAGAACGACCGGTGGCCGGTGGCTTCGAACCTCTTCCGGTTGAGCTCCTGCAATTCGAGAAGGACCGCGTCGTCGACGCGCGTCACTACTTCGAAATCCGGCTCCAGTCCTTGTTCTGCCAGTCGCCTGAGTTTTCGTGCAACGTCGTGCTTCAGGTTCGTGCGGAGCCCCTTGTAGTAGGTGTCGAAGTCGGTCCCCGTGTCCACGTAGGGGCAGGCGATGAGGGTTTCGGTCTCCACGTCGTACCCGCCCCTGTCCGTTTCTTTTCTGATTGACGCGAAATTGGGCGATGCGTCGGTGAGCTGGGTCAGGAGCACCTCGTCCCAGAGATGCGGGTCCTGGAAGAGGCGGTCAAACAGCGCGCTCATCACCTGCTCTCTGGAGGCACCCGTACCCTCCGGCGATATCACGAAGTCCGAGCGGTCGGTGAAGCCGTAGCCTATGAACGAGAGCGCTCTCAGTTTGACCAGCCCCCTGTAGACTGCCGGCCGCGTGTGAAGCATCAGCGGAGCCACGCCACAGACCCTCCCGCCTTCCTCGGCCACCAGGACGTGGAGCTTCGACTCCTTCCCGAAGTGCCTGAACCAGAGGGACAGCCACTCGAAGGTGCATTGGACGTGGTCCGAGCCGCTGGACCTGAGAATCGCGTTGAACTGCGGCTCCAGAGCCAGGAACTCGTCCGTCTTGCTCAGAACTCTCACGTTGACCGTGGCCCGCTCCTTCCCAGAGGCCGCGGCGCTGTACGCGGCGGCCGTTCTCGTGTCAGGTCTTTCCAGCGATGGAACTTCACGCCCAAGACGTTGAAATAGGAGACCTCCCGCGTCTCCACGCACCCGCCTTTCTCGTGGGCCTTCCGGGACGGCAGGTTTCCCACCGCCGCGATTCCGTATGCCTTCTTCACCCCCATCTTCTGGAGGCGCTCCAGCCTCCGGGCCGACATGTATGTGTGAAGGTTCTTTCCCCGGAACTTGGGGTTTGTGAACGCGTCCAGCACGTCGCCTTCGTCGTCTTTCAGGTCGAGCATCACTCCGAAGACCGGTTCGTATTCGAATCCCCTGCACACCCAGCCGAACCAGGCTACTTCTCCCTTGTGCCAGGCCACGAGACAGACCTTGCCCTCCGCCAGTCTCTTCTTGAACAGGCGGAGCTTCTTGTCGCTCACCAACTGCGTGAAGTGCGTGAGGTCACCCCCGTTGAGCTCTCTGACCTCTATTTCGACCCGCGGGGGCTCCACTTCCGGCACGGACTCGGTCAGCGACCACTCCAGAAGCCGCCCCTTTTTGTGGAAGTAGACGTAGAGCGAGAAGAACTTCTTCGCCCTGTTTAATAGCGCTCCGGCAAGCCGGCCGAGACCTCCCTCGGCGTAGCCGTCCCTGATCCTGCTCCCTATCGAGGCCATTACTTGAAGAACCCCATTTGATTCCCGCCGCCCTTTCGAGTCCGGTTGCTCAGCGAACCAGCAGGTACTGCCCGTCCGCCACCGGGGCGGTGAACGTCCCGTCACGACCGGCGATGCGCTCTCCGGCCGGTGTGACCATGTGCTTCACGTCTTCGCGGCCAACAACGATGCTGACGAGCCGCGTCTTGACGTCGCGGCTCAGCGACGAGCGAAGCACGAAGCCTCTTTCGTTTTCCTCGAGCGTAACGTTATCGCGGCAGTGCACGTACTCGGCCAGCTCCGTCCCGGTGCAGTGCCACACGTTCTTGTCCGCCAGGTAATCGTAGATCACTTTAAGACTCTGTCTGTCGTCAAAGATGTTCGGGGTCTGCCGCCTGCCGTCAGGCCTGGCCGGAGAGATGTGCTCCTGGATGCTGACAACGAGCCCGTGGTTCAGCAAACGTTCCAGCTCCTCGATTCCCCGCCTCAGTGCGGCCTTCCCGCCAAGCGCCCGCGCGACCAGACCTCTCGGCCGGTTGAACATCGCCCCGAAAACCGTGGACGGGATGTCCAGGACTCCGTGCTCTCCGAAGTACCTTACGTCGAACCGCTCGACGTCCCCGGGACCGGTTTCTCCTCTGTCCCATCGCCTGCACCACCAGAGGAACCCGCTCTTGTCGATGCTCTCGTCGGAGAACGAATTCTGCGCGTAGCCGCAGTACTTTCCGCCGGCGGGTTGTTCCCCGAACACTTCAAAGTATATCTTCTTCCCTTTCTGTATTGTCTCCAGCGCCTCTTCGAGCGATTTGTAGGCGACCCACTCCTGCACGAAGTTCTCGGTCCTGTCTCCGGGCACGCCGTGCGTCAGGCCGTGGTAGGCGACCTCGAACCTGGGATCACGGTGCACCGCCCTGAAGAACGCAGCCGTGTGCTCGTCCTCGTTTATCGGACCGAAGTGAGCCGCGCACCTGGAAGTCCTGACCGTAGGGACTCTCGCCATGGGGGTGAAGAAGGTGACTCTTGCGGCAGGGCAGTCGGCCAGGATCTTGTCCGTGAGAAACTCGAAGGCGGAACCCGGGGAATCCAGGGCGTGTCCCCAGTCTTCTTCCGGCTCGACGAGGCCGTTTCCGTTGGCGTCGACCCACACGTTGGTGAAATCGTCCACCATCAGCATGACCGGGGAATCTGCGTTGTGGAGCCACTTGGCGGGCCTGATTCTGCTAAAACTCTTCATCTATCTTGTCGGGCGGGATTCCGGGTTGAGACGCCGGGCGTTCCGGCACACGCGCCGGCGGGTCCGCGCTCGCTTGTCTGCGCGCTCGCGGCCGCGGTTCTGAACCTAATCTAAGGCGCTTTGCGGGCGATGTCCACTAATTACTCCGCCGGGCGAGACCCGCCTGGGGCCTCTCCGCCGGACGCGCACCTCCGCAACCGGCGCAGTGTCAAAACGTTAGCTCGAGCCGGCGGCTGTCCCCGTGCCTTCCGTCGCTCAGGCGTCGAAATTCCCGGCGCAATCCGGCAAAGGTTGGGACGCATCTGACGATAATACTGGTAGAGGGTCGAGAGACCCGACATGGGTATATCTCGAAACGAAATAGGCGGTCACAGAATGCGCATCTCGGTCGGGTGGCGGTATACCCGGGGGCAGCTTGATGCAAGACGGCGTGACAGGACATAGCAGGCAAAGAAACAGAATAGTGCTCACGGCGGTGGCCGTCGGCGCTCTTTACTGGCTGGCCGAGTCTTACGTGGAGGCTCTCGTTCTAAGGGAAACCGGGTTCCTGACCACCTTCCTCAGGCCCGGCCTGCACGAGGTGGCGGAACGGATGATCGTGCTGAGCATACTCATGCCGGTCGTCGTGTACCTCCAGGTCAGAACGCTGGGCCGCGTGACGGACCTGCTCAAAGACTACAGGAAGAGAATCGGCATCGTGTCGCGCGTGGGCAGCGCGTTCGTCAGCTTTGAGGACGACGAGGCGTACGGGCACGCGCTTCAGGCCGTCCTCGATGCCACCTCCAGCAGGCACGGCATACTGGGATACATCGGCGAGAGCGGCGACCTCGTCTGCGCGTCCATGACCAAGGACGTCTGGGAACAGTGCGATGTTCCAAACAAGGAAATCGCCTTCAGGCCCGACGCATGGGCCGGCCTGTGGGGCCGTGCGCTCAGGGAAAAGGAAACGCTGTACTCAAACGCGCCTTCCCGGGTGCCGGCGGGTCACATCTCCGTTTCGAGGAATCTCGCTACGCCCATCATTCACAAGGGTACTGTGATAGGGCTTCTCCACGTCGCGAACAAGCCGAGTGACTACGACGGCAGAGACGTCGCCCTGCTGGAGGCGGTGGCCGAACACATCGCGCCGATCCTGCATGCCCGGCTGAGGGCGGACGCGCAGCGGGAGGCCTGCAGGATGGCCGAGGCGGAGGTGGGGAAGTTGGCGCGCTCGAACACGGAGCTGGAACAGGCAAACTTGAAACTCCTGGAGTTCGACAGAATGAAATCGGATTTTCTGTCGAACGTCTCGCACGAGCTGAGGACTCCCCTCGCGTCGGTGCGGGCCTACTCCGAGTCTCTTCTTGAGTACGACCTGCCGAGGGAACAGAGCGAGTCGTTCTTGAGGGTAATCCTGGAGCAGAGCGAGAGATTGACGTCGGTTCTGGACGATTTGCTCGACCTGGCCAAGATCGAGGCCGGCGAGTTGAAGCTCTCGCTGGAACCGCTGGGAGTGGCCGGGGCGGCCGTCGCGGCCCTCGGGAGCGTGAAGCCCCTGGCCGACAGGAAGCAGATACGGCTGAGCCTGGGAATGAACGCGGGCGACCTTTCCGTGATGGCGGACGAACAACGCCTTGTCCAGGTGCTTGTGAATATCCTCAACAACGCAATCAAGTTCACCGGGCCGGGCGGGAGCGTGACTCTCAGCTTCGCGCCGGTCTGCGACGCTTCCGGAACGCCGGTCCCGGCTGGAGCGATATCCACCCATCTGCGCGTGACGGTCACCGACAGCGGCGAGGGCATCCCCTCAGAGGAGCTTGGCAGCGTATTCGACAAGTTCAAGCAGGTGGCCGACAAGACGAAGGGTAAGCGAGGCGGCACGGGCCTCGGGCTCGCCATCTGTAAGGAACTCGTGCAGCTGATGGGCGGCGAGATCTGGGTCGAGAGCACCGTCGGCAAAGGAAGCAGCTTCCACTTCACCATACCGCTTGCCGCCGGAACCAGGCCGTCCGGACAGGCAGCCCCGGAGCACGCCGACACCGTGATGGCCGCCTAGCTTGCGCGGACCTCCTCGCCGCGCCCCTTACCCCTCCCCGAATCTCAATTCGTCCGATTCCCCGTCCTGTTGGCCTGCCGAACCCTCAGATCCGTATTTTCGGGTCCATGCCTTCGAGCATTCCCAGCAACGTCGTCACCATCACCTGCATCTTTGCCAGAGTCCTCTTGAACACGTACCAATTGGTGACGGCTTTGGCCTGCGTGTCGGGCGGAGCGCACTGATCGCCGATGACCTGCGGGGTGCCGATTCCTGGGCCATCTGTCAACGGCCCGCATTGGTCTCCGATGACCTGGGGGCCTCCGATTATGACGTCTCCGAGCCGCGGCGCGCACTGGTCTCCGATGGCCTGCGGTCCGATCTCAATATCACCGCCAGGCATGCCGGCAGCGGGCGGGTCCGGGAATTTCGCGAAATACACGTTGAGGGCCGCGAGGGATCTGGATATTTGCTTTAGCTCGCGCCTCAGGTCCGCGACTGTCATGTAATTCTTGGCCTTGCCGGCCTTCTTCTTGCCCGCTTTCGATGAGGATTTTCCCACCCCCGTATTCTTGGTGGCGTGTTTTGACTTGTGTTTCGACTTGTGCGCTGAAGGTTTCTTTGCCTTACCCCTCTTCCGCAGCTTCTTACCGTGTCTAGCCATGACCTACCTCCTTCTGTCTTCTGTGATTCTTGCCTGTCTGCACGGCCAGGGCCGTGACTACAATGCCGCCCGGACAAAAACCTATGAAGAGACCTCCTTCCTGAACGCCTCCCACTGCCTGGCCGCCGCGAAGTTAAACGCGCAGCCGAAGTCGGGTATCCGACGCGGATCCCGCCGCCCTTTGGCGTGCGCGATGGAGACCGGGCAAACGAGACACAGAGCGAAATACCTGCATTCGCGGCATCTCCGGTATGACGAGCGCTTGTCCTCCTTGGCAAGGAAGATCTCCGGACTCTTCGGGCCCGGGGCGAGGACGGAACCGGTCCCGCCGGCGGCGCGTCCTCGGCACCCGTTCGGCTTCTTCGTGAAGGAGCGAGAGCGCACGTTGCCCAGGCGCGCGGCCTGGGCCGCGGCGCGCAGAAGCGGCGACCGAAGGCGCTGGTACGACCCGGCAAGCGTAACGCACGCCGACACCTCGCCGTCCACGTCCACCGCCAGCTTCTCACCGCGCACGATCCCGCACATCGACATGCTGAGGCCCGGAATCCAAGCGAAGCGCAGGCCCGCCGGATTCCGTCCGTCGTCCTTTCCCCGGAACATGAGCACGGGGATCTTTCCGGTGCGCCGGTAGTGGCTCAGCGACGCCCGTGCTATCCGGGCGAACTCCCGTTTCAGCTCGAGCTGGCGGCCGGACCGCCAACCGGAGCAGTCGGTCAGCGAAGGCGCGATCGCGAGACGCTCGACTCCCTTGCCCAGAAGATACTTCACCGAATCGGCCATGCAGCCGACCGTCCCGGGAGTCACCGTCATACTGACTTTCAGGTGGCGGCGAAAGAAGTCCCGATGCCGGAGCGCGAGGACCGTCAGCAGGCGGTCCAGCGCGTCAAATGTGCCCGCTCCGCGGAGGTTCTGAGCCTCCGCGACGCCGTCGAAGCTGAGCTGCACCTCAAACCGGTTCTTCTTCAAGAAGCGTATTGTGTCTTCGTCAAGCAGCGTGCCGTTTGTCAGCAGCACAAACTTCGGCCGCGCGCGAGGGGGCGCCTGGTCCTCGGCGTACGCCACGGCCCGCTCGATCATGGGGAACCGAAGGAGCGGCTCACCGCCCGAGAATATCAGCTTGACCCCGGGACGGCCCCAGTTGATGCCGAAGTCCAGCGCCGCGCGCAGGGTCGCCCAATCCATGTGCGAGCGCCTCTTCGAGTTCTCATAACAGTAGCTGCAGCCCAGGTTGCAGTCCGCTGTCAGCACCAGCGTCAGCGCGCTGATCATCGGTGAGCGTCCAGGTAGCGCGCCAGTTTGCCCAGGTCACGGCCGAGGTAGCGCAGGGCATACGCGAGTCTTTTTCTCGTCGGCTGCGCCCCCGGAAGCCAGATTGACTTCATGCATTCGTTACCCGCAACGCGAGGACTGGGCGTAGGCGGTTCGCCGATGATGATGATCGGCTTGTCGTCACCGAGCTTGTTCAGTTCCCGGACGACCGACGCAAGCCCGCGTCTGGTCTTGCGAAGCTCTTTCCTGAGCATGCCCGCGGTCATGCCCCTCTTGGGCCTGGTTTGTCGTTTCCTCTTCATAAACACCTCTTGGCCTGTCAGCCGGAGTCATGACGCCAGCTAGTACCGGCCTTCCCCGAGCGGGGTCGGCGTGGCCGTCGTCAGACCTTCGTGTACTTGTCTATGTACCGGGCGAGTCTGCCCAGACAGGGAGTGACCCCGTTCACAAATGTCAGGATTGCTTTCCTTGTGCCCTTCGTCATCTTTCGCGTGCTCGTCGGTCTCAGGCTCCAGATCGTCTTGCCGCATTCCCACGACACCGCCGGACACTCCCAGGGGTGCGCTCCGCCGCCGATTCTGTCGTCCTCGATGGTCGTCACGACCTCGCGCCTGTCCATCGCCACCAGCACTTTGATAACATCGTTCAACCCCGCCCTGAGTCTGATAAGTTCGTCTTCCAGCATGCCGACGGTCATGTATTTCTTTGCGGGCCTCTTCGTCGTTCCCATGTGCGCCTCCTCGTCTGTCAGCCGGCGTGGGGATGTCTCTCACTTGGGCAGCTTGTGGACTGCCATGTACTTCGCGATCCTGCCAAGATACGCGCTGAGTTCGTTCAGGGCCGGCCCAATCTCCCTGATTGCGAGCTTACCCTCCCAGATTCCGCGCGCGCACTCGTCCCCGACGACCTGAGGCCCGGGCTTCATCTTGGGGACTCCCGGCGCGGTGATCCTGGTGCCGGCCTTAAGCTTCTTGATCTCCCTGCTTAGGGCATTCACGCCCTTGTTGAACCTCTTCATCTCACCCTTGAGCTCTGCGACAGTCAGGCAATACGTACCGGTAGTCTTCCTCGGCTTGGGCATTCCTCCCTCCTTGTGTTTGAGTCAGAACGATCCCTTTTCCGCCTCCAGGACCCATACATTGCCTTTCAGTTTCTGGCGGCAGTAAGCCACGAGCCCTCCATCCGCAGAAACGTCAAAAAGCGCCCCTGCGCCCTCCGGCCCGAACCGCACGGGCGGGTCCAGAGATTCCATCCTGCTTCCGTCCAACCACACTCTGCGAAGCTCGTACTCACCGGTGCCCCAGGTGCCGCTGACAAGAAGCCGGCCGGTGGGACCCTCCCATCTCACCCGCATGGCGTTTGCCCCCCTGGTCACTTGAGTCGGTTGGGCGCCCTCTTCGTACGGCGCGACCCAGATTTCCCATTCGTTGCCGCGCAGCCCCAGGAACGCGATCTGACTGCCGTCGGGAGACCAGCAGGGCGCATACGCGCTCACGTCTCCTGCAACCAGCTGTTTCGCCGGCCCGGCAGGTCCGCCGTTCCTGACCGGCGCTACCCAGAGATGAATGCCTCCCCCTCTCTCGGAGGAGAACACGATCAGCGAGCCGTCGGGCGACCACGCAGGATGTATGTCGTTGGCCGGGTCGTCCGTGAACCGGGCCGGCTGGCCTCCCGACGAGGGAACAATCCAGATGTCGCGTTCCTCGCCGACAATCCGGTAGTAGGCGATCCACCTGCCGTCAGGCGAGAAGACCGGGTGTGAAGCGTTGCCAGGGTGGTCCGTGAGGCGGACCGGCTCCGCGGCCGCGTCCCGCCCTCCCAGCGGCTGAAGCCACAGGTCTGCCTTGGGCCCCCAGCGGTCGGATATGAAGACGACGCCGCTCTTGTCCGGCGCGATGCCGGGGTGACTGCCTCCGCTCAGGCCCGCGAGACGAATGTCCCTCCGCGACTTAATGTCTCGTATTTCAATGTCCGGCTCCCAGGAGCGGGTGGAGTAGGCCAGCCTGGTTCCGTCTCTGGAGATACTGGGTGAGCACTCCTGGCCCACGCCCATGGTCAGTCTCTCAGGGGTGTCGCCCTCGGCTGCCACGCGCCAGAGCGCAAGCGTGCCCTCCCGGCGTGACGAAAAGAACACGTAGCGGCCGTCGGGAGACCATGCGGGCTCGGCGTCCAGCGTTCCGTCGCGCGTCAAGCGCCAGGCGTCACCACCCTTCGACGGCACGATCCAGAGATTGTGCCGGGTCGCGTAGCATATCTTGCTTCCGTCGGGCGACCACGCCGGGTTGATGTGTTCCCAGGTGCCGTCCTCCGGTCCGGTCAGTATCGTGACGCTGTCCGGAAAATCCAGCGGCGCCACGCCGATGCGGTCATCTCCCCCCGGGGCGACCTTCGAGAAGGCTATGGTCTTGCCGTCGGGTGAGATGGCCGGCCAGGAAGCGTCCGCAACGAGCGGGGTCGCGGCGCCGCCGAGCTGGCCGACCTTCCAGATACTCTTCTGCCCACTGCGGTCGGAGACGAATGCGATGCTGCTGCCGTCTGGAAACCACGCGGGGCTCCGATCCTGGGAGGCTTCCCTGGTAAGACGCAGGGGGTTGCCTCCGCGTACGTCTATGACATAGATATCGAGATTCCCGGATTCATTGGAAGCGTACGCGATCTTGCCGCCGTCGGGAGATATGGCCGGCTGCAGCTGCCAGGCGTCGCCATGCGTAACCTGGAGCGGGCGGCTCGTCGGAATTCCGCGGTCCGAATCTCTCCCGGCCACAATCCAGACCACGACGAGCACGGCCACGACACCCGCCGGCACACCGATGTTCCTGACGAGACGTTTCCAGACGCCGGAAGGCGCCTCTCCGGCCGCGGCCGGGAGGGCCTCACTCTCCATCCTGCGCTTAAGCGCCCGCAGGTCGGCCAGCAGTTCGGCGGCAGTCTGGTAGCGTTCACCGGGACGTTTGGCCATGGCCTTGCCCGTGATGCGCTCGAGCTCCATGGGTACGCCGGTGCGCAGCCCCGTTATCGGCTGCGGTTCCTGGTTCACTATCATGTACATCACTGCCTGTTCGTGTACAGCGTCGAACGGCAGCCGCCCGGTCAGCATCTCGTACAGGATGACGCCCAGCGACCAGACGTCTGTCCTGCGGTCCACCTTATCGCCCATGGCCTGCTCCGGCGACATATAGGAAACAGTGCCGAGAGTCACGCCGGTGCTGGTGAGGCGGGTGGAGTGGTCGGTCCGCGCAAGGCCGAAATCCATGACCTTGACCTGACCCTTGCTGGTAACGATTATGTTGCCGCTCTTGATGTCGCGGTGGACGATGCCCTTCTCGTGCGCCTCTTCAAGCCCCTCCGCGATCTGGACCGCGATGTCCACCGCGTCAGCAACTCTGAGAGGCCCCTTGTCGATCTTCTCCCGCAGAGTCTCGCCGTCGTAGCACGGCATGGAGATGAAGGTCTGACCGTCAGCCGTCTCGTCGATTTCGAAGATGCTGCAGATGTTGCTGTGTTCGAGGGAGGACACGGCCCGCGCTTCTTGTTTGAAGCGAGCTCTGTCCTGTTCGGAGAGCAGTGCGTCGGCCCTGAGGAACTTGAGAGCCACGGTGCGGTTAAGTTTGGTGTCCTCCGCCTTGTAGACGACACCCATTCCGCCGCTGCCGAGTTTTTCGATTATCCGATAGTGCGAAATTTCCCTGCCAATCATGAGAAACACCCTGCCGCGGATACTGCCGCGGGGAAAGGTACCTCTGCGAGCAGGAGCACGACGGCGATGGCGCCGTCCGTCACGTGGGTCGCTTCTTTACCGCCGGATGCTCCGGAAGTATATCACGGAATGGCAAACAAATCTACCGGGTGATACGGTTCGGCCGGGAGGCGGGTATTGTGTTGAACATTCGCATCCCACTGAGTAAAATGCGGTTAGTGGACCGGGCACCTCCGGCGGACCGGGCCTGCACCGGGCGGAACAGACTGCAGCTTCGTGGGACCGATACGCCGGACGGACGGGACAGACCCAAGCCATGGCCCTGACGCGGCCAGGAAAGCCCAAGAATGATCGGCAAGACAATCTCGCATTACCGCATCACTGATAAGCTCGGCGAAGGCGGCATGGGCGTGGTGTACAGAGCCGAGGACACGATACTGAAGCGAACCGTCGCCCTGAAATTCCTGCCACGCGACATGACGCGCGACTCAGGAGCGAGGGAGCGGTTCATCCGTGAGGCGCAGGCCGCTTCCGCGCTCGACCATCCCAACATATGCACAATCTTCGAAGTGAATGAGGTGGAGGACCAGACCTTCATCGCGATGGCGTGCGTCGAGGGGGGAAGCGTGAAGGACCGGCTGGCAGCGGGACCGCTGGACATCGACCTCGCCGCCGACATAGCGGCTCAAGTCGCCGAGGGTCTTGAAGAGGCGCACGAGAAGGGCATCGTCCACCGCGACATCAAGAGCGCCAACGTCATGCTGACGCCGAAGGGTCAGGCGAGAATCATGGACTTCGGGCTGGCCAAGCTTTCGGGCGGGACCAAGCTTACAAGAACCGGCCTGACCATGGGGACTATCGCCTACATGTCACCGGAGCAAGTCCGGGGCGAGGACGTCGACCACAGAACGGACATCTGGTCGCTCGGTGTACTGCTCTACGAGATGGTCACCGGCCACCTGCCGTTCCAGGCCGAGTACGAGCCGGCGGCGATGTACTCGATACTGAACGAGAACCCCAGGCCGATGGTGGCGTTTCGGCCTGACACTCCGGTAGAGCTGGAGCACATCGTGGAGACGGCGCTGGCCAAGGGCGTGGAGGAGCGTTATCAGAAGGCGGCGGACATGAATGGAGACCTGCGCGCCCTGAGGGCGGGCGGGGCGGTCGGCGTGGCGGAGCAGTTCGTCGCCAGGGCCAGGTTCCTGAAGAAGTCGATAGCAGTCCTGCCGTTCAAGAGCCTCAGCGACAGCAGGGAGGACGAGTACTTCAGCGACGGCACCACCGAAGACATAATCACGCAGCTGTCCAAGATAGGCGAGCTGAAAGTCATTTCCCGCACCTCGGCGATGCGCTACAAGAACACGACAAAGAGTCTCCGGGAGATCGGCCGCGAGCTCGACGTGGCGACCGTCCTCGAGGGAAGCGTCAGGCGCAGCGGCGACCGGGTGCGCATCGTGAGCCAGCTCGTGGACGCCAGGACGGACGAACCGCTCTGGGCTGAGACCTACGACCGTGAGATGAGAGACATCTTCGACATCCAGAGCGACGTGGCGCAGAAGATAGCGGCGGCCTTACGGGCGCAGCTCTCCCCGGAGGTCAAGGAGCGCATCCAGAAGAAACCCACGGACAGTCTCGAGGCGTACGACTACTACCTGAAGGGCCGGGAGTACTACTACCGTTACCGCAGGCAGGACAACGAACACGCAATCGAGCTCTTCAACAAGGCGCTGGAGCTCGACCCCGGCTACGCTCTCGCGTACGCGGGGCTCGGAGACGCCTACAGCCAGCGCGCCGGACGATTCGGGTTGGAGGCGAGCTGGCTCGACAGGGCGATCGAGGTGAGCGAGCGGGCCATCTCCATCGACCCGCACTCCGCAGAGGCGCACAAGTCACTCGGGCTGGCATACATGGCAAGAGGGTGGAGACGAAGGGCGCTCGACGCCTATCACAAGGCACTGGAGTACAACCCCAACTACTATCCTGCCGTCGGCAACATCGGCACGACGAACCTGGCGCTCGGCGAGTACGGAGAGGCACTCAAGTGGACCAGGAAGGGCCTGTCGTTGAACCCGACCTTCGCCTTCTCATACTCCAACGTCGGCTATCTTTTCGGATGCCTGGGCGATTACACGGAGGCAGAGCGCTGGCTTTACAAGGCCCTCGAGCTCCAGCCCGACTTCATCTATCCGCACCGTGAGTTCGCGTATCTGTATCTGTCGCAGGGGCGGTTCGACAAGGCGCGGGAGCACAGTCAAAAGGCCCTGTCACTCGCACCGGACGAGGTGGACGCGTTGATCTGGGCGGGCGACGTCGAGCTCTACGCGGGCAAGCTTGCAGAGGCAAAACTGTACTACGAGAGGGCGAGAAAACTGTGCGCCGAAGAGGCGCCGGGGATTGCCTGCATAGTGACCAGCTCGTGTCTGGGCTACATCCACTCCAGGGAGGACAAGCCGGAAGAGGCGCAGGCGACTTTCGGCCAGGCTCTGGAGCTGGGCCTGAGGCTGGTCGAGTCCGGGGACGAGTCCAGGCAGCTTCCCTACTACATGGCCTGCATCAACGCCGTCCTCGGCAGGAACGAACAGGCGCACTCGTGGCTTTCGAGGGCAGTCGAAGCCGGCTGGAGAGACTACCGCCTGGCCGCACTGGACCCGCTGCTGGCGGGCGTTCGCGAAGACGAACAGTTCAAGATAACGATGGCGACAGTCAGGGGCATGATCGACCAGATGCGCCGCCGCGCCGGGAAGGAGCAGTAGTCCCGGACGACGGCATTGCCGCGGCCGCGAAGCGCCCCAGCGTCCCACAATAGTTGAGGGGGTCGGACCCCGGGTCCGACCCCCTCTGCCCTCCCCGACAAAGGGCCGCAGGAACCCTGTTCTTGGAGACGGGGTTACTGCAGAATCACGATCTTCTTGTTCATCTCGCTGCCCGGGGCATTGAGCTGATAGAAGAACACTCCACTAGCCACTCTCTCACCACCGTCGTTCTTGCCGTCCCAAATGACCGAGAACGAGCCAGCCGTCTTGGCCTCATCCACCAACGTCCGGATAACACGCCCGCTCACGTCAAACACTCTCAGCTGCACCTTGCCGGGCGTGCCAATCGTGTACTTGATGGTCGCGGTCGGATTCATCGGGTTCGGGAACGCCTGACCCAACGACGTCACAACAGCTGGAACCACACCGGGCTCCTTCACGTCTACGACCGTTCCTGGGCCGCAAGTCGCGGAGGCGCCGTAGCCGCCCCAGTTGAGAACGGCCGCATACCAGCTGGTCAGGTACGTGTCCGGACCGCAGAACAGCGGGCCCAGACCGTCGTTGGACCTGACGCGGCAGTTGTCGTACGCCTCCAGGAACGTCTTGTAGTACACGTTCGCGGGCGCGTTGCTGATGGCGGCTATCTTGTCCGGAGTCTGCGAGTCATACTCGATCTCGGCAGCCCCACCGCAAGCCGACGCGCTCGAGACGCCAAGATAGTTGAACTTGGTGTAACACCCGTTCGAACGGATGTAGTACAGCTCCGGGTCCGAGTTGGCTATTCTGCCGCCCGCGATTCCGTTCGCCGGCAGGCAGTACGTGAAGTCGTTCGTGGCGTGACTGTACGACCAGCCTCCGTAGGTCGCGCAGAGCACGCCGTTGAGGAACGGTCTGCCCCACGCGGTCCTTCTGTTCAGCT
The DNA here is from genome assembly GCA_964570935.1 of uncultured bacterium. Taxonomy (GTDB): domain Bacteria; phylum Eisenbacteria; class RBG-16-71-46; order JAFGJU01; family JAFGJU01; genus JAFGJU01. The sequence continues at coordinate 40,132 of CAZMZP010000012.1, forward strand.
CCCTCGTCACCTGGCCTCCACTCAGCCAGAAGAACCTCTGGTGGTCCTCGTCGCTGTAGGTCACCAGCCAGCTCGTCAGGACGTCGGTGTCGGCCTGGTAGATCGAATAGCCGTACGTACCGCCTGTGTTCATGAAGCAGTGCGTGTAGGCCATCAACTGGTACAGTGTGGCGCCGGGACCCCAGTTGTACTTGGGAGTGCCGGGTCCGCCTATCTGACCGGGGTTGGCGGCCCACCTGCCGATACCGTTCCTGAGGTCACTACCCGGACCCAACTTGCCGAACATGTCGAACTCATAGCCGCTCGCGAGGAGGTGGCGTTCGATCCTGTCCGAGTTCCACTCGAACGCATTCCCGTTCTGGGCGAAGTGGTCCGCTACAAGAAGACACGGCCACTTCACGGAGCCCTGGCCGTCGTCGACCATCATGGGCAGGACTTCGAACTCGTAGTACGGGTCTTCGGGCGGCACCGCGTTAGGCAGGTAGAACGTGTCCGCGGAGCCCGCGTAACAGGCCTTCAGATAGTACTCAACCCTGGTGCCGGGTACGAAGAGCTGGTTCGAGAGTATTTCGGTGCCCTCGGCAAGGCCTTCTGCCACGCGGATGGGGTCATCTTCGTGGAACGCGCACATGTAGTCATCGGGGACGGTGATCGTGCCCGTCCCGGCCGTGTTCGTCGCGCGGGAGGTGTCCATCCTGGCTTCGTACCAGCCTCCCCCAGTCACGCCCGGGAACCAGTCGGTGAAGAACGGGGCCGTCTCAGCCTGCTGCGGCCCGACCCTCGCCATGCGGAACACAAACCAGACTTCCATGTCGTCGGCGCTGCCCCGGCATACCAGCGTGTCTCCGAAGATCGGCGGCACAAGGTTACTCTGGTAGTTGGGGCTTCTGGTGTCCGCGGTGGAGGCAGGGTTGAGAGTTCCGTCCTCGGGGAACTGATCCTGGAAGAAGTCCAGCTCCCTCATGCTGATGTAAGGAGCGACCGTAGAGCCGAACACTCCGAACGCGACGTTGTCGAAGTACGGCGTCACGTTGTTCGTGTGCGTGCAGCCCAACCCCCAGGGGTCTTCGTCGCAGTAGTTGATGGTCGCCAGGCAAAGCTGCGCCCGCTCGGCACTGGGCGGCAGATAGCCTGACACGTCGAACTGCGTCGGTGAGAAGCACTGTACGCCTTCGGTGGAGTAGTACACGTAGTTGTCAGAAAACCAGGGGCTCCACCCACCGGACTCGCACCCCGGCGCGTACTTTACCTGCCAGTACACGAAGACGTGGTCGTTGAGCGGCATATTGAGGAACTGATCCCATTCCATGGACCTGCCTGGAAGTCCCGGATAAGCCGAGAAGTTGATTATCGGCGAGAGCAGCCAGTTGTCCTGGCACACAGGATGCGGATATTCCGGGGAATCGGGGTCGAACATGACCGCCACGCTGTCGGCCACGAAGCACAGCCCCGGCACCTCGGCCACGCACGGGTCGGTGCTCAGCGGAACCGGCAGGTTATCGAGGTGCTCCACTCGCGCGTAGTCACCGCAACCCGAAAGCACCTTGGTCCAACCGGTGGGCAGGCCTCCGATGGACGCGCTCTCGAAGTTCTCGCTGGACACCGAGCCGTCGATGTCTATCGAGTAGTCGTCCACCGCGAAGGCGGAGCAGAGTCCCGGGTAGTATCCGTCCTCGTCCGAAGCACCGCCGTCAGAGATGAAATGGAATAGAAGGCGGAAATCGACGGGCGCGGGAGGACCTCCGGCCAGGTAGCTGTCAACGTCCAGCACCTCAGTGCCGCTGCCGAGGTCGTCGTACGTCGCCATGGTGTCGTACGTGACCCATTCGCCCGCTCCCGTATCGTAGATTTCCAGGACCACGTACACGTAATCGTAACCCGGCTCGGTCTCATGAGTGTAGGAGTAGGTCGCGCTGATCTGCTCCGTGCCGTTGTACGTGCCCTGGGGGGTGGCCACTTTCTGATTCCAGTTGTTACCGTAACCGGTGCCGCTCAGGTCCACGAAGCAGAGGGTCGCGGCCTCGGCTCCGGTGCCACCGCAGAAGAGCGACTTCGTCCCGGCGATCACGCAGCTCTGACCCAGAGTGGTGTTGTCCATCACTCTGAAGTAGTTCTCGGTCTGCGCCGTGTTGTCCTTGCCGGTCCAGCCGTCCATGTTCCGGCCGCTGTGAGGCGTTCCGTTCCAGCCGCCGGCTCCCCACGTCCACATCTTGGCGTTGGCGCGGCCCGCCGCGGTAGGAGCGGCCGCGTAAGGCACACCGCCCGCCAGGACGGTGCCGCCGTAGTAGAAGGTGTCGGTGCCGCCCTGGTTGGCGCCCATGACGCCGGGCATCGGCACTCCTCTCGAAGCCGGGTCAAGCAGCATCGGAACCCGCTTCTCGATCTCTTTCGCTCCGGCAACGGTTGCGGCGAGCAAAGCAACCAGCAGAACAAGTGAAATCGCCAGAAGCTTTTTCATCGTTGCTACCTCCGTTTGGAGAAACTCCAATTGGTTTACCACACCACACCTGACTTCCGAGCGCGCGAGACGTCGAACCACCGCCTTGGGTCAAGTGCCGTTGCATTCCTCCTTTCCGGACGAGTCTCCACAACAGGGCACCGCTGCGGTGACTGGCGCGTCGGGTTCACCGACGCTGCCTTCCTCTTGAGTTTTGCTGCTAACAGGAGAATCTCGAAGGGGCGCGAGTGTCAGAATGCCGTCGCGTCACACTCCGCGGCCGTATAGCGGCAACAGGGCACTTTCACCGCCCGCGCATGACGGGGCGGTAAGCAGATCGCTTCGAAGCCGCTCAGCAGGGCAAAGTCTGAGAAGGACTCTGGCAGCTCTTGTGCTGCCCGGCAGGGCAATTCAGGGGGTCCGAAAGTTGGGGCTATCCGAGTGCGAGAACACCGCCACCCATCACCAATCTCATACACAGAATACCAGAACACAGGATTACAGTCAAGAAAAAACTGCGTATTCTTGACAAATTCCTGAGAATTTTAGTCAGGTATTGCGTCGCGCACCGGCGTCGCGCCCTCGCGGCGTCCGCGAGCGCCTCGAACAGACGCGGGTGTGACCGAGTTCCCATCGGTGCGAAAAAGATGGTTACTTCGTACCCGTCGCAAGTGTCGCTGGTTCAGGAAGTCCTGCGCCGGACGCCAAGGAGGGGGCGCGCGGGACTCAACCGGTGTATGATGTGAACAGTCGAGGCGCGACGGCCGCCGGCACCGGCGCGAGCACACCGGGCGCGCAGCCGCACGCACGCAGCCGCGCCACAACCGAAGGAGGGGGCATCGTGTCCTGCTATCTGCGCCACATGAAGGAATTGCTTGCGGAGGCCGGCATAGAGGTCACGGCCGACAATCGGAAAGAGATAGACCGCGCTTTCCACGAGCTGACGGGTGTCAAGTACAAGGACTGTCCCGCGACGTGGCGCAAGCTCAAGCTGGAGCTCGCTGCCGACGCGGCAGGAAGAAGGCGGCTTGTGCAGCGGCTCAAGAAGGCGATACGCGACCAGGCTTAGCAGCCTGGGCGCCGGGGTCAGCCCGCCGGGTTCGGACGCCGTCGTTCACGCCGGCTCTCTCGCGAGAAGGGACGCTATCCCGCAAGCTTTTTCGCGATGGCCGTAACGTGTCGGCCCTGGAATCGCGCGGCGGCGAGCTCATTCTCGCTGGGCAGGCGCTCGCCCCTGCCGCCCGCGATTGTGGACGCTCCGTAAGGCGAACCGCCCGTTACCTCGTCTATCCGCGTCTGGCCCTGGAACGTGTACGGCAGCCCGACGACGACCATGCCGTGGTGCAGCAGCGTCGTGTGGAAGCTCAGGATGGTCGATTCCTGCCCGCCGTGCTGGGTCGCACTGCTGGTGAACACGCTTCCCACCTTGCCGACGAGCGCTCCCGCCGCCCAGAGCTGTCCGGTGGCGTCCAGGAACTGCCTCATCTGCCCGCACATGTTGCCGAAACGCGTCGGCGCGCCGAAGATGACGGCGTCCGCCGAGGCGAGCTCGTCCACCGAACAGACCGGCACGTGCGAGAGAAGCTTCTGCGCCTCGAGGGCGCCCATCTTCGCGAGTATCTCCTGCGAGAGCGTCTCCGGCACCCGGCGCACGCTCACTTCCGCGCCGGCGACTTCCCGCGCGCCCTCGGCCACGGCCTCGGCCATCCTGTGAACGTGGCCGTACATCGAGTAGTAGACAATCAGTACCTTCACGCTGTCACCTCCAAGGTCCGCGCCGCCGGCAGCGGCAGGCGCGTCAGTGCCGCTTGACGTAGTCCACCATGGTCCTGACGTAGGATTCGACCCTGGGCGGCGTCAGACCGGTGGCCTTCCACGCGTTGGACGTGTCGAAGGCCGGCCCTCCCACCAGGTACGGCAAGTACAGCAGGACCTCGTCTGCAATGTCGCGCTCCGCTTCCGACAGGGCCGGCCGCCGCGCGGCCACGAGACTCCTGAATTCCTCCGGCGGGATGATTTCCAGCTTCTTCTTTCCGAAGTGGAACGACAGGAGGTCCCGGACCTCCGCCAGCGGCGCCGAGACGTCCGGCCCCGCGGCCAGATGATAGCATTGCCCTGCTGAATCGCCCCGTGTCGTGATCGAGTAGGCCGCCTCCGCGACGTAGTCGACCGGCACCAGGTCCAGGCGCGTTTCGGGATTGCCCGGAAGCGCGCTTAACGCGTCCCGCCAGTACATGCTCAGAGCCCTGTAGAAACCGTTGTGGTTCGTGGCGCGTCCGGTTTGGGAATCGCATATGACGATACTGGGCCTGAGTATCGCGACCGGCAGGTCCGGAATGCTCTGACGCACCAGTTTCTCGGCCTCCATCTTGGTTCTCTCGTACGTGTTGTTGTGCTGCTGACCCTCGTCCAGCTCGTCTTCTCTGATGAAGCCGGTGCGCTTCCCCGCCACGTAGGCCGTACCGATATAGTCCATCCTGCGCAGGCCGCCGCACGCTTTTCCGAACTCCAGCACCTTCCTGGTGCCTCCGACGTTCTCTCTCCTGGCGTCCTCCAGCTCCAGGTCGAATCGCGCCGCCGCGGCACAGTGGATGACGTGCGTAGTCTCTGACGTCAGGCGCTCGTATTCATCCGTGCGCATACCCAGCCGGTCCAGCGTCACGTCGCCCTCCACCACCTTCACCCGCTCGAGAAGACGCGGCACGCGCGCCTGTGGGTACAGCTCGTCCATCACGTCTCTGATTCTCCGGCCCGGGGGCACGTCACGCTTGGCCCGCGCCAGAACCGTGACTGTAGCGTCCGAGCGGTCGAGCCACGTCTGCAGAAGACTCGCTCCTATGAATCCAGTCGCCCCCGTGAGGAACACTCGATCCTGCATTCTTCTCTCCCGTACGGACTCGTCACTCCGTCCCGTGCCTGCCGTACATCGCCTCGATGGCGTCGTGGTATCTCTCCCTGACTTTCTCGCGCCTGAGCTTCAAGGTGGGCGTGATGAGGTCGTTGGCCACGGTAAAGCCCTCACTCACGAGCGTGAACGCCTTGACCTTCTCGAAAGGAGAACGGTTCCCGGTGGCCTTCTCTATCTCGGAAGCGATCAGAGCTTTTATCGCTTCCTCCCTGAGCAGCTGCTCGTAGCCGGACGCCTTCAACCCGTTTTCCCGCGCGTACCGTTCCACTGCCTCTCTCTGTGCGACCACGACGGCGACGATGTGCTTCTCCCTGTCTCCGTGCAGCATCACGTCCTCGACGTAGTCGCTCTGCTTTATGGCGGTTTCTATGGGAACCGGCGCGATGTTCTTCCCGTACGAAGTGATTATCAGCTCCTTTATCCTCCCCGTGATGACCAGGTTGCCGTGGTCGTCCAACCGGCCCTGGTCGCCGGTGTGGAGCCAACCCTCTGCGTCGATGGCTCTGGCCGTGTCTTTGGGCCTGTTGAAATAGCCCTTCATCACGTTAGGACCTCTGACCAGCACTTCGCTGTTCTCTCCGACCCTCACCTCGACTCCGTCGTAGGGCTTCCCCACCGTTCCCAGACGATTGTCGCCGAAGCGAGTGCAGCAGACCGATGGAGAGGTCTCCGTCAGCCCGTACCCTTCGAACAAGTTGAACCCGAGCGCCAGAAGCGTCTTGGCAAGTCTCCTGTCGAGAGGGGCCGCACCTGAGACCACGAACCTCAGCTTTCCGCCCGCGATATTCCTGAACTTCCTGGCCACCACTCTGTCGTAGAAGAAACACTTGAGATTTAGCGCGGTCGGGACTCGCCTGCCCCTGTATCTCAGGTTCACGCGGCGGTTCAGGTTCAGGATCGCCGCCCGCACGAGCCATCTGAGGAGGGGCGAGCCCTCGGCCACCTTGGCCTGGGCCGCCTCGTACACCTTCTCGAGTATTCGGGGGACTACGATGAGACCGGTGGGGCGGATCTTCTGAGCGTCCTGGACAATCGTCGTGATGTCTTCGGCGTACGCGATTGACACGCCGGCAAGAAGGGTGGAGTAGTAGCCGGCTGTCCTCTCAAACGAGTGGGAGAGCGGAAGAAAGGAGAGGTACCTGTCCCTGGGAGACAGTTTGAACCTGTCAATCGAGCACGCGACGTTGGAAAGAATGTTCCCGTGCGAAAGCACGACGCCCTTCGGCTCGCCAGTCGTCCCGGACGTGTAGACTATCGTTGCCGCGTCGTCCGGCGTGACCGAGGGCCAGCTTGTTTCGGAACCGCCGCCCGCACCCGTGGCTTCCGGGCCCGCACCCGTGGCTTCCGGGACCGCGCCCTCGACCTTCGGGACCGCGCCCGCCCGTACAGAAACGAGGGCGTCCTTCACTCCCGCTTCCACGAGCGGCCAGAAGTCAGTGAAGGCGCTTCCCCGCTCGATCCCGGAAGACTCGAACACCACGACGTCACGCACGGAATCAAGCTCGCTCCGGAGAGAATCGACCACTTCAAAGAACTTGCCGTCTCCGGCGAACACAAGACTGCTTCCGGAATCGGAGATTATGTACTTGAGCGCGGCGGGCGAGAGTGTGGTGTAGAGCGGCACCACTATCGCGCCGGCCTTCAGAGCAGCCAGGTCCGTGACCACCCATTCGGGGCAGTTGCGGGCAAGGATTGCCACTCTGTCGCCGCGGCGGAGACCCAGGTTTCGAAGGGACCGCGCCAGGCCGTCGACGAATCGGTTCAGCTCCGCGAACGTGATGGCCCTGTACGCGCCCCGCTCGTCCTTGTGCATCAGGGCCGGCTTGTCGGCATACAGAGACGCCGCTTCGGAGAAGGCCTCGTTGATCGAACCGAGTAGTCGCACTGCCCAGTCTCCCCCGCCCCGAGAAGGTGAATCGCCCCGGGACCCTCGTCGTGTCGCAAAATCGTGACCACCCCGGGCGCCACGGACCGGCGCCGGAGCCGAAGGCGGCGTTCTGCTCTTCCTGTCGATGAAGAAGGTAAGCTCGCACTGAAGGGATGTCCAGCCCAAAAAGCCGCCCGAAAACGGCGGCCGCGAACCCCGAACGTACAGCCCGGCGGTCCAGGGCGCCGCGCAAGGACGCCGAAATCCTCGTTCATTCTTGTGACGATGGATGCAATTTAAGCACACAGAACCGGTTATGGTCTTACCTCTTTCGAGGCTTGACGTTGCGGAGAGGGTGGGGTAGAGTCTGATTGTGACGTGGGGATGCGGGGCATCAGCGGGGTCGCGTCTGCTCCTGGCGAAAAGACCCTGAACGGCTCACCCGTAACTGGCCTCTCAAAAAGCGACATGTCCGTGGCAGCAGCGTCGTCCGGGACGCAAGTCCGTTCAAGTCGAGGGTCGACCGCATGACCATCCGTCTTCGCATCACGATCGGTTTCATAGCCATCATCCTCGCAGCCAATTCCATTCTCTATTTCATCACCGTCAGACACACCGGCCGCGTGCTCATCCGTGAGGTGCAGACGCGCGTCCGATTGGACCTCAACTCCGCCTGGACCGTTTACAACAACAGGGTCGAGAGTATCGACCAGTTCCTGCGCGCCATCTCCCTCGACACGTCCCTCGCGCAGGCGATGAGGACCCGCAACAGCGCCGCCCTGGGCAGGCTGCTGCGCACCGCTCAGGAGCGGAGCGAAATCGACATGCTCTCCGCGGTCGGGCTGGACGGCAAGGTCATCTACAGGGCCGCCAACCCGGGCGAGAGCGGCGACGACGTGACTCGGAACCTCATAATCGCCAAGGCGCTCAAAGACGGAAAGTCCGCGACCGGAACCACGATTCTGGAGCGGGGGTGCCTGGAGAAAGAGGGCAAGCAGCTGGTCGACAGGGCTTATTTCGAGATCCTGCCCACGCCGGCCGCCAGGCCCACGGACAGGAAGGTCGAGACGAGCGGCATGGTGATCGGTTCCGCCGTCTTCGTGACCGACGAGGCGGGCAACAAGGTCGGGCTTCTGTACGGCGGTAATCTGCTCAACCGGCGCTACAGAATCGTGGACAGCATCAAGAACGAGGTCTTCCAGGACCAGACTTATCAGGGCAAGGACACCGGGACCGCCACCATTTTCCAGGGCGACTTGAGGATATCCACCAACGTCCGGAACAAGGACGGCACGCGCGCTATCGGGACGCGCCTGAGCTCGGCCGTCTACGACAAGGTACTCGTAAAGGGACAAGTCTGGTCGGACCGCGCCTTCGTGGTCACTGACTGGTACATCACTGCTTACGGTCCGATCAGGGACCTGAACAACAACATAGTCGGGATCCTCTACGTCGGGCTGCTGGAGGCGCCGTTCGTCAGCCCCCAGAAGGCCATCGTGGACGTTTTTCTGGTGACAATCATCATCACGACCCTGATCGTGCTGGGCGTGCTTTTCCTCCAGACGCAGCTCATACTGAGGCCCATCACTCGCATCCTGGCGATGTCGGACAAGGTCGTGAAGGGAGACCTCTCCGCCCGGGTTGGGCTCCGGCCGGCCGGCGAAATGGGCAATCTCTGCCGCGCCATCGACCAGATGGCCGACGCCGTGGAGGAGAGGGAGAAACAGCTCAAGATCGCGACCGGCAGACAGCTCAGCCAGAGCGCCAAACTGGCCTCCATAGGCCGGCTCGCGGCCGGCATCGCTCACGAGATAAACAACCCCCTGACCGGCGTGCTGACCTTCGCCCACCTTCTCCACCAGAACGAGAAGACGGACGAGCAGTCCAAGGAAGACCTCGGGGTCATCATACGCGAGACCACGAGGGTTCGCGGGATAGTCCGCGGCCTTCTGGACTTCGCGCGCGAGTCGCCGCCGCAGAAGCAGTGGATCGACGTCAACGACGTCATGGCTCAGACGACGACGCTGGTTAAGAGCCAGAAGGAGTTCCACAAAGTCACGATAGTGGAAGACCTCGGCGGCGACATCCCCAGGATACTGGGGGACAAGAACCAGCTCCAGCAGGTGTTCCTCAACATCTCCTTGAACGCCTGCGAAGCCATGGAGGGCGGGGGGACGCTCAAGATAACGACCTCGGTCGCCGGCACGAGCGTGCGCGTCGTCTTCCAGGACACGGGTTGCGGGATAAAGGAAGAGAATCTGGACGACATCTTCGAGCCGTTCTTCACCACCAAGCCGCCCACCAAGGGCACCGGCCTGGGGCTCAGCGTCAGCTACGGAATCGTCCAGCGGCACGGCGGCACGATAGACGTTGAGAGCGCGTGCGGCAAGGGAAGCACTTTCACCGTCGTACTGCCGGTGGAGGAACCCGAGAAGCAGAAGGAAAACTGAGAATGCCCGAAGCCGAAGCTTCAACACTGGAACAGACAAGACCCCACCGCATTCTGGTGATAGACGACGAGGCGGTGGTCTGCCTCAGCTGCGCGAGGATCCTCTCCACGGAGGGCTACCAGGTCGACTGCAAGCAGCGGTCGGACGAGGGGCTCACCCTGGCCCTGACGGGCGAATACGACGTGATCCTCCTCGACCTGGTGATGCCCGACCTCACCGGGCTTGAAGTGCTGGAGCATTTGAAGAACGCGGGAGTCCCCAGCGAAGTAGTCATCATCACCGGCTATTCCACAATCCAGACCGCCGTCGACGCGATGAAGCTGGGGGCCACCGACTACGTGAGCAAGCCGTTCACGCCCGACGAGCTGCGTCTCATCGTGCGCAAGGTGCTGGAGCGCTCCGCCCTGATAAGGGAAAACGTGGAGCTCCGCAAGAAACTGCGGTCGCACGAGGGCTTCGAGGGCATCATCGGCGGGAGTGCGGCCATGGAACGGGTGTTCAAGCTGGTCCAGCGCGTCGCCCCCACGCAGGGCACCGTGCTCATCACCGGCGAAAGCGGTACGGGCAAGGAGATGTTCGCCAGGGCAATCCACAACCTGAGCCCGCGGAACGAGAAGCCGTTTCTGGCGTTCGACTGCAGCTCGCTGGTGTCGTCTCTCATCGAGAGCGAGCTTTTCGGACACGTCAAGGGCTCGTTCTCGGGGGCCATAGTCACAAAGCAGGGGCTGTTCGAGGTGGCCGACAAGGGGAGCCTTTTCCTCGACGAAGTTGGTAACATAAGCCTCGAGACACAGGGCAAGCTCCTCAGGGTGCTCGAGACCCGGATGGTGAAGAAAGTCGGCGACACGGTCGAGCGGGAGGTGGACATCCGCCTGGTAGCCGCGACAAACAAAGACCTGCTGGAAATGGTGCGCCAGCAGACGTTCAGGGAAGACCTGTACTACCGCCTGAACGTGCTGCCGATTCACATCCCACCGCTGCGCGAGAGGTCGGGCGACATCCCGCGTCTCGCCATGACGTTCCTGGAACGGTACCGCAAGACTTACCAGTTCAAGGCAAAGTACTTCGCGCCGGAGGCCATGGCGCTGATGGAAAGCTACACCTGGCCCGGCAACGTGCGGGAGCTCAAGAACGTCGTCGAGCGCATTGCCATAATGTGCGACAGCGAGATGATCCGGCCTCATCAGATGCCTCCCGAGATGCAGAGAATCCCGGTCCGACCGACTCACGCGGCCATCCCCCGGACGTGGGAGGAGTTCAGGGCTCTCAAGCGCCAGGCCTGCGAGGGCACAATTCAGGAGTTGGAGTGCCAGTTCATAATGGAGGCCCTCGAACGTTCCGGCGGCAACGTCAGCAAGGCCGCGCAGGAAGTCGGCATGCAGCGCACCAACTTCCACGCCCTCATGCGGAAGTACCGCCTGACCGGAGAAGACCTCATCCCCAAGGAAACCGCGCAGTAGGCGCGGCCAGTCCGCTCCGAATCCGTGGTTTTGCCCATCTCCTCGCAGCGATTCTGGTGTATAGTGGTTCTATACGATTCTTCTTGGATGTATAATAACAATATACACGCCCGCAATCACCTTTTCTGCTGCAACTTCATCTAAATAAAAGAATTACCACACTCCCGTGCCCCTCTTACACCAGTCTTCTCTTTTTCCTGGCGAAACGGCCGCGGACACGCTTCAATTCATTGTCTTATAATCGATTACTGACGTTTTTACTCACATGCCGAACCTGGCACGAGGGTTGCCTTATGGAATAGCGGAAGTCAATTCTAAGTCTCAAGGAGGAACCAACAAACCATGCGCACCAGCGCAGACAAGGAGGATGCCATGAAGACCACGAATCTGCTCGTCGTTGATGACGAAAAGGTAGTGTGCGACAGTTGCTCGCGCATTCTGGGAGGCCGGGGCTTTTCGGTCGAGACCAGCACGGACCCCAGGAAGGGGCTCGAGCTGGCCAGCACGAAGAACTACGACGCCGTGCTGCTGGACCTGAAAATGCCGGCGCTCGACGGACTCGAGTTTTTGAAGGAGTTGCGCAAGAAGCACAAGGACGTGCGCGTGATGATTATCACCGGCTACTCGACCACCGAGAATGCCGCCGCTTGCATGCGGCTGGGCGCCGTCGACTTCATCCCGAAGCCGTTCTCGCCCGATGAGCTGCTGGAGGCGGTCGGACGGCTCGTCCCGGTACCGGAGGCCGCGGCAAAGTCGGCCAAGCCTGCGGTTGCGGTGGCAGAGCCGGTCCCCGCAGTGGAAGAGGAAAAAGCGATCGAGTACTCCAAGGAGTACAGATTCTACGACGAGACCTGGGTGCAGAAGGCTCCGTACGGAACCGCGCGCATCGGCGCGTTCCTGTCCACGCAGGACGCGAAGACGCTTACAGAGGTGCAGCTTCCGAAGGTGGGCGACATGGTCTACAGAGGCCTGCCGGTCGCGGTAATGACGATCGCCGGCACGCCGCGCGTGGTCCAGTCGCCGATCACCGGCCAGATAACCAGGGTCAACGCCGCTCTCGCCTCCAAGAAGGAGTCGTGGGAGAAGCCGTGCGAAGAGGCCTGGATAGCCCACGTAAGGCCCACGGACATGGAAGCGGAGCTCGCGGCGACGCCGGCCCGCACTGTGGTGCTGGCCGCCGCCAACGGCGCCAAGCTCGAGAAGGAGCTGGAGCTGCTCACAAACCTGGGCTGCACGGTCGAGGCCGTGAAGACACCGGACGGCGCGCTTGACGCCCTCAGGAAGGCAAAGAAGGCGCTCTTCATGATCGACGCCGCCTCCTACGACGGCAAGGGCCCGGAGCTGGTGAAGACGGTGAACGCCATGTATCCCGACGTGAAGGTGGTTGTGCGCGGAGCCCAGGGCTCGAAGCACGAGGCCGAATACAGAGCCAACAAGATCCTCTACTTCGCGGTCGGTCCGTGGTCGGTCCCGGAGATGATCGATGTCCTGAACTCTGTGTTCGGTCCGACGCTCCAGCCGGCGCCCGAAGTCGCTCCTTCGAGAAAGCTGCCGAACTGGATCAGCAAGATCCGCATAATCAACCGCAACGGCAAGGAGGTCGCGCTACTGTCGTCCGGCGAGATCCTCAACAGCCACAAAGGGTTAGGGCTTCAGCTGAGAGACATCATCTTCGCCAGGAACTACCCGATAACCTTCACGCTGGGGGCCAAGGACTTCAACGTGATAGAACTTATTGAAGAGACGGACAAATGTGATAGACTTATTGTCCTCGAAACCAAGGACAGTAGCAGGATACCCGGCACCGTCTCGGTGACCGCCGGCTCTGAGCTGCTCAAGGGCATGGGCGCCAACGAGCAGAAAATCCAGACCGTGGCGGTCCAGCCCGGCGCCGAGAAGACTGCGCCGCTCGTCTACGACGGTCGCACTTCGAGGGGCCTCGCGGAGTTCCTTCTGAAGGAGATGACCAAGAACTAGGAGACTCAAGAGGAAATCTATGAAAAAACGAGTACTGCTCGAAAGCGAGCAACACAGGGACTTCCTCGAAGAGATAGCCGCGCTCCCCGAAGGGGAGCGCGTGCTTTCTTGTCTGCAGTGCGGAACCTGCAGCGGAACGTGCCCTGTTGCGCCTCTGATGGATTACGCTCCCAGGCAGGTGTTCGCCATGATACGCGCGGGCATGAAGAAGGACGTCCTGGGCAGCCTCACTCCCTGGATGTGCTCTTCCTGCTACGAGTGCACGGTGAAATGCCCCGCGCAGATAAAGATCACCGAGATCATGTACGCGCTGAAGAGGGCGTCCATCAAGCAGGGGATGATGAGCCCCGACACTGACGTGTACAGGTTCTACCAGCTCTTCACCGAGATAGTCAGCAAGTACGGGCGAATGAACGAGATGCTGCTCCTGATGAGGTACATGGCGCTGCGCCATCCCGTGACCATGATGTCACAGGTCCCGGTCGGAATGCGCATGATGATGACGGGGGCATTGCAGATGCAGCCCCATCGAGTGAAGAACTCCGGATCTTTCCAGAAGATCGTCGAGAAGGCGGCGGCTCTGGAAGCACAGCAATAACCACAGCGGAAGGACGAGCCATGAAATATCTCTACTACCCGGGTTGCTCTTCGAAGGGAACCTCCAGGGCGTACGAGGAAGCTCTGCTGAACGTCTGCAAGAAGCTGGGCGTCGAGCTGCAGGAAATCGAGGACTGGAACTGCTGTGGCGCGACTTCCGTTATCGCGGTGAACAAGGTCCTCGCCTTCTCGCTCAGCGCAAGAAACCTGGCCCTGGCGGAATCGAAGGGCACGGAAATGGTGACGCCCTGCCCGAGCTGCTGGCTCATGCTGACCAAGGTCAACGAGGCGTTCCAGAAGGGCGCCGCGCTGGCCGACAAGGTGAGACAGGCGCTGGCCGCGGGCGGCCTCACCTACAACGGCACCGTGAACGTGCGTCACCTGCTCGATTTCCTCGTTAACGTTGTGGGCGTCGAGAAGGTCAAGAAGGCCGTCACGAACCCGCTCAAGGGTTTCAGAGTCGCCCCGTACTACGGCTGCCAGATCGTCCGGCCGAACGCCGCGAGTGACGACGCCTACAACCCGCAGAACATGGAGAAACTGATAGAAGTGCTGGGCGGCGAGGTCGCTCAGTTCGAGGGCAAGACCGCCTGCTGCAGCGGCGCGATGATGGCCACCAGGAAGAAGGACGGCGTCGGGATGAGCCGTGACATCATCAAGAACATCAAGCGCGCCAGGGCCAACATCGTGGTCACTCCGTGCCCGCTGTGCCAGCTCAACCTCGAGCTGGCCGAGTTCGACGAGAAACAGCCGTGGAAGGAGTCCGAGCTTCCGATTCTGAACCTCGCTCAGCTGGTCGGGCTGGGATTGGGCCTCACGCCCAAGGAGCTTGGGTTCTCTCGTTCGATTCTTCCCGGCGTCGAGAAGAAGATCAGGACCACACGAAAAGACAGCGCCTCGCTCGAAACGGCTCAGGTCTAAGGGGGAAAAGCAATGTTGCCCAAGAAGCGTACACCGCGGATCGGCGTTTACGTATGCCACTGCGGCTCGAACATAGCCGGCAAGGTCGACGTCAAGACCGTCGCCGCCACGGCCGGCAGGCTGTCGGACGTGGTCGTCGCCAGGGACTACCAGTTCATGTGCTCGGAGCCGGGACAGGAGCTCATACGTCAGGACATCAAGGACCTCGAGCTGGACGGAGTAGTCGTGGCCGCCTGTTCTCCTCTCATGCACGAGAAGACGTTCCGCCGGACCTGCGCCACGGCCGGCCTCAACCACTACCTGATGCAGATGGCCAACATCAGGGAGCAGTGCTCGTGGGTCACCGAGGACGCGACCGCCGCGACCGACAAGGCCAAGGCCATCATCTCCGGCACGGTCGGCTGGGTTCGCAACCTGAGGCCGTTGGCCGAACGGGAGGTGCCCGTTGTACCGGCGGTCATGGTCCTGGGAGGCGGCATCGCCGGCATCCAGGCCGCTCTGCAGTGCGCCGACGCAGGGTACAAGGTCTATCTGGTGGAAAGAAAACAGTCCGTGGGCGGGCACATGGCCATGCTGGACAAGACGTTCCCGACTCTCGACTGTTCGGCCTGCATCCTCACTCCCAAGATGGTCTCGGTCGGCCAGCACCCGAACATCGAGCTGATGACTTACAGCGAAGTCGAGGGAGTCAGCGGTTACGCCGGCAACATGAAGATCAAGATCCGGCGCAAGGCCACTTGCGTGGACGCCGAGAAGTGCAACGGCTGCGGAATCTGCCAGGAGAAGTGCCCCGCCAAGATCCCCAACGAGTTCGAGCAGGGGAAGGGCGAGAGAAGGGCCATCTACACGCTGTTCCCCCAGGCGGTGCCCAACACACCGGTCATAGACAAAGTCAACTGCATCTTCTTCCAGAAGGGCAAGTGCCGCGCCTGCGAAAAGCTGTGCAAGACGGGCGCCATCAACTACGAGGACCAGGACAAGGTCGTGGAGTTGGACGTAGGGGCGATAATACTCGCCACCGGCCACAGCGTTTTCGACGCGAAGGAGATGCCGCAGTACGGCTACGGCAGGTATCCGGACGTGTTCTCCTCGCTTGAGTTCGAGCGCATGGTCAACGCGGGCGGGTTCACCCAGGGCCACATCAAGACGTCCGATGGAAGAACGCCGGAGACAGTGGGCATAATCCACTGCGTCGGCAGCAGAGACCAGCGTTACCTGCCGCACTGCTCCGAGGTTTGCTGCATGTACTCGCTCAAGTTCGCACACCTCATAAAGGAGCACACCGGCGCGACCGTGTACAATTTCTACATAGACATGCGCTGTGTGGGCAAGGGCTACGAGGAGTTCTACGACAGGCTGCTGAACGAGAACATCCGTTTTGTGCGCGGCAAGGTGGCATCCGTCACGAGTGAGCCGGCAAACGGGTCGGAGCGCGACAGGCTGGTCGTGCAGGTCGAGGACACCCTGGCCGGCGTCGTGAGGAAGATACCGCTCGACATGGTGATCCTTTCCAACGGGCTCCAGCCCCAGAAGGACGCCGAGGAGGTCGGAAGGCTGTTTGGAGTGTCGAGGAACAAGGCCGGGTTCTTCATAGAGCAGCATCCCAAGCTGAACCCGTTCGGCACGTCCAACTCCTGCATATTCATCGCGGGAACCTGCTGCGACCCGAAGGACATTCCGTACACCGTGTCACAGGCTTCCGCCGCCGCGAGCGGCGCGATAACGCTGTTGAGCCAGGGCAAGGTCCTGGTCGAGGCCATCGGCGCTCACGCCAACGACGACCTCTGCAGCAGGTGCTTGACCTGCGTCAGCATCTGCCCGTACAAGGCCATCTCGTACGACGCCGAACTGGACAAGACGGTGATGGACGAAACCCTGTGTCACGGTTGCGGCACTTGTGCGGCGGGATGTCCCGCCGGCGCGATAGAGTCCGACAACTTCACCGATCCGCAGATACTGCATGAGATAGAGGCGATCCTGCTTTCGGAGAAGTTGATGAAGAAAAACGAGGGGCCGGCTGCGGAGGTTCGGGAGGATGCGGGCACGGTCGCCGGTCAGACGGCCGAAGGCCAGACGGACTTCCACGCCTAGGCCCGACAGCCGGGAAGCGGCGCCGCGGGGGTGCCCGCCGGGTTTCGGGCGGGCCGCGAGACTAAGCCCGCGACGGTCGGTCCCCGGCGGTCCGCTATCGCCAAACGACTGGCATAGAAAGAAGACGGCCGGCTTTGAGCCGGCCGTCTTCTTTGGAAACTGGTTCCCTCTTCCGGAATCTCAGGTTCCTACTGATACAGCGCCTTGATAGTTCCCCACGTCGAGTTGGCCACCGGGGTCATGTCCGGATACCTCGGGGCCACAACCAGACCGCCACCATTGCACTGATCCGAGTAGGCCGGCGGAATGTTGCAGGGCTCCGACTGGTGATTCCACGAGCCGTCGAGCGCCGGGTCCAGCGGGTTCGAGGTGCCGGTTCCCGTCAGAATCCAGGAGTGGCAGCACGGGGCGCAATAGTGCGTGTAAGCGAACTGAGCCGCAACTCCCACAGGAAGCGGGGCGCCCGTAGTCCACCACGTCAACGCGCACTTGGTCCCCATATTGACAATCGTGAAGTTCCAGCCCGGTGGCATTACCCAATTGAGATAAGCCGCGATGGAACACTCATTCAGGGCGACGTAGACGTGGAAATCCTTTACCGCCTCGCCCGGAGCCGGCGTCACGGTGTAGCTGTACACCCAGGGGTTGAACGAGCTCGTGACGGTGGCCGCGCCAGCCGGAAGGACCAGACACGCGGTTGCCAAACAACACAACATAGTAATCCCAAACAACTTCATCAACACAACACCTCCTCTTCTGCTAAGCACCTCAGCTATCCACGGCATGCTACTGGTCGGAAGGTCGGCCGGGGCGGACTGTTAAGCGCGCTGAAGCCCCGGCCTTGCCGTCCTACTTGTAGAGTGCCTTTATGGTACCCCAGGTGGAGTTCGCCACCGGGGTCATAGTCGGATACCTGGGTGCAAGAACGAGACCGCCGCCGTAACAAGCATCCGAGAACTCCGGCGGTATGTTACAGGGCTCGTTCGGATGATTCCACGAACCGTCGAGCGCCGGATCCAGCGGATCGGGCTCACCGGTGCCGGTCACTGTCCAGGTGTGGCAGCACGGTATGCAGTAGTGGGTGTACCCAAACTGCGCCGGGAGTCCCACCGGAAGCGGATCGCCGGTAGTCCACCACGTCAGGGCGCACTTCCCCGAAACAGGAACCACCGTGAAGCTCCAGCCCGCCGGCAGAACCAGGAAGTAATAATGACTGACGTCACATTCGTCGAGATTCGCGTAGACGTGGAAGTCCTTGATCGCTTCGCCCGGAGCCGGAGTCACGGTATAGCTGTAGACCCAGTTGTTGAACGAGCTCGTGACCGTCGCGGCGCCGGCCGGAAGGACCAGACACAGAACCGCCAGGCAAGTGAGAAGAACAATCGCAAATAACTTCATCAACACAACACCTCCTCTGCTGTTGGCCACCAGGAAACCCAGCGCGCAGGCTCCCGACGGCACGGTTTAGTGACACATGAACGCAGCAACAAGACTCCCGAAGGAGCGTAGAGACAGAGTCAACCAAAGAACCGTAATGTGGCGGCTCGATTCTGAACGGGCAACACTACGTCATCGCCGTTCAAAAAACCGGGCCCTGCGCTGGTGGTGGCTAAACCGAAGCTGTGGCCCGGCTGATGCCGGCTGCTGAAAGTCCCTGCTTGAACAGTTCCACTTGTAAGCGGTGTAACTATATCACACTACCAGAGTTATGTCCAGCACATTGTGCGTCCGCACCCCTTTAACGGCGGGCAAGATAACTAGCGAGTGGTGACCGCGCAGGTCCACAACGAACAAACGATTAGACGTTCTCGCCGCACTTGATGGGCCCGAACTACCCCCTTGCGCGGGCACTCGGAATGGCGTAGCGTGGTTATCCGCAAGGTGCCGCTGCCCTGACCCAGTGTTCTCCTGTCGCAAGAAAGGGGGCGAGGTCCATGCGGAAGGATGCCTCTCTGCTGGGCACGTTTCTTCTTTTCGTGCTTCTTCTCTTCGCGTGCTCCCTCGGGTCGATCGCGGACCCGAGCCCCGTGCCGGCCAGCGAGCCTCCGTGCCAGGACTCCGTAAGGGCAACTGTTCTGCGGAGCAACATCCACGTGTATCACGACCAGGCGGAGTGGAACTGCTGCGCGACAATCGCGTTTGAACTGGATGCGCGAGGGGACACGCTCGACCTCTGCGAGTCAGAGACGTTCGAGGTCGGACCGTGTCATTGTCTGTGCTGCTTCGACCT